>JBKBRS010000281.1:888-1491 GCA_046292095.1 Thiobacillaceae bacterium
CTGGCACACCGAGATGGACGCCAACCTGAGGCGCCTGGGCGCCGTCGTGGGCCTGTCGGTCGCAAGCCGCACCGTGACCACGCCGCCGGCCAGCCCCGCCGACGGAGACCGCTACATCGTGCCCAGTGGCGCCACCGGGGATTGGGCCGGCCGGACCGGCCAGATCGCCGTGCGCATCGGCGGGGCCTGGGAGTACCACGTCCCGCAGGTCGGCTGGGTCTGCTACATCGCCGCCGAGGACCGGCTTGCTGTGTACAAGACGACCGGCTGGAGCGCCGGCGTGCCCGTGTGAGGTTTCCGCTGGCAGGCATTACAACCACGGCGGCGTCCACCTGGGCCACAGGCACCGCCGCCGCGGTGCCCACTGTGGCCGCCGCTGCGGGCCGCCCCCCAGAGGAGGTGATCCTGTGGGCCTTCCTGGGCAGCCTGGTCGCCGTCTACCTCGACCGCAGCCGGGACACCGCCCTGTCCATGCGCTGGGCGGCCTCGACGGCTGGGCTGGTGCTCGTGAGTGTGCTCAGCGGCATCGTGGGCAGCGCACTGGTGCTGCAACTGGCGCCGGCGTGGTCGTGGACAGCGCCGCTCGCGGCCGTGGAGCGCTGG
>JBKBRS010000282.1:0-690 GCA_046292095.1 Thiobacillaceae bacterium
CAACCGGCTGGTGGACCGCTCGCTCACCGTGCGTCTGGTCGCGCTCGCGCGCGGCGCGGACGCCTTCGACGCGGCCGACCGGCTGATCGTCGCCGCCCACGCCGCCGTGCTCGCGGACCCGAACCTGGGCGGCCTGGCGCTCGCGGTGCGCGAGCTCGACGCCGACTGGGACGCCGACGACCTCGATGCCGGCACGGTGACGCTGCCGGCGCGCTACGAGATCCGCTACCGCACCACGCTGACCGACCTCACGACCACGGGATGACCCATCCAATGCACATCGAACTGCTCCAAGCCCACACCCACGCCGGTCGGCGCTTGAGCGCCGGCGCGCGGCTGGACCTGCCCGAGGCCAGCGCCCGCTGGCTGATCGCCCAGGGCGCGGCCCGGCTCGTCACGCCGGACTCCCCGGCGCCGGCCGCATCCCTCAAACCCTCGCGCCGTGACGGTCCCGCCGCCGCGGCCCCGTCCACGCCCACCCCCACGGGAGACTGACCATGGCCTACTTCTGGCTTCGGCCGCTTCGCTTAACGCCCGCTACGCGGGCATTAGCCTTCGCCGCAACGCGCCGACACGGCGCGTTGTCCGGACCCATTGCTGATCGCTGAGGAGGCACGGCAATGGCTTACTTTTCTGGACAGGGACGCGTTTACATCGGCGCGCGCGACTCGGCAGGCCATCCCGCCGGCC
>JBKBRS010000282.1:700-1034 GCA_046292095.1 Thiobacillaceae bacterium
AGCTCATCAAGACCAAGAAGGGCGAGTTCGCCTGCACGCTGGAGGAGCTCAGCAGCGGCAACCTCGCGCTCGCCCTCTACGGCCACTCGACCACGGTGGCACCGGGCACGGTCACCGGCGAGGCGCTGCCCAACCCGGTCATCGCGGGCCACCTCTATCCACTCGCACACCAGAACGTCTCGGCGGTGCAGATCCAGGATTCCGACAGCCCGCCCAAGCCCCTGCCGGCGGCGCAGTACCAGGTGCATGCCCGGCACGGCTCGGTGCTGATCCTCGACGCCACGACCGGCGGCCCCTATGTCGAGCCCTTCACCGTCGATTACGCCTATGGCGC
>JBKBRS010000282.1:1044-1457 GCA_046292095.1 Thiobacillaceae bacterium
GTTGTCGATCATCACCGACGATCTGCTGAAGTTCGAACTCTCCGGCCAGGTGCTGGCGGATCTCTCCAAACCCACCGACGGCGAACTGGGCCAGTTCGGCCGCCTGGTGCTTATGTAGTTCAGGACATAAGCACCATTATGTGGAGTGGATGGTTATGCATTGCAGGTCTCCTTTCGGGTTGAAGTTACGGAGGTAGCGGGTTGGCGGGACTGCGCATAAACCTGAGGAACCGCCCGGCCCGTCGGCCGGGGGATTACAAAGGAGAAGCGCAATGCTCGAACATTTCTTTCACTGGCCGCCGCAGGTTGCTCGCTTGCGCAGCAATCCAGGCGTCGAATTGCTTGACGGTTTTGCCGACCATCTGAGCCAGTGCGGCTATTCCCGCAGTCAGGGAAGCCGGCACCTGCGTGCG
>JBKBRS010000283.1:0-1382 GCA_046292095.1 Thiobacillaceae bacterium
CGATACCACCGACGCCTACGAGGCGTTGCGCCGATCCCTGGTTTCAATCCGCGCCCGGCATTTAAGCCGGGCGATACGCCAGGGCGGCGCGAGACGTCGCGGACGAAAGTCTGTTTCAATCCGCGCCCGGCATTTAAGCCGGGCGATACAGTTGACTACATCGTCTAACGGCGTTGGTATCGTCGTTTCAATCCGCGCCCGGCATTTAAGCCGGGCGATACATGATATTGCCCTCGATTTTGGCCGGCAGGTCGTTTAGTTTCAATCCGCGCCCGGCATTTAAGCCGGGCGATACACGCCCAGCGCGCCCGACAGCGTGCTGATGCCACTGTTTCAATCCGCGCCCGGCATTTAAGCCGGGCGATACGCGTATCGCACCGCCGCTGGCGTGCGCGAATCAAAGTTTCAATCCGCGCCCGGCATTTAAGCCGGGCGATACGTCCATGTCCTGATTGCGGTGTTCCAGCGCCACCTCGTTTCAATCCGCGCCCGGCATTTAAGCCGGGCGATACGATATGGACCGAGATATGGACCGACTTCAGCTTACTGTTTCAATCCGCGCCCGGCATTTAAGCCGGGCGATACGCGAGATCATGATCCACATCGAAGTCGACGACCGCGTTTCAATCCGCGCCCGGCATTTAAGCCGGGCGATACGTTCGTCGTTGGTACGTTTAATCTCGTCTTGGTAGTTTCAATCCGCGCCCGGCATTTAAGCCGGGCGATACCCCAGGTGGCCCACACCAAGGTCAAGCGATTCATCGTTTCAATCCGCGCCCGGCATTTAAGCCGGGCGATACCGCCCGCTCCCAGCTCAGCGCGCGGCTGCCGGATCGTTTCAATCCGCGCCCGGCATTTAAGCCGGGCGATACCGAGATGAAGGCCTGCGAAGACGCCAGCGGCCTGCTGTTTCAATCCGCGCCCGGCATTTAAGCCGGGCGATACTTGCTTAGGGTTTCCACTAAGCCTGCGCTTGTGTGTTTCAATCCGCGCCCGGCATTTAAGCCGGGCGATACCCGAGATCACCGCATACCTGCAAGCCATCGGCGAGAACGTTTCAATCCGCGCCCGGCATTTAAGCCGGGCGATACAAGGACGCTGTTGAGGCGTCAATTGAGCAACAGCGGTTTCAATCCGCGCCCGGCATTTAAGCCGGGCGATACGAGTTCGTCGTTGGTACGTTTAATCTCATCTTGATAGTTTCAATCCGCGCCCGGCATTTAAGCCGGGCGATACGGCCACCACGGTGCGGTAGGGCCACTTGTCGCCCCAGTTTCAATCCGCGCCCGGCATTTAAGCCGGGCGATACTCGATGGCCTGTGGGTGATCCCGGAGCAGGCCGTCGTTTCAATCCGCGCCCGGCATTTAAGCCGGGCGATACT
>JBKBRS010000284.1:0-1356 GCA_046292095.1 Thiobacillaceae bacterium
GCTTGTGGTTCCAGGCAAAGCCTTTGACGTTGCGCAGGTACAGGAAACACAGCCCGAAGCCCCAGGTGCGGTTATTGTCGGTCAGCCGCAGCAGCCACTGGGCGATCTCCTCGTCTTCGGTGTCGCGCAGGGCCTCGTAGCGGTAGCAGGCCTGGCTGATCCGAAAGGCTTGACAAGCCGCCCGGATCGACAGCCCGCGCTGCTGCACGGCTCGTTGTGCCATCTCGCGCCGGCGAGATGGCTTCACCACTTTTTTGCAAGAGCCTCCGCCACGACCTCGGCCTTGAGCTTTTCCTCGACGTACATCTTGCGCAGCCGCCGGTTCTCCTCCTCCAACTCCTTCATGCGCGCCATGAGCGAGGCGTCCATGCCGCCGTACTTGGCCCGCCACTTGTAGAAGGTCGCCGAGCTGATGCCCAGTTCGCGGCACAGATCGGGCACGCTCAGACCAGCCTCCGCCCGCTTGAGCGCGTCGATGATCTGGCTGTCAGTGAAACGCGATTTCTTCATGGTAGAGATTCTCCTTCGAGACTCTCTACTTCTCAGCGCACTGGTTTTGCGGGGGGATTACCATACTCAGCAACGCAGAGCGGGTTCGTAGTGCATCAGCAAGTTTCAATCCGCGCCCGGCATTTAAGCCGGGCGATACCCGAGCAGATCCAGGCCAAGTTACGCGGCGAGAGCGTTTCAATCCGCGCCCGGCATTTAAGCCGGGCGATACTCCATGCGGCCATGTTGATCTCCGGCTTCCACCGGAGTTTCAATCCGCGCCCGGCATTTAAGCCGGGCGATACAGATGGGCCGTGGACCATGATCAGTGCCTGATCTTGTTTCAATCCGCGCCCGGCATTTAAGCCGGGCGATACTGGGTAACGGCCAATTTTGCCGTCAGGCCCGACGACTTTTCAATCCGCGCCCGGAATTTATGCCGGGCGATACGGCAGCATCTGCAACAGCCTCCACCATCTGATTTGTTTCAATCCTCGCCCGGCATTTAAGCCGGGCGATACCCATCGATGTGGCGGCAGCTGCTGCTGCTGGCGCGTTTCAATCCGCGCCCGGCATTTAAGCCGGGCGATACCTCAGGCCGCCAGACAAGAGGTTGACGCCACAACCGTTTCAATCCGCGCCCGGCATTTAAGCCGGGCGATACGCGATCCTGCAGAGCTTTATCACGACGACGTGGCGTTTCAATCCACGCCCGGCATTTAAGCCGGGCGATACTCGCGCGCGGCGGCCAGTGTTGCCAGTTCTGTTAGGTTTCAATCCGCGCCCGGCATTTAAGGCGGGCGATACTTGATCCACGCAAACTCCCTTGCCGCCGCCGCGCTCGTTTCAATCCGCGCCCGGCATTTA
>JBKBRS010000027.1:0-12572 GCA_046292095.1 Thiobacillaceae bacterium
GCTGACCGAGGCCATCACCAAGCATCCCTATTGTGTGCTGCTGCTCGACGAGATCGAGAAGGCGCACCCGGACATCTTCAACATCCTGCTGCAGGTGATGGACCACGGCACGCTCACCGACAACAACGGGCGCCGCGCCGACTTCCGCAATGTCATCATCATCATGACCACCAACGCCGGCGCCGAGTCGCTCAACAAGTCCGGCATCGGCTTCACGCTTGCGGAGAAGAAGGGCGACGAGATGGCCGAGATCAAGCGGCTGTTCAGCCCCGAGTTCCGTAACCGCCTGGACGCCATCATCTCCTTTGCGCCCCTTGACGAGACGGTCATCCTCAAGGTGGTGGACAAGTTCCTCATGCAGCTCGAGGACCAGTTGCACGCCAAAAAGGTCGAGGCCCACTTTACCGAGCGGCTGCGCGCCCATCTGGCCAAGAAGGGTTTCGATCCGCTCATGGGGGCGCGGCCGATGGCGCGGCTCATCCAGGACACCATACGCAAGGCCCTGGCCGACGAGCTACTGTTTGGGCGCCTAGCCGAGGGCGGCGAGGTCACGGTGGACGTGGACGAAGACGGCTCGGTGCGGCTGCTGTTCGACACCGCGAACGAGAGCGAGGACCTGCAGCCGGCATGATCCGGCAACCTCGATGAAGCCAACGAGGTTGCCGGCCGACAATGACGTGATGACATCGCGACATTCGTCGCGCCTGCAAAGGTCCAAGCCGAGCCGTCGGTCGATCGGGCTACGACCCGGGGCGTGAACCTTCTCAGAAGGTGCTGTATCCCGGTTCAGCCGACCGGACAGGCAAACAGGCGGAAAAAGTTCTCCCGGCTCGCCCGGGCCACGTCCTCCAGGGCGACGCCCTTGACGCGCGCGAGGGTCTCGGCCACGTGCACCACGTAGGCTGGCTCATTGCGCTTGCCCCGGTGCGGCACCGGGGCGAGATAGGGCGCATCGGTCTCCACCAGCAGCCGGTCGAGCGGCACGGCGGCGGCCACCTCGCGCAGGCTGGCGGCGTTCTTGAAGGTGACGATGCCGGAGAAGGAGATGTAGAACCCCATGGCCATCGCCCGCTCCGCCACCGTTAGCGACTCGGTGAAGCAGTGCATTACCCCGCCGACCGCGTCGGCCCCCTCCTCCGCCATGATCGCCAGGGTGTCCTCGGCGGCATTGCGGGTGTGGATGATCAGGGGCTTGCCAGCGGCCCGCGCGGCGCGGATGTGGGTGCGGAAGCGCTCGCGCTGCCAGGCCACCGCCTCACGCGGGCTGCGATAATAATCCAGGCCGGTCTCGCCGATGGCGACGATCCGGGGGTGGTCCGCCAGACGCACCAGTTCCTCGACACTGGGCTCCTGCGCGTCCTCGTGATCGGGATGCATCCCGACCGAGGCGTACAGGTTGTCATACCGCTCGGCCAGGGCCAGCACGCCCGGGAAGCGCTCCAGGCTGACCGACACGCACAGCGCGTGCGAGACGCCGGCCTGTGCCATGTTGGCGAGCAGGGGCTCGACCCCCTCGGTGTAGTCCGGAAAATCGAGGTGACAGTGGGAATCGACCAGGTCGGTCATGCGCAACGGGCAGGGTATGGTTCAGATCGTGTGCGTCGGCCGGGTCGATTTCATCGCGTTGCCCAGTATGCTCTCGATCTTGTTGCGCACCGCGCGGCCGCTGTCGCTGTCCTCGAATTGCACGCCGATGCCCTGCTGCCGATTGCCCTGCGCACCGGCCGGCGTGAGCCAGACCACCTTGCCGGACAGCGAATACTTGCTGGGCTCGTCCATCAGCGACAGCAACATGTAGACCTGGTCGCCCATCTGGTAGGTGCGGTTGGTCGGGATGAACAGGCCCCCGCCTTTGATGTAGGGCATATAGGCGGCGTAAAGGGCATTGCGCTCGCGTATGGTCAGGGACAAGACACCGGGGCGGGCGGGGTGTCGTGCAATCTTGCCGTCGTCGGTCATGCTCGATCCTCCATGCGGGCGTAGCGCAGCAGCCAGGATTCTAGCAACAGCTGCGGGTTGAGCGGATGCTGCAGATAACGGCCTGCCATGAGCAGGGTCTGGTAGAGCGCCCAGAGGCGCACCGGGTTGGCGCGGGCCGCCAGGGATTGCAGTCGGGGCGTGTGCTGAGGGAAGTAACGGATGGGGGCCCCGCTTTTGCAGGCGATCAGGTCGCTCACCCAACGCGTGAGCCAGCCCCAGGTCTCGGCCACTGTCCCCTGCAGGGCCTTGGCCAGGGCACACCAGTCCTGTTTTGACGGCTCCGCCAGCGCCTGGAGCAGGCATTCGCGCCGGGCGCAGTGCTCCGGGTCGGCGTAATCGAGCGCCAGCAGGGGCGCCCCGCCCGCCTCGCGTAGCGCGGCCTCCGCCTCGTGCACCCCCTGCGCGGTGAGCCAGTCGAGCGCCAGTTGCCATGTCGGTCGCGGTATGGCGACGGCGCGGCAGCGCGAGCGCACCGTCGGCAACAGCCGCCGCGGGCGGTGACTGACCAGGATCAACAGCACGCCAGGCGGTGGCTCTTCCAGGGTCTTGAGCAGGGCGTTGGCCGCCGCCGCGTTCATGGCCTCGGCCGGGCGGATGATGGCCACCCGCCAGCCACCCTGGTGCGCGGAGAGACTGAGCGCCTCGATCACCTCGCGCAGCTGGCCGATCTTGATCACCGCGCCGCCGCGCTTGCCTTTTTCCGCCTCGTCGCTGTCGGCCTGGGGTTCGATGCGGTGGAGGTCGGGGTGGGCATCCTGGGCGAACCAGGCACAGGCCTGACACCGCCCGCATCCGCCCTGTGGGGTGGGCGAGCGGCACAACAGCCATTGCGCCAGGGCACGGGCGAGGGCGTATTTGCCCACGCCCGGCATGCCGTGCAGGAGGAGCGCATGCGGCAGGCGCTCGCGTTCGCGCGCGAGCCGCTGCCAGACCGCCAGGTTCCAGGGATACACGCTCACAGCCAGGGCGCCAGTAGGGTTTCGATCTGCCGACGCACGGCCATGACCGGCTGGCTGGCGTCGACCAGGCGGATGCGGCCGGGAAAGCGTTCGGCCCGGCGCAGGTAGGCGGCGCGCACACGGGCGTGGAACTGCGCATCCTCGCGCTCGAAGCGGTCGGGATCGCGCACGGTGCCACGACGGCGCTGAGCGACGTCGTTATCGACATCGAACAGCAGGGTCAGGTCCGGCTGCAGTCCTCCCTGCACCCAGGACTCCAGAACCTCCAGGCGCGCCTCCGGCAGCCCCCGGCCGCCACCTTGATAGGCAAAGCTCGCGTCGGTGAAGCGATCCGAGATGACCACCTCGCCGGCCGACAGGGCGGGCTCGATCACGCGCGCGATGTGCTCACGGCGGGCGGCGAACATGAGCAGGGCCTCCGTGTCCGGATGCATGGCCTCGGCAAGCAGCAGGGCACGCAGCTTTTCTCCCAGCGGTGTGCCACCGGGCTCGCGGGTACAGCGCACGATGCGGCTCCGCGCGCGAAAGAGATCGGCCATCCAGGCGATGTGCGTGCTCTTGCCGGCCCCATCCACGCCTTCCAGGGTGATGAAGATTCCACGGCTCACGGTTGGTTCCTCTGATAGTGCGCCACAGCCCGGTTATGCTCGTCCAGGGTCTCGGAGAAGTGATGCCGCCCATCGCCCTTGGACACGAAATACAGGGCACGGCTCATCTCAGGATTGACCGCGGCGCGGATGGAGGCGGCGCCCGGCAGGGCGATCGGCGTAGGCGGCAGCCCGGCACGGGTGTAGGTATTGTAGGGGGTATCGCTCGCCAGATCGACCTTGCGCAGATTGCCATCGAAACGCTCGCCCATACCGTAGATCACCGTGGGGTCGGTCTGCAGGCGCATGCCCAGCCGCAGGCGGTTGACGAAGACAGCGGCGATGAGCGGGCGCTCCTCGGCCACAGCGGTCTCCTTCTCGATGATCGAGGCCATGATCAGCACCTCATAGGGCGTGCGGTAAGGCAAGCCCTCGGCGCGAGCCTCCCAGGCCTGTTGCAAGACTTGCTGCATGGCGCGATGGGCACGCAGATAGAGGGCCTTGTCGGAGCTGCCGATATCGAAGTAATAGGTGTCGGGGAAAAACAATCCCTCCGGGTGCGACGCCTCGATGCCCAGTTCGGCCAGGAGCGCCGCTTCGCTCAGCCCTGCCGTGTCGTGCCGCAACCGGGGATGCCGGTCGATCGCCGCGCGCATCTGACGGAAGGTCCATCCCTCGATGAAGGTGATTCTGCCGAGCAGGAACTCGCCTTGGGTGAGCTTGCGCAGGAGCTCGGTGGGCGGGACGGCCGCCTCGAACAGGTAGCTGCCCGCTTTCACTTGGGTGGCCTGCCCGGTCAGTCGGCCCAGCAGGGTAAAGGCGAGCGGATGATCGACTACCCCAAGGGCATGGAGCTGATCGGCCACCGTTTTGAAGGCGCTGCCCGGCTCGATATGGACCTCCACCGGGAAGGGCCCGCGTCCGGTGGGGGTGTAGGCATACCAGGCCGACCAGCCCAGCGCCAGCACTAGCGCAATCCCCGCCCATGGCGCAAGACTACGCAACATCGTCGAGAAGCCGGCGTAGCTCGGTGGCCAACCGCACCTCGCCCCACTGGCGATCGCCCAGACGGCAGACCGGCCAGAGCCGGATCAGGCTGTTGGTCAGAAACACTTCATCGGCCTGCTTCAGTTCTTCCAGGCCGATATCGACCTCCGCCGCCGGCAGCTTGAGTTGGGCGGCCAGCGCCAGGACCTGCTGGCGGGCCACACCGGCCACGCCACAGCTCGTCAGACGGGGGGTCAGAAGCCGACCTTGGCGGACGAGGAAGACATTGCTGCTCACACCGCAGACCACCCGTCCGCGGTGGTCGAGCAACAGGCCCTCGTCGGCCTCGCCATCGCGCCACTCTCGCGCGGCCAGGACGTTTTCCAGCCGGTTCAAGTGTTTGATGCCGGCCAGGCGCGGCTGTTCCGCCAGGCGCAGGTCGCACACATGGACGACGGCGCCACGGGCGGCCACGGTCTCGATGTGTTCGGGCCAGGCCGAGATCTGGAGGATACGCCTCGGTTCAGGTTGGCTGGCAGGGCGGTAGCCGCGCAGGCCCGTGCCACGCGTGAGGATGAGCTTCAGCACACACTCGGCAGGCGCCTGGGACAGGAGCGCAGCGACCTCGCGCGCCCACGACGCTGGCAACGGGGCCGGTATGGCAAGCCGCGCGGCATCCTCTGCCAGCTTGCGCATGTGCGCCGACCACCATCGCGGTCGGCCCTGGTGCACACGGAGGGTGCGAAACACCCCGTCGCCGTAGAGCAGGCCCCGATCACGGGCGGGCACGGCGTCATGTCTGACGCCATCGACCAGCGTGAGGGGCTCTGTGCGCATGATCCCGGCGCGCGCCCGCTGCGAGAATGGTGACAACAGCGCGGGGTCAGACCCGCCGGAAGATCAAGGTCCCGTTGGTGCCGCCGAAACCGAAGGAGTTCGACAAGGCCACCTGGATGCGCGCCTCGCGCGCCGTGTTGGGTACGTAATCCAGATCGCACTCCGGGTCGGGGTCGATCAGGTTGATGGTGGGCGGGACCGCATTCCGGGCGAGCGTCAAGGCCGTGAACACCGCCTCCACCCCACCGGCGGCGCCGAGCAGGTGTCCGGTCATCGACTTGGTGGAGCTGACCATGAGGCGGCGTGCATGCTCGCCGAAAGAGCGCTTGATGGCCTTGGTCTCCGCCACGTCGCCCAGGGGGGTCGATGTCCCGTGGGCGTTGATGTAGTCGACCTGGTCGGGATTGAGGCCCGCGTCGCGTAGGGCCGCGTTCATGCAACGCGCCGCTCCGGAGCCGTCCTCGGTGGGGGCGGTCATGTGATGGGCGTCGGCCCCCCGGCCGTAGCCGATCAGCTCACAGTAGATGCGGGCCCCGCGCGCCTTGGCGTGCTCGTATTCCTCGAGGACCAGCACACCGGCCCCTTCCCCCAGTACGAAGCCGTCGCGCCCCTTGTCCCAGGGGCGACTGGCCCCGGCCGGATCATCGTTGCGGGTGGACAGGGCCCGCGCCGCGCTGAAGCCACCGATGGCCAGGGGACAAACGGTGGACTCCGCGCCGCCGGCGATCATCACGTCGGCATCGCCCCGTTCGATGAGCCGCGCCGACTCGCCGATGGCATGGGTGCCGCTGGAACAAGCCGTGACCATGGCCAGGTTGGGCCCCTGCAGGCCGTAGAGGATGGCCAGGTGTCCCGAGATCATGTTGATGATCGACGCCGGGATGAAGAAGGGCGAGATCTTGCGCGGCCCGTCGTCGAGATAGGTCCTGTGCGTCGTCTCGATCAGCGGCAGACCGCCGATGCCAGAGCCGATGTTCACCCCGATGCGCTCGCGGTTGGCATCCGTGATCTCGATGCCGGAATCGCGAATGGCCTGGATACCCGCCGCCAGGCCATAGTGGACGAAGACGTCCATGCGGCGTGCATCCTTGGCGCTGATGTAGGCGGTGACGTCGAAATCCCTGACCTCGCCGGCGATCTGCGAGGCGAAGCCGGACGCGTCGAACCGGCTGATGCGGGTGATGCCGCTACGGCCGGCCATCAGGCTGGACCAGGCCGCATCCACCGAATTGCCGATCGGGGAGATGATCCCCAGACCGGTCACGACGACTCTGCGTTTGGACAACTCTATCCTCCAGGTCGGCAGGGTTATCGTGGAAATCGGCGTAGCCGATCACCATGCTCCCCTCTCCCGCAAGCGGGAGAGGGGTTGGGGGTGAGGGAACCGTTCATGGCCGGCAGGCGCTTTTTCATCGGCGGGGGCGGCTCATCGGCCATGAGCGGTTCGCCTCAACCGGCCTGGTGGGCTTTGATGTAATCGACCGCTTGCTGGACGGTGGTGATCTTTTCGGCCTCCTCGTCGGGGATTTCACACTCGAATTCCTCTTCCAGGGCCATCACCAGCTCCACCGTGTCGAGAGAATCGGCGCCGAGATCATCGACAAAGGACGACTCCATCTTGATGTCCGCCTCGTTGACGCCCAGTTGTTCGGCCACAATCTTCTTGACACGCTGCTCGATATCGCTCATCTGCTTCTGCTCCCTAAAGGGTGGATGGTAAGGCCGCCCGGGATGGCCCGGACGGTGGCCGGCATCACCGGCCAGAGATCACGAAAAGGTGGCGGGATTCTAGCAAAAACCCCCTAGTCCATATACATGCCGCCGTTGACGTGCAGGGTGGCGCCGGTGATGTAGCCGGCGGCCTCCGAGGCCAGGAAGGCGACGGCATGGGCGATGTCCTCCGGGCTGCCGAGGCGGCCCAAGGGGATGCGTTCCAAGAGCTTTTGGCGCTGCGCCTCGGGCAGTGAGCGCGTCATGTCGGTGTCGATGAAGCCGGGGGCGACACAGTTGACGGTGATCCCGCGGCTGCCCACCTCCTGGGCCAGCGACTTGGAAAAGCCGATCATGCCGGCCTTGGCGGCGGCATAGTTGGTCTGCCCGGCGTTGCCCGACACCCCCACGACCGAGGCGATGTTGATGATGCGGCCATAACGCGCCTTCATCATGGGCCGCAACACCGCCCGACTCAGGCGAAAGACCGAGGTGAGGTTGGTCTCGATGATGGCCGCCCATTCCTCGTCTTTCATGCGCAGCAACAGGTTGTCACGGGTGATCCCGGCGTTGTTGACCAGGATGTCGATGCGCCCGTGGCAACCCAGGATGTGCTCGATCGTGCGTTCGATCTGGTCGGGAGCGGTCACGTCGAGCGGCAAGCCCTCGCCTTTGAGGCCGGCGGCAGCGAGCGCCGCGCCGATCTCCACCGCCCCCTGCTCACGGGTGGCCGTGCCGATGACGGTCGCCCCCTGCCGGGCGAGCGCGTGTAGGATGGCCTGGCCGATGCCTCGGCTGGCCCCGGTGACCAAAGCGACTCTGCCTTCCATTCGCTCCCCCTAGTTCTTGACGCTGTTCAAGGTCTCTGCGAGGCTCGCCGCATCGGCCAGGGCCGGTGTGGGGATGTCGCCGAGGATGCGTTTGTTCAGCCCCGCCAGCACCTTGCCCGGGCCGCACTCGGCCACGAGCGCCACCCCCATGTCCCGCATCGCCCGCACCGTCTCCACCCAGCGCACTGGGCTATAGAGCTGCTGCGTGAGGGCCGTCCGGATCGCCGTCGGCGCCTCGTGCGTGGCGACGTCCACGTTGTGCAGGACCGGGATGCGCGGTGCGCGGATCTCCACCGCGGCGAGGGCCTGCCTCAACGCCTCGGCCGCCGGCTGCATCAGGGCACAATGTGAGGGCACCGACACCGGCAGCATCAGCGCACGCTTGGCGCCGCGCGTCTTGGCCAGATCCATCGCCCGCTCGACTGCCGGACGCTCACCGGCGATCACCACCTGGCCCGGACAGTTGAAATTGACCGCCGCCACCACCTGCCCCTGGGCCGCCTCGCGGCAGAGTTCCTCGACGACGGCGTCCTCCAGGCCCAGGATGGCGGCCATGCCCCCCTGCCCCTCCGGTACCGCTGCCTGCATGGCCTCGGCCCGGGTGCGCACCAGACGCAGTGCGTCGGCGAAGTCGAAAGCGCCGGCACAGGTCAGGGCCGTGTATTCGCCCAGGCTGTGCCCGGCCATCACCAGCGGCTCCGCCCCGCCCAGCTCGCGCCATAGGCGATAGACCGCCACCCCTGCGGCCAACATGGCCGGCTGGGTGTTGCTGGTCTGGTTGAGTTGCTCGGCCGGCCCGACATCGACCAGGGTCCAGAGGTCGGTCTTGAGGACATCGCCCGCTTCCTCGAAGGTCGCGCGGATGGCGGCATGATCGCCATACGCGCGCATCATGCCGACCGATTGCGAGCCTTGCCCGGGGAATGTAAAGGCAAATTTCATCAATGCGTTCCGTTTGTTAGTTCATGTTTTACTTTATTTCAGGCGTCTAGTACCGCAACAGCACCGAGCCCCAGGTGAATCCGCCGCCGAAGGCCTCCATCAATATCAACTCGCCGCGCTTGATACGTCCGTCGCGCACTGCGGTATCGAAGGCGAGCGGGATGGAGGCGGCCGAGGTGTTGCCGTGGCGGTCGACCGTCACCACCACCCGCTCCATGCCCATGCCCAGCTTTCTCGCGGTGGCCTGAATGATGCGAATGTTGGCCTGATGTGGCACCAACCAGTCGATGTCGGACTTGGCCAGGTCGTTGGCCTCCAGGGTCTCGTCGACGATGGCGTCCAGCGTGTTGACCGCCATCTTGAACACGGCGTTGCCGGACATGCGCATGTAGCAGGCCCCCTCTTTCTTGAGCGACACCCCGCCGTCGACGAAGAGCAGGTCGGCGTATCGCCCGTCCGCGTGCAAGTGGGTGGCGATGATGCCCGCCTCCTCGGCAGCGCGCAGGACCACCGCACCCGCCCCATCGCCCCAAAGGATGCAGTTGCTGCGATCGGTCCAGTCGGTGATGCGCGACAGGGTCTCGGCGCCCACGACCAGGACCGTGCGCGCCTGGCCTGCGCGCACGAAGTTGTTGGCCACCGCCAAGGCATAGACGAAACCGCTGCACACCGCCTGCACGTCGAAGGCCGGACAGGCGTTGGCAATGCCGAGCTTGGCCTGCAGGATGCAGGCGGTGCTGGGGAAGACCCGGTCGGGCGTGGTGGTGGCGACGATGATCAGGTCGATCTCGCCGCTGTCGATGCCGGCCGCCTCGATGGCCCGCTCCGCCGCCTTGAGGGCGAGGTCGCTGGTCAGCTCCCCCTCCTCGGCGTGATGTCGCTGCCGGATACCGGTGCGCTCGACGATCCAGGCGTCGGTGGTATCGACGATCTTCTCCAGGTCGGCGTTGGTGGTGATGCGCGCGGGCAGATAGCTGCCAGTGCCGATGATACGTGCGTAGGCCATCACCCCCCCATGCCGGCCAGCCTGGCCACCGGGGTGGCGATGCTGGCCTGGTAGGCGCCGAGCTGATCGGCGATACGACGCAGCAGACCACCCCTCACCTCTTCCACCGCCCGCAGCAGGGCTTGGAGAAAGGCGTAGTCATCCGCCGAGCCATGGCTTTTGATGATCACGCCGTTGAGCCCCAGCAGGCTGGCGCCGTTGTAACGGCGAGGGTCCATCTTGCGCTTGAAGGCGCGGATGACCGGCAGGGCGATGATCCCCGAAAGCCGCGTGAGCGGGTTACGCTTGAACTCGCGGCGCAGCGCCTCGGCGATGAGCCGAGCCACCCCCTCGGAGGCCTTGAGCGCCACGTTGCCGACGAAGCCGTCGCACACCACTACGTCCACGGTGCCATTGTAAATGTCATCACCCTCCACGTTGCCATGAAAGTTCAAGCCGCTGGCCTTGAGTAGTTCAGCCGCCTGTTTCACCACATCGTTGCCCTTGATGTCCTCCTCACCGATGTTGAGCAGCCCCACGCGCGGCTGCTCGCGATGTTCCACGGCCGAGACCAGGGCCGCGCCCATGATGCCAAACTGCAACAGGTGTTCGGCCGTGCAATCGACGTTGGCGCCCAGGTCCAGCATGTAGGTGCGGCCCGTGCAGGACGGTAGTGTGGTGGCGATGGCTGGACGATCGATGCCGGGTAGGGTCTTGAGCACGAAGCGGGACACCGCCATCAGCGCGCCGGTATTGCCGGCCGACACGCCGGCGTCGGCCTCACCGCGCTTGACCAGCTCGGCCATGACCCGCATGGAAGAGTCCTTTTTGGAGCGCAGGGCCTGAGCCGGCGGGTCAGCCATCTTGACGACCTCGCTGGCGTGATAGATGCGTAGCCGCGTGCCCAGGGACGCCTTGCGCGCCTTGAGCTCTGCGGCGATGACCTCCTCCAGGCCGACCAGCACGACGTTGGTCGCCTCGGTCAGGCGGATCAGGTCGAGGGCGGCCTTGACCGTGACATGCGGACCATGATCGCCGCCCATCGCATCGATGGCGATGGTGACCTCACGCATGGGACGGACGGTTTACCGATCTGCCAGGATCGCGGCGCTGCCGATGGCGGCCGCCGACGATGGCCCGACCGCCTGCGCTCAGGCTTCTTCGCCCTTGGGCGTGATCACCCTGCGACCTCGGTAGTAGCCGCTCGGGCTGATGTGGTGGCGCAGATGCAGCTCGCCCGTCGTGGGTTCCACCGCCGTGGGCGGATTGCTGAGCGCATCGTGCGAACGATGCATGCCCCGCTTGGAAGGCGATTTTTTGTTCTGCTGTACGGCCATTTCGAATACTCCTAATGGTTGAACTGGTCCATCAATGCGCCTGCGCCGGCTGGCAGGCCCCTTCCGCATGCATTGCGACCACCGGCAGGCTCAGCAAGACCTCGTCCTCGATCAGGTCATGCACGCTCTGATGCGGCTCGGCGATCAGACCGTCGAGCAGGGGGTCCTCGCTCTCCCAGCGCTTGAGCTCCTCTTCGTCACGCGCGACTGACAAGACCGTCTCGCTGTGCAGGCTGTGACTGCAGGGACCGAGGCAACGCTGGCAGATCAGGTCAAGCTGCGCAGCGAGGCCAAGCCGCAAGACCGGCCGTCCAGCCTCCACGCCACCTTCGATCCACCAGCGCACCACCCCGACCTGGCTGGACAGCAGATCGTGAAGACGCGGCATGTCGCGCAACTCGATCGCACCCGACAGGCGGGATGCGCTCAGGGCAAAACGCAGTGTGTCGATCTCGGACGGGGCAGACATAAACTTCGAAATATATAGTCGCAGCGCCCGCGTGTCAAAATTCTCGGTGCAAGCGGCCATGGCCGTTCCCTCATCCCCAGCCCCTCTTTCACTGGGAGAGGGGGGCATCGAGTCGGCTGGGCGACCTTCACGCGAGGCGGCATGGTAGGATACGCGACTGAGCAGACGACGCCGAGGCTTTAGCTCTCTGCGTCATGCCCCAAACCCCCACGCGTCCATGATCCGAAAGATACTCGTCGCCAATCGCGGTGAAATCGCGGTCCGCATCGTCCGGGCCTGTAAGGAGCTCGGCATCAAGTCGGTGGCGATCTACACCGATGCCGATCGCAACGCCCTGCACGTCAAGAAGGCCGACGAGGCCTACAATATCGGCTCGGACCCGGTCCTGGGTTACCTCAACGCGCACAACATCGTCAACCTGGCGGTCGCCTGCGGTTGCGACGCCGTGCATCCCGGCTATGGTTTCCTTTCCGAAAACCCGGTCCTGGCCGAGGTCTGCGCGCGGCGCGGCGTCAAGTTCATCGGCCCTTCGCCCCAGGTCATCCGTCAGATGGGGGACAAGATCCTGGCGCGCCAGGCCATGATCCGCGCCGGCATCCCGGTGGTGCCGGGCTCGGACCACAATCTGGAGAGCGTCGAGGAGGCGCGGGCGCTCGCCGCCAAGATCGGCTACCCGGTGATGCTCAAGGCCACCAATGGCGGCGGCGGTCGCGGCATCCGCCGCTGCGACACCGAGGCCGACCTGCTCAAGAACTACGAGCGCGTCGTCTCCGAGGCGGGTAAGGCCTTCGGCAAACCGGAGGTCTTTCTCGAAAAGTGCGTCGTCAATCCCAAGCACATCGAGGTGCAGGTCCTGGGCGACAGCCAAGGCAACTGCATCCACCTCTTCGAGCGTGACTGCTCCATCCAGCGCCGCAACCAAAAGCTGATCGAGATCGCCCCCTCGCCA
>JBKBRS010000027.1:12670-14600 GCA_046292095.1 Thiobacillaceae bacterium
ACAACTGACCGAGGCGCAGCGCGAATACATCGGCAAGCTGGCGGTGCGAGCGGCGCGCGCCGTCAAGTATGTCAACGCCGGCACCGTCGAATTTCTGCTCGACCAGGACAATCAGTTCTACTTCATGGAGATGAACACGCGGCTGCAAGTCGAGCATTGCGTGACCGAGCAGATCACCGGCATCGACATCGTCCAGGAACAGATCCGCATCGCCGACGGCCTGCCGCTGCAGTACCGGCAGGAGGACATCCGCCACACCGGCTACGCCATGGAGTTCCGCATCAATGCCGAGGACCCAAAGAACAGCTTTCTGCCGAGCTTCGGCCGCATCACCCGCTACTATGCGCCGGGCGGCCCCGGCGTGCGCATCGACGCGGCCATGTATTCCGGCTACGTCATCCCGCCCTACTACGACTCGATGATCGCCAAGCTGGTAGTCTGGAACCTCAGCTGGGAAGGCGTGATCCAGCGCGCCATGCGTGCGCTCGACGACATGATCGTCTATGGGGTCAAGACCACCATCCCCTACTACCGGCAGATCCTCGCGAGCCCAGAGTTCGCCAGCGGGCGCTTCAACACCGGATTCGTCGATGCGCACCCGGAGCTGCTCGACTATGCCGTGCGCCGCCCGCCGGAGCACGTCGCTGCGGCCATCTCGGCCGCCATTGCCGCCCACCTTGGGATCTGAGACTCAACGACCATGGCGAAAGTACACGTCACCGATCTCGTCCTGCGCGACGGCCACCAGTCGCTCATCGCCACCCGCCTGCGTACCGAGGACATGCTGCCGATCTGCCCCAAACTGGACCAGGTGGGCTTCTGGTCGTTGGAGGCCTGGGGTGGCGCCACCTTCGATGCCTGCGTGCGCTTCCTCAAGGAAGACCCCTGGGAGCGGCTGCGCAAATTGCGCCGGGCCCTGCCCAATACGCGCATCAACATGCTGCTGAGGGGGCAGAACCTGCTCGGCTACCGCCACTACGCCGACGACGTGGTGCGCGAATTCGTGCGCAAGGCCGCTGACAACGGGGTGGACGTCTTCCGCGTGTTCGATGCCATGAACGACACGCGCAACCTGCGCGTGGCCCTCGAGGCGGTCAAAAAGAGCGGCAAGCATGCCCAGGGCACGGTCTGCTACACCGTCAGCCCAGTGCACGACGTCAGTTACTTTATCGAGCTCGCCAAGGAACTCGCCGACCTGGGCGTGGATTCCATCGCCATCAAGGACATGGCCGGGCTGCTCACCCCTTATGTCGCCTACGAGCTGGTCAAGGGGATCAAGGCCGCCACCGGGCTGCCGGTCAACACCCACAGCCACGCCACGGCCGGCCTCTCGGCCATGGTCCACCTGAAAGCGGTGGAGGCCGGGGTGGACATCATCGATACCTGCATCTCGGCGTTTTCCGAAGGCGCCAGCCACGCCACCACGGAAAGCCTGGTGGCCGCCTTGCAAGGCACGGAATACGACACCGGTCTCGATCTCGGCCTTTTACAGGAGATCGCCGCCTATTTCCGCGAGGTCCGTAAGAAATATTGGCAGTTCGAATCCGAATTCACCGGCGTCGACACCCGCATCCTGACCGCTCAGGTCCCCGGCGGCATGCTCTCCAACCTGTCCAACCAACTGAAGGAACAGGGGGCGCTCCACCGCATGGACGAGGTGCTCGCCGAGATCCCCCGCGTGCGCGAGGACCTGGGCTATCCCCCCCTGGTCACGCCCACCTCGCAGATCGTCGGCACCCAGGCGGTGCTCAACGTGCTCACGGGCGGGCGCTACAAATCGGTCACCAACGAGGTCAAGAACTATCTCCTCGGCCGTTATGGGCGCGCGCCCGGCAAGGTCAACGAAGAGGTGTGCAAGCTCGCCGTCGGCGACCTCGATGTGATCACCTGCCGGCCGGCCGACCTGATTCCAGAGGAGCTCGACAAGCTG
>JBKBRS010000027.1:14700-17236 GCA_046292095.1 Thiobacillaceae bacterium
GCAAGCTCGCCGTCGGCGACCTCGATGTGATCACCTGCCGGCCGGCCGACCTGATTCCAGAGGAGCTCGACAAGCTGCGCGGTGAAGTCGAGGGCCTGGCCAAGTCCGACGAGGACGTGCTCACCTATGCCATGTTCCCGGAGCTCGGCCGCACCTTCCTGCAGGAGCGCGCCGCCGGTACCCTGACCCCGGAACCCCTGCTGCCACCGCAGGCGAAACACACGGGCGAACGACCCACACAATACGCGCCCAACGAATTCCGTATCACCCTACACGGCGAGACCTACCACGTCCGCGTCACCGGCACTGGCCGCCGCGACGAGGACAAGCGTCCCTTTTATGTGCATGTCGATGGCGTGGCCGAGGAGGTCCTGGTCGAGACCTTAAGCGAGATCGAGGTCACGCCGGGCGCTGAGATCAGCCGCAAGGCAGGACCCGCTGCGAGCCCGACATCCGCGCGACAGCGCCCCAAACCCTCCCGCCCCGGTCACGTCACCACGGCCATGCCCGGCACCATCGTCGATGTCCTGGTCAAGACTGGACAAAAGGTCAACGCCGGCGACGGCGTGCTGGTCATCGAGGCGATGAAAATGGAAAACGAGATCCAGGCCCCCGTGGCCGGCACGGTCATCGCCATCTTCGTGGCCAAGGGAGACGCCGTCACGCCGGATCAGGTCCTCGTGGAGATCCAGCCGGAATAAAAGGGGAGGTCAAGGGGGAAGACCGCATTGCCCGCGCCCTCCCCCTGCGCTGCAAATGCTTCAATCCATCATGCGCCTCGTGCTCGCCTCCACCTCACCCTATCGCCGCGAGCTGCTGGCGCGTCTGAAAATCCCGTTCGAGACCGCCGCCCCCCGTGTGGACGAGGCCCCTCTGCCCGGCGAGCGCCCCGACGACACTGCCCTGCGCCTGGCCGTGGCCAAGGCCCAGGCGGTGGCCGAAGCGTATCCCGATGCCCTGATCATAGGCTCCGACCAGGTGGCCCTGCTAGACGGCGAACAGCTCGGCAAACCCGGCACCCACGACAAGGCCGTCGAGCAACTCCGGCACATGCGCGGCAAGACCCTGGCGTTCCACACCGCGCTCGCCCTACTGAATGCCCGCACGGGGCGCGTGCAGACCGCGGTGGTCCCCGTGCGCCTGGTCATGCGCCACTACACCGACGCCCAGATCGAGGCCTATCTGCGCAAGGACCAACCCTACAACTGCTGCGGCTCCGCCAAGAGCGAGTCGCTGGGCATCGCCTTGATCGCCCGCTACGAGACCGAAGACCCCAACGCCCTGGTGGGCCTGCCGCTCATCAAGCTCACCGAGATGTTGGCCAACGAGGGGCTGGATGTCCTGACTTATGGTGAGTCATGAGGCGTGAGGGGGTGACGGGGACGCTCTATCTCATCCCCACACCCCTAGGCGACACCCCGCTCGAATGGGTGTTGCCCGAGCAGACACGCCGCATCGCCGCCGGTCTTGAGGTCTTGATCGTCGAGCGCGCGAAGACCGCCCGCGCCTTTCTCAAGCGGCTCGACACCGACCTGCCGCTACAGGCGATCCGTCTTTTGGAGCTCAACGAACACACCCCAGCCGATGTCCTGCCGCGGCTTCTCGAACCCCTGTTCGAAGGGCGGGACGTCGGTCTCCTGTCGGAGGCCGGCTGCCCGGCCGTGGCCGACCCCGGTTCGGAGCTCGTGCGCCTGGCGCATGCGCAGGGCATTCGCGTGTGCCCTTTGGTAGGGCCCTCGGCCATCCTCCTCGCCCTCATGGGCTCGGGGCTGACCGGCCAGCGCTTCGCCTTCCACGGCTACCTGCCGGCGAAGCCCACGGCTCGCCGGCAGGCGCTGCGCGCCCTGGAAAGCCGCGCCGAGGCCAACGACGAGACCCAGCTCTTCATCGAGACCCCCTACCGCAGTCAGACCCTGTTTGAGTCCATCCTCGCGGTCTGTCGCGACGACACCTGGCTTGCCGTCGCCTGCGACCTCACCCTGCCCACGCAGTCACTCCTCACCCGGTCGATCGCCCGCTGGCGCGAACGCCCGCCCGCCTTGCAAGGGCGTCTTTGCGTCTTCTCCATCGCACGGACGCCCGCCGCCGCGCCCTCCCGTTCACCCACATGGAGCACACCCCCATGAGCAGCCACACCGGCTCACTGTTCGATGAGCTGCCGCTACCCGATGAGATCAAGGGTCTGGTCAAGATCCCCGGCTCGAGCAAGCAACTCGACCCTGCCCAGCGCGCCTTCAACCGTCTCATCGACCAGGTGCGCCGTCTGCGCGACGAGGTCGCGCAATGGCAGAGGCGTCTTGAGGGCGTACGCCAGCGCGGCTTGACAGAACTCCTACCGGTGATCGACGCCATGCAACAGGCGCAGATTGAGCTGGTCAAGCAGATCGACGCCCTGCTCACCCAGCCAAGCAGGAAGAAACCTCTCACGCGCAAACGCCGGGAGGCGCTTTGCGAGTATCTGTATGATCCCGTATGATCATATAATCCCCTGCCGCCGTGGATACCTGCTGGCGCGCAGCATCCTGCAAGAGCTGCT
>JBKBRS010000286.1:0-1327 GCA_046292095.1 Thiobacillaceae bacterium
GTAGGTGGGCATCATGCGGTGTCCCTCGCGTAGGCGGCCAGCGTGAGGCGAAAGCGCTGCTCCAGCGGCGCGCCGGATGGGCCGATGACCGGCTGCTCTTCCTCCAGGCCGGTGATGACCCACTCGCCCAGCACATCGCCGTAACCGGTGACGAGCATCAGCGGGCGCGCGGCGCTGCCGTCTTTGAGCGCGGCATCGGCCAGCTCTCGCATGGCCTTGATCTGCTGCAGGCCGCCGCGAAAGGCAGGCAGGATCACGCCCTCGAGCGTGATTTCGTCGTTGCCCTTGCCGGTGAACTGGCGCGCCGGGTCGTTCCACAGGCGCTCCTGCGCAGGCCATCGCCATTCGGTGCGGCGGGTGAGTGACTGGTAGGCGGCGGTGTCAACGGCGAAGCGGAACACCTGCGCGCCGTCGCCCAGCGTCATGAGCACGTCCATCAGGCAAGCCCTCCATCGATGAGTGCCGCGCGGCGCGCGAGCGCATCGCGGCGGGCGGTTTCGGCCAGAGCCCGCTCGACTTCGCGGCGCACGGCGGCCGCCACGTCCTGCGCGGCCTCTGGCGTGGCCGGGCCGTTCAAGTTGACGGTGATTTGGATCGGCGCTGCAGGCATGCCGCCAGCAGTTGCAGCGCCTGCTGCGCCAAATGCCATCGCGCCGGCCGCCATCGGCACCGCAAGCGCGCCGGCCACCGTGCGCATGGCCGCCAGCGGCAGACCGGCTGCGCCTGCTGCGCCAAATGCCATCGCGCCGGCCGCCATCGGCACCGCAAGCGCGCCGGCCACCGTGCGCATGGCCGCCAGCGGCAGACCGGCTGCGCGCTCGATGCCAATCTGCAAGCCGCTCATGAGGTGGCCGCCCATCTCGGCGAACACGCGGCTTGGCGAGCGGATGCCAAGCGGCCCGCGCACTGTGTCGGCAATGCCGCTGGCGATGCCGGATACCGCCTCCTTGAGCGCCGCCCAGCGCTGGCGCATGCCCTGCAGCAGGCCATCGATGATCTGGCCGCCGATGGCCAGCATCTGCGCCGGGACACCCTTGACCGCCTGCACGATGTCGTAGATCACGCCGCCAAGCGTGGTGGGCGCGCCCATCAGCCGCGACAGCAGCGCATCGATGCCCTTGGACAGCAGGGTACCCACCGCGTATCCGGCGGCGAAGGCTGCGGCCAGCTTCCCAAGCGGCGAGATGACTGCCCAGAGGCGCGCGGCCAGCGGCGCCAGCGCAGCGCCGATGCGGGCGACCACGCCGTATGCCCGCCCACCCCAGGCGACGATGGTCTGCCAGGCCAGGCTGGCCTGCATCATGACGCCGGCGATCAGCGAGCGGAT
>JBKBRS010000287.1:0-1319 GCA_046292095.1 Thiobacillaceae bacterium
CCAGTAAATGCCGGTGCTTTCCATCACCACTTCGTCAGGACGACATTCGGCTACCCAGGCCGCCAGTTCCCGGCGATCCCGTTTGAATGTGCCGAACTGCCGTTGCTCGATGCGCGTACTCCCATCGGCTTCCTCGATCAACGCACAGGCCGTGATTTGCGCCTGATGCACATCAAGACCGATGACGCGTTTGTAAAGTGCCACCAGTTCCATATCGCCTCCTGTCGATTTACACTCAAGGGCGGAAGGTGGCGGGTGCCAAAACTGAATGTGCCTGAGGGCGACAAGTCGCCGACGGCCTGTTTAACATGCGCTCTCTATCGAGGCAATCCGGGATGCGAGTCAGTCAGGCGGGTCACGTTAGCTGCGGGGTCAAACCGCCAAAAAACTATCACGACCTCACCCCCCCACCTTCCTCCCCGAAGCTTCTTTCATCTTCAGGGGTGGTGACAACCCCACCATGATCGTTAGGTTGAAGCAAGTCTGACAACCTGCCCGGCCGGCCGCTCCCCGACCTGCGCCAGAGGCATGCCGACATCGACACCGAGGTCATGGCGCTCGCCAGGGAAAAAGGCTGGAACCCGGAGCCGGACGAAGAGGGTTTGAACGCCGGTCAGTCGAAAGTGACCTTGACGGAGGTCCCCTGCTGCTAACCGCCCGCCGAGGTCGGCGAGCTTCTGCAGCGCTACTTCAGCGCCGCCGTGGCCATCATCGAACAAAGCGGCGCTATGTCCAGGCCTTGGAGGGCGACGCCGTCATCGCCGTCTGGAATGGTCTCGCCCCCTGTCCGCAGCACGCCGAGCGGGCGCTGGCCGCCGCCCGTGAGCTGGCTGCGCGCATCCCCCCCTTGCTGCCTGCCCTAGCCAGCGAATCCGTGCCACCGCCGCTCGCGCTCGAGGTCGGCCTCGACAGCGGCCCCGTCCTCTTTGGCGCCTTCGGCCCGCCAAGCCGGCGTCAGCACCTCGCCCTGGGGCTGCCGGTCACCCGCGCCCTGCGCCTGGCTCACCTCGCCGGCGATCAGGGCGCTGACCTGCTCGTCGGTCCTTGTCTCGACGAGCGCCTGCCTGCCGCGCAGCGAGCCGCGCTAGCGGAACGCGGCAGCTTCCTGCTTGAAGGCCTCACCCTGGCCTGTGAAGTCTACGCCGTCGCCGACCCAACCCCCGCCCGCCGGTAGGAGCGCCGCTTGCGGCGCGAACCAATGCCCAGCGACGCGTTGTTTGGATTCGGCCCGCAAGCGGACCTCCTACCATCGGTGGCAGGGGTTGGGTTCGGTCCGCAAGCGGACCTCCTACCATCGATGGCAAGGCTTTGGGGTTCGG
>JBKBRS010000288.1:0-1210 GCA_046292095.1 Thiobacillaceae bacterium
GGCAAGATCGTGCTCACGGCGCTGCGCAAGCGGCTTGAGCTCACCCAGCCGCCGCCCCGACCGCTCGCCACTCTGCCCAGCCTGCCGCGGGTCGATGAGCAGAACCTGCTGCGCAAGCTTGACTTGACACTGAGGCTACCCAAGAAGACCTACGAGAAACAGCTGGAGACCTATCAGGGGCGGCTCGCCCTGCTCACCCGCGAGCCCGGCTTTCAGAACCTCTCGGCCGTCGTCGTGTTCGAGGGCGTGGACGCGGCCGGCAAGGGCGGGGCCATCCGCCGCATCATCAGCGCGCTCGATGCACGCATGTACCAGATCATCCCGGTGGCCGCCCCCACCGACGAGGAGCGTGCGCACCCCTACCTCTGGCGGTTCTGGCGCCATATCCCGCGGCGCGGGCGGCTCGCCATCTTCGACCGCTCCTGGTACGGGCGGGTGCTGGTCGAGCGCGTGGAGGGGTTCTGCAGCGAGTACGACTGGATGCGTGCCTACAACGAGATCAACGACTTCGAGGCGCAGCTCGTGGAGCATCGCATCGTACTGGTGAAGTTCTGGCTCGCCATCAGCAAGGACGAGCAGTTAAGGCGCTTCAAGGCGCGCGAACAGACCGGCTTCAAGCGCTTCAAGATCACCGAGGAGGACTGGCGCAACCGCGAGAAGTGGGACCAGTACGAGGAGGCAGTGTGCGACATGATCGACCGCACCTCCACGGAGATCGCCCCTTGGACCCTGGTCGAGGCGGAAGACAAGAACTACGCCCGCATCAAGGTGCTCAAGACCCTGTGTGAGCGTATCGAGGCAGCGCTCTGAGCATCCGATCGGCGGTCAATCACCGATCCCCGATCACTGGGCGGCGAGGATTTAGGCCTTTTGCACCGGGCGGAAGAACTGCGCGGTCACCCGCTCGGCCTCGACCCGAATGTCGCCGGGGCGCTGCAGTCGCCAAACGAGACGCCACCTCATCGGTTCACCCGCGTTGGGGATGGGCAGCGGGCCGTCAGGCTGGGCCGGTGGCTTGATACCGAGCGGTCCAGGCAAGCGGTGCGAGCCGGGGATGGGCGGCCCTAGGCGAAGGAAATCGGCGGCAGCGCCGTAGGTCGGCAATCCCTTGCCGACATCTCCAAACACCAAGCACCGTAGGTCGGCAATCCTTTGCCAACGAACCTGAAACGCGGGTGGTAAGAGCGCCGCTTGCGGCGCGAACCAGCAG
>JBKBRS010000289.1:0-1195 GCA_046292095.1 Thiobacillaceae bacterium
CGCAGCCCGAGGGCGGCTTTACCGTGACCTTTCCGGACATTCCCGAGGCCATCACCGAGGGCGATACGTTGGAGCAGGCGCTGTTCAACGCGGCCGAGGCGCTGACGCTGGCACTGGAAGCGCGGCTCGAAGCGGGCGAGGCCGTTCCGGCGGCCACGCCGATCGAGGGCGGCCATTGGGTGGAACCGGCAGCGAGCGTCCAGGCCGCGGTCCTGATCGAACGGGCACGCGCCGGCCGGCCGCTCTCCGAACTCGCCCGCGCGATGGGCACCTCCTGGCCCGCCGCGCAGCGGCTCACCCGCCCCGGCAACCCCACCATCCGGCAGCTCGAACGCGCCGCCGCCGCGCTTGGGAAAAGGCTGGTGCTGAGCCTGGAGTAAGACCCGGCCGCGCCGGTGCGGGTCGTCGCTCTAGCCGCCGCCCGAGTAGGCTCGCGCCATCGCCGCCACCTCCTCGGCCACACGCCGCCGCAGCGATGGTGGCGCTTCGACCTCCACATGCCGCCCGTGGCGCAGGATGTCCATCAGCAACTCGCGCTCATCCGCGTAGGGCACCCGTAGCCGATAACTGCCGTCGGGCAGCCACTCCGCTTGCTGCCGGGAATGCCAGCGTTCATGAGCCACCCAGCGGGCCCGGTCCGGCGAGAAACGCAGCACTGCCCAGCCCTTGGGCCGACCCGCGAAAATGCCATAGGCGCTGGCATAGTGGGCGTCGAGCGTCTTGTCGGAAACATTGCGCGCCTTCTCACGCAGTACCTTCACACGCTGGAGGGTATCGACCGAGAAACTGCGCAGGCCGTTGCGCAGGTGACACCAGGCATCCAGATACCAGTTGTCCCGATAATGGACGAGGCGTTGCGGGGAGACCGTGCGGGTATTGATCTCGTTCCGGCCCCGGTTCCAGGCATCGATCTCGATGCGCTTCCGCTCCAGCAGGGCCAGTGCAATGTCGGTGAAGAAGCGCGGCTCGACCGCGCGTTTGGCTACCGACAGCAGACGCACCCGCCGGGCGATTTCCGCAGCCGAATGGCCCGATGTCTCCAGCAGCGCGGCCAGACGCGCCTGCAGCGGCGCGACATGCGAGGCCAGAATGCCCGGCTCGATGTCCGCCAGCAGCTTTTGCGCCGCCAGCAGCGCATACATCTCTCCGGCCGAAAACCACAGCCCGGGCAGCTCGTAGGCGGGGCCGGTGGTTT
>JBKBRS010000290.1:0-1141 GCA_046292095.1 Thiobacillaceae bacterium
GGCGCTCGAAACGGGTCGATGATGCCGCCGGCCGTTACATCGAGTTCTGCAAAAGCACCTTCCCCAACGATCTCGACCTGCGCGGCATGCGCATCGTCGTCGATTGTGCCAACGGCGCGGGCTACCACATCGCCCCACACGTATTCCACGAGCTGGGGGCAGACGTCATCGCCATCGGCGCCGAGCCCGATGGCCTGAACATCAATCGCGAGTGTGGCGCGACCCACCCGGAGACACTGGCGCGTGCGGTGCGCAAGCATCGGGCGGATGTCGGTGTGGCCCTCGACGGCGATGGCGACCGCCTGATCATGGTCGATGGCGCCGGCCAGATTGCCGATGGCGACCGTCTCATCTACACCATAGCCCGCCATCGCAAGGAGAACGGCGAACTCAAAGGCGGCGTGGTCGGCACCCTGATGACCAATTTGGGCACGGAGCTGGCGCTGCGTCAACTCGGCTGCGAATTCGCCCGCGCCAAGGTGGGTGACCGCTATGTGCTGGAGATGCTGCAGGAGAAAGGCTGGCAGCTCGGCGGCGAGACCTCCGGTCACATCCTCTGTCTGGACAAACACACCACCGGCGACGCCATCATTTCGGCGCTGCAGGTCCTGGCGGCGTTGTACCGATCGCAGCGCACGCTGGCGGATTACGTCAAAGACTGCCCCGCCTTCCCGCAGGTCATGATCAACGTCCGTGTCGACAAGGGCTTCAGGCTCAACGGCCAACCCGAGGTCCAGGCGGCCGTCAGGGCCGTGGAGTCCGAGCTGGGCGACGGCGGACGCGTCGTCCTGCGCCCATCGGGCACCGAGCCGCTCATCCGGGTGATGGTCGAGGGCCGCGACGAACCCAAGGTGCGGCAGGCGGCGGAGCACATCGCCGATGCAGTCAGGCGAGTGGCCGCCCCCTGCTAGTTGCTGCCGAGCGCAGCAAGCCCGCGTCAGCCGCAAGGCGCTGCACAGCAGGGTGTGCCGCGGCGCATCACAGCGCGCCGTTTCGGCCTGGGACGCTCCTTCCGCCGCACTTACAGGGCGCTAGGGAGGCTCTGCCGAATGGGCAGCGCGGGCGATCATCCTAAAAACCGCAGTTGAACGCGCCCGAAAGCGGGCTTGTACGACCGGCTGGCAAGGCGCGACGACGCCGC
>JBKBRS010000291.1:0-1139 GCA_046292095.1 Thiobacillaceae bacterium
ACCCGATCACCACGCACCAAGGAGCAGACCATGACCCTGCGCATCCGCCAACCCCAGGTCACCGACACCAACGGCAACGCCCTCGGCACCCGCCTGATCCGCGTCGAGTTCAACGATCAAGGCCCAGCGACCGTGATGTACGACGGCCAGCGTTACGACTTCACCGGCAAGACCGGCACCAACCTCAAAACCGGCCTGCCGGTGCGCGAGATGGCCACCGCGCGCGATGCGCGCCTTTGGATCAGCCTCGATGGCGAGCACCTGTGGGAAGACTGACTCGCGCCGATCCATCCAACGACCAGGAGAAACACCATGTCTGCACAAACCACCCCAATCACCGAACGCCAACTCGATCTCATCACCCGCGCGCATTGCGACGCCGGTGGCCTGATCGAGCCGCTGCTCGACCTCAAGGGCGGCGCCAAGCTCAAGATGATCGCCAGCCTCGCGCAGCGGGGGTTGATCGAGCAGCAAGGCGGCCAGTGGCGCCTGAGCCCAGCAGCCATCGCGATCATCAAGGGCGAGGCGCAGCCGGAAGATGTCCTGCCGCCGACGGTGGCCACCCGCGTTGCCACGCCGCCGCTGGCCGACGACCCGGAGCTGGAAGCAGCAGTCGCCGCCGCCGAAGCCAGCTGGCAGCAGGACCAGCCCGATGCCGCCCCAACGCGCGGTCGCGAGCACAGCAAGCAGGCGCTGGTGATCGAGATGTTGAAACGCCCGGAGGGCGCCACCATCGCGCAGATCTGCGAGGCCACCGGCTGGCAGGCGCACACGGTACGCGGCACCTTTGCCGGCGCACTCAAGAAGAAGTTGGGCCTGACCATCGTCTCCGAGAAGATCGAAGGCCCTGCCGGCACGCCGGGTGCAGGACAGCGCCTTTACCGCATTGCCGAGGAAGCCACCGCGTGAGCACGCAGCCTGACGCCCTGACCCCGGCAGCACCGCTGCAGGCCTTGCTCGATGCCTGCCGGGAGATCGCCCGGATGAAGCATCCGAGCATTGAGCACCTTCTGCGCCACCGGGGGTTTGGTTTCGAGGCCGACCGCATCGCCGATCTGGTGCTGGCGATTGAAGCCCTTGATGCCCACCGCGATGCAAATTGAGCTTGGCTTCAGTGGCCCGAAGCGCGTTCATACAGG
>JBKBRS010000292.1:0-1086 GCA_046292095.1 Thiobacillaceae bacterium
GCCCATCCCTCGCTATGCTCGGGACCGCAACTTCGTTGCGTCCTGCGCCCTTCGGGCTGGTCCCGCTGGGAGAGGGGCGCATCGTGAGTCGGCTGCGCCAACGCTCATGCTCACTCGATCCTGCGAAATCCCCGCGTCAGAGCCGAGCGGCCGGCCCACCCATCGGGGGCGAGAGACTCAGGGATAGCGCTTGTCCAGCCTGTAGCCGTAGGCGGGCAGTCCGTCGAGTTCCAGTTCAAGGCGGATCTCGCGTTCGAGGCCAGGGGGCATGCCCCGCGCCACGTCCATCTTGTCGGCGAGATATTCGGCCGGGGAGAAGGGCCGCTGGGCGATGGGCGTGTCACGGGTGTCGGTGAGGGTGAGCACCAGATGCGGCCATGCAACCGTCTGCGCGCCCCGGTTGCTGAGGGTGAGGCTCAGCACGGCGCGGGCGTTGTCCTCCGGGTCGGTCTCCAGGGCCGAGGCGTCGATGCGCACGGCCGTTGCGTCCTGCGGCAGGGGCAGGTCGCAGCCCAGGCGGGCGCAGGCCTGCGTGAGCAGCGGCCGGGACTGGGGCCAGGCATGGACGATCTCGGTGCGCAGGAAATAGAGGAGCTGAAGGCCGAAGGCGAGGGCCAGGACCGCGCTGACGAGACCCCAAAGCAGCGTGGACACCCGGCCCGTGGGGCGTTGCGGCAGCTCGGCGAGCAGGATGGCTTCGGGGGTCTCTTGGCCCTGTGGTGGTGGGGTCTCAACGGCGTCGGGCTGTGGGGGGGCGGACTCGCCGGCCTGTGGCTCGGCGGGCTGGACTTCGGCTTTGTCTTCCGTGTTCTCGACCGAG
The DNA here is from genome assembly GCA_046292095.1 of Thiobacillaceae bacterium. Taxonomy (GTDB): domain Bacteria; phylum Pseudomonadota; class Gammaproteobacteria; order Burkholderiales; family Thiobacillaceae; genus JANWZL01. The sequence continues at coordinate 821 of JBKBRS010000292.1, forward strand.
GGGGCGTCGGGCGGTGCAGGGGACTCCGGTACGGCCGTCTCGGTGCTGTCAGCCGGGAGGGGCGCGCCAGGGCCGGATCCTGATTCGGCCGGCGAGCCTGTAGCGACCTCGGCCTGGGCCGGGGTCTGCAGCTCGGGCAGCAGGGTGTCATAGGCGTTGAACACCGCGCTGCAGCGGCCGCAGCGGACCAGTCCGCGCCGGCAGTCGAGCTGGGCCTGGCTGATGCGGAAGGTGGTGTGACACTCGGGGCAGGTGGTGAGCATGAC
>JBKBRS010000293.1:0-1082 GCA_046292095.1 Thiobacillaceae bacterium
AGGTTGAACACCAGGACGACGCGCAGGCTGCGGCGCAGCAGTCGGGGTGCATCATGGCCGGCCAACAGCAGGAGAGCGACGAGGGCCGCCGCGAGTGACGACGGTTCGTGCACCAGCGTGGTGGCGACGACCGTGGTTAGGTATAGGATGAGCAACAGGCGGTCGCGTTTCATACCGCGTGGCGCAGGCGCAGCCGCTCGAGCGTCAGGGTGCCCAGCCAGGTGAGCAGCCCCTCGCCGAGTCCCAGGACGGCATGGGGGATCAGCAGGGCCGGGAGGGTGACGCTCAGCCCAAATGGGAAGAACAGTGGCCTGCCCGTTGGGTCGTGGGCGATGGCGGGCTGGATGCCGAGGACGACGGCAATGATCGCGGCGGGCGCGACCACCGATACCCAGCCGGCCAGGATCAGGGCGAGACCCTCATGCACGGGCCGCAGCGCGCGCCAAGCGAGCCAGGCCGCAGCGCTGCCCAAAAGACCCAGCGCGAGGGCGTTGACCGCCAGGGCGGTGACGCCGCCCACGCCGAACAGCAGGGCCTGCATGGCCAGCACCAGCGAGACGGCCATGAAACTCGTCCAGATGCCAAAGTTCACGGCGAGTAGCGCGATGCCGGCGGCGTGTACGCTGCTGCCACCGGGCAGGGGCAAGGCCAGCATCATGAGCACGAAGGCCAGGGCCGTGACGGCCGCCAGCCAAGGCAGACGCTCGGCGTCGAGCTGCGACCTCAGACGCCGAGCCGCCAGCCACCACAGGCCGGCGGCCAGGGCGTAGGCAGGCAGATAGGTCTGCGGCGAGAGAAAACCGTCGGGGAGATGCACTTCAGGGATCAGAAGAGGGCGGACAAGGTGAGGATGGCACGATAACGTTCCTTGCCTTCGGCGCCTTGTTGAGCCGCCTCCTCGTTGAGGTCGGTCCAGATCGGGCGCTTGAGCGCCAGGCCCAGGCTCAGGTTGTCCTTGTAGAGGCGGGCGCCCAGCACGCCATAGAGGATGTCGCCGCCGGTGGCGGCTTCCGGGCCGCTGCCACTGCGGTCGCGGCCGAGGCCGAGATAATTGAGCTCCAGATTGCCATCTAGGCGGAAAC
>JBKBRS010000294.1:0-1043 GCA_046292095.1 Thiobacillaceae bacterium
ATGGCGGCGGCGATCATGGCGTCGCGGTCTTGCATGTCGGCAAAGAGCCGCGCCTGAGCGGAGAGGTCGCCCGCGTCGGCATCGCGCAGCATGTGTGCCACGTCGCGTGGCTTGAGGCCCGAGAGGGCCGATTCGTGCCAGGGGCGTGCGTAGCGGGCCACGCGCGCGGTCTGCGGCTCGCGCAGGGCCGCGGGCCGGATGGTCTCGGTCATGCGAATACCTCCCCGCGCCCGCCGTATCGGGGCGCGTCATCGAAGTCCGGTTTGGCTGGACGGCGCGGCAGCGGCACGAAGCCGTCATAGGCCGGGGCGGCATCGAGGCTGGCCGCCACCGCCAGCGCCAGCGCCCAGAAGCGGTCGGCGTGGCCTTGCTCGCTGCGCTCGGCCACCAGGCGCGGCGCGCCGGTGGGGCCGGCCACCCGCTGCACGGAATGCAGGTCGGCGCGCAGGGCCGCGTTGCCGGCGGGCAGGCGCAGCCTGCGGTCTTCCATCGCCTCCTTCAAGGCGGTGGCCATGTCGAGCTTGCGCGCCTGGCTGAAAAGCACCCCCTCGACGCGATAGGCGCCGTGCCGCCGCTGCGCCTCCTGCACCGGCATCTCACCCAGCCCCGTCTGGTCCAGCGCGGCGCGGATGACGCGGTAGTCGCGCATCACGCGGTCGAGCTCGGCCAGCTGGGCGGCGAAGCTCGTCGCGCGCAATTCGATCAGCTCGCGCAGCCAGAGCACGTCGCCCACCCGCTCCAGCACGGCGACGACGGTGAGGTCGCCGCGCGCGGCGAAGTCCATGCCAACGTACACCGGGCCGCCGGTGTAGTCGCCGGGGGCGGCGGCATCCTCGCAGCCGTCGATGAGGTCGTAGGGCAGCCAGGCGGTGGCCTCGTCGATGAATTGGCACTCGAACTCCTGCGCCCAGGCGATGGGGTCGTTCATCGCGCGCTTGAGTTCGTCCACGTCGCGCGGCAGGCCGTCCGCCACGGCGTCGTAGATGGTGACCACGTGCCGGGAAAACAGGCTGTCCGGCGCGGTCATGATCTCGTAGAACTTG
>JBKBRS010000295.1:0-1040 GCA_046292095.1 Thiobacillaceae bacterium
CGTGCGCGGGGGAGGCACGCGAATCAGGCGGGGGCCGAGGGCTTTGCCGGGTCGATCCCCGCGTGCGCGGGGGAGGCTACACAAAGCGCGGCCGTCTCTGCGCTGTTGGGGGTCGATCCCCGCGTGCGCGGGGGAGGCGATGCGTTGCCGGATGGTCCGCCACCCGCTCGGGGTCGATCCCCGCGTGCGCGGGGGAGGCTTACCGTCGGGATGTAGCCCTATTCCCGTTCCGGGTCGATCCCCGCGTGCGCGGGGGAGGCCCCAGAGCGCAACATGATAGTGCATCGTACCTGGGTCGATCCCCGCGTGCGCGGGGGAGGCTGCCTCGTTCCCGAGTCGTGGATACCTGTCACGGGTCGATCCCCGCGTGCGCGGGGGAGGCATGTCACGGTCCATGGCGTCGGCGGTGTGCCTGGGTCGATCCCCGCGTGCGCGGGGGAGGCGAGGTCTCGGCATCCCAGTCCGGTATGTCTGGGGGTCGATCCCCGCGTGCGCGGGGGAGGCCGGTAGCACCGGCGATACTTGATGGTTCCCGTGGGTCGATCCCCGCGTGCGCGGGGGAGGCCCCAGAGCGCAACATGATAGTGCATCGTACCTGGGTCGATCCCCGCGTGCGCGGGGGAGGCCCAGATCATGGACGACCTTTCTGCGCGCTCGAGCGGTCGATCCCCGCGTGCGCGGGGGAGGCAAGATGTCCTGCCGCCGACGGGGGCCACCCGCGGGTCGATCCCCGCGTGCGCGGGGGAGGCCACGCCAGCGCAACGGGACGCTTGAGCCAAATGGGTCGATCCCCGCGTGCGCGGGGGAGGCTTCACGGCATCGATCTCGATCAGATCTTCTTCGGGTCGATCCCCGCGTGCGCGGGGGAGGCCTGCTCCACTCGTGGAGCGGGGCAGATGATCTGGTCGATCCCCGCGTGCGCGGGGGAGGCGCGCAAGTGTAGCCACTGATAGGAGCTAGCTAGGGTCGATCCCCGCGTGCGCGGGGGAGGCGGATCGTCGGATCGGAAAACCTGACGAGTATCGGGTCGATCCCCGCGT
>JBKBRS010000002.1:0-39694 GCA_046292095.1 Thiobacillaceae bacterium
TGGGGGGATGAAACCGCGGTCAAGGAAGATGCCAACTGGGTGCGCGGCTACGCCCCGCGCGGCCGCACCCCGGTGCTCAAGACCCCGACGCGCTGGCAGAAGCTGTCGATGATCTCGGCCATTTCCGCGCGTGGCGAGATCGCCTTCCAGATCGTCGAGGGGGCCATCAACACGGATCGTTTCATCGCCTTCCTCGAATTGCTCTTGCAGCAGGTCCAGGGCAAGATTTTCCTCGTCGTCGACAACCTGCGCGTGCATCATGCTCGCAAGGTGACCGTGTGGCTGGCGGACAAGAAGGACAGGATCGAGCTGGTCTTTCTACCGCCCTATGCACCCGAGGCCAACCCGGACGAGTATTTGAACCGGGATTTCAAAACGGCCTTGCGCAGCGGCCCCATGAGTGACAACAAGGCCTCCCTGCTTGACAAAGCGATGACCTTCATGGCGGCGCTGCGGGAAGCACCAGAGCGTGTCAAGGCCTATTTCAGGCATCCCTTAGCCGCCTATGCAGCACAGGGTATTTAAGGGCCGGGTTAATAAAACCGGCTGCCTTGCGCACGCAAGCCCCTGGGCTTGGCAGCGCTATAAACCGCGTGATGGGGCACTGTGTCGCGCCGTGCGGCGATTTGATCAGCGTATCCCTGGCTCTTGACCTGCGATCGGGTCTTGAAACCGCGCCGATCGTCTGCATATAGGGTGGGATTACGGCTTGTCGAGAACGAGTATGGGACAATATTCCTTCGACGTCGGTGGTGAGAACTTCCAGCAGATCGTCATCGAGGGGTCCCGCAAGGTCCCCGTGGTGGTGGACTTCTGGGCCGAGTGGTGCGGCCCTTGCCGGGTGCTGAAGCCTATCCTCGAGAAATTGGCCGAGGAGTACCAGGGCAAGTTCATCCTGGCCAAGGTCAACGCCGACTATAACCAGGAATTGGCGGCCCGCTATGGGGTGCGTGGCATCCCCAGCGTCAAGGCCTTCGTCGGCGGCCAGATCGTCGATGAATTCTCGGGGGCGCTGCCCGAATCGGCCGTGCGCGAGTTCTTGGAGCGCATCATCCCCTCGCCGGCCGAGGAGCTGCGGCTCAAGGCCGCCGAGCTCAAGGCGCAGGGGGACAAGGCGAAGGCTCTGCAGGTCCTGGCCGAGGCCTCCAAGCTCGACCCGAAGAACGAAGCGGTGCGGCTGGATGCCGCCGAGATCATGCTCGATGTCGACCAGATCGACGAGGCCGCACGTCTGCTGGAGAGCCTGTCGGCCCGCGCCCGCGATGAGGACCGCGCTCAGCAGCTTCTGGCGCGGCTCAACTTCGCTCGCAGCAAGGCAAGCGGCGAGGACGAAGCCGGACTGCGCGCGCGCATCGCCGCAAATCCCCAGGACATGGATGCACGGCTCAAGCTGGCCAACCTGCTCATCGCCTCTGGGCGTTATACTGAGGGGATGGACGAGCTGCTGGAGATGATCCGCCGCGACAAGACCTGGAACGAGGAGGCCGCGCGCAAGACCATGCTGTCGGTCTTCAACCTGCTGGGGGCTAGCCCCCTGGTCTCGGAATACCGCCGCAAGCTCGCCAGCGCCCTGAACTGACCCGGCCGTTCGCGCGCCCCGGCCCGGCCTGTCAGGCTTAGGGCAATGAAGAACCGATGGGAGGTCGCCGATGGAGCTGGCCAGACTGCAGGCGCTCATCGCCTTTGAGCCGGCGGGCAGCTTCGATGCGAGCCTGGCGGCACTGGCCGCACACGTGGCCGAACTGCTCGCCGCTGGCCGGGTGTCGATCATGCTGCGCGACATCGGTCAGGCGGGGCGGCCCGCGCTCAAGCTGGTCGCCCTGCACGGCGCGCCGTTGGCGGGCTGGCGCTCTTTGCCGCCACAGCTCGACGGGATCGCCAACCGCGTGCTGGCGACTGAGCGTAGTTTGCTGGTCGAGGACATCCGACTTTCCGAGTATGCCGACCTGGCCCGCCATGGCAGCGGCAGCTTCCTCGCCTGCCCGCTGGTCATTGCCGAGAAGCCGGCTGGCGTGCTCAACGCCAGCGAACCCGTTGACCGACCCGCCTTTGCTGAGACCGATCTGGCCCTGGCCGAGACGGCAGCCCTGCTGGTAGCGCGTGTGATTCAGATGATGCGGCTGACCCAGGTGCTCGACTCGCGTTTCACGCAGATGGCCCTCGCCCTGGAGGGGGGCGGCGACTGCGCCAACATGACGCGGCTGTCCGCCCACGAGCCGGAGCGGGTGGCCAAGCTGCTCGCCAAGGCCTTCTATCGCGAGATGCACCGCTGCGGTTTCACGCCCAACCAGATCATCCACGCCGCCGGCGAGATCATCTCCGAGCTGACCGAAAGCCTCAATCGCCACAGGCAGCGCATCGCCCGCAAGGGCTAACGGACATGGCCAGAAGGATGAAAGCGGCCATGGCCGTTCCCTCGCCTTGAGCCCCTCTCCCGCTGGGAGAGGGGAGCATCGTGAGTCGCGGCGCGCCTTTCACGCCAACCGCCGTCCTCAGCACTGCTCCCAAGGCAAGCCGTCATAGCGCCAGCCGTTTTTCGTGGAGCGGCGGTGGTGCTCGTCCAACTCGCCCTCGAAGCCATAGAGCACGTTATAGACTTCGGTGAAACCGTTTTTTTCCAAAAACTCGCCCGCCTCACGCGAGCGGTTGCCGGAGCGGCAGATCAGCACCACCGGCCGGTTGTGCGAGGCGGCCATGCGCACCTGGCCGAGGAAATGGGGGTTTAAATCCCAGTTGATGCCCTCGTACCAGGGGATGAGGATGGCCCCCACGGGGTGGCCAACGAACAGGTATTCAAACTCGGAGCGGCAGTCGATGAAGACCGCGTCCGGGTGGGACTGGAGGAAGTCGTAGGCCTCCTTGGGGGTCAGATGCCGCATGGCGAGTCCTCCGATCTAAAGGGTCACAGCGCGGGACCGGGCCGAGGCTTCGGCGGCGGGCCGAAGACGGCGGTCAGGTCGAGGGCGAGCCCGCCGCAGTAAGGCAGGCTCAAGGTGTCGCCAGGGCCGTAGACGTCCGGCTTGCCATAGCGGCCGGCATCGAGCCGGTAGCACTCCAGGGTCGCGGCCTCTGGGTCGGCGATGCCGTAATGGGCGACGCCGACGCGCTCGTAGAGATCGCGCTTGGTGAGCCGGTCACGCCGCGCCGTGGCGGGCGACAACACCTCGATCACCATCTCCGGCGGGCCGTCGACGTAGCGGCCGTTGGCAAGCCGGGCCGGGTCGCAGACCAGCACCACATCCGGTTGCACCACAGTGCTGGGCCCCAGCACGACGTCCACCGGCGCTGCGAAGACACGGCAGGGGCAATCGACGCCCGAACGTCCACGTTCATCGAGCTGGTTGTAAAGCTGAGCATACAGGCTGCCGCTGATGCTCTGGTGCACCAGCATCGGCGCCGGCGCTATGAGCCAGACCTCGCCGTCGATCAGCTCGTAGCGGCGCTCGTCGTCCCAGCTCAGGTAGTCCTCTACGGTGTAGTGCGGCGGGTCGGTGAGCGGTCGGGACATGACGGTCGTGCCTCCTGTCAGCATTATGCGCGCCGGCCCAAGCGCACCGGGCGTGCCGCCTCATGATGTGGGGCAGTCGTGGCCGTCCGGGCATCGACCAGCAGGATGTTATGATAAAAGATTCGTCAGCCTCTAGCCGCCATGCCCGACCGTACCGCCGAACTCAAAGCCCTGGCCGAGCGCCGCATCCTGATCCTGGACGGGGCCATGGGCACCATGATCCAGCGGCTGGGGCTCGCAGAGGGCGACTACCGCGGCACACGCTTCGCCGACTGGCCGCGCGAGCTCAAGGGCAACAACGACCTGCTCTCCCTCACCCGCCCCGAGGCGATCCGCGACATCCATGCGCAATATCTCGCGGCAGGCGCAGACATCCTGGAGACCAACACCTTCAACGCCAACGCCATCTCCATGGCCGACTACGGCATGGAGGCGTTGGTGTATGAATTGAACTATGCCGGGGCGCGCCTGGCGCGGGCGGTGGCCGATGAATACACCGCCGCCACGCCGGACAAGCCGCGTTTCGTGGCGGGCGTGCTGGGTCCGACCTCCAGGACGCTCTCCATCTCGCCGGACGTCAACGACCCGGGCTATCGCAACGTCACCTGGGAGGAACTCACCGCCACCTACTACGAGGCGACCCGCGGGCTGGTGGAGGGCGGGGCCGACCTGTTGCTCATCGAGACCGTATTCGACACCCTCAACGCCAAGGCGGCGGTGTTCGCCATCCAGCAGTATTTCGAGGACACGGGTGAGCGGCGGCCGATCATGATCTCCGGCACCATCACCGACGCTTCGGGGCGCACCCTGTCGGGGCAGACGGCGGAGGCGTTCTGGAACTCGCTGCGGCATGCCGAGCCTTTCTCCTTCGGCTTCAACTGCGCCCTGGGGGCCAAGGAGCTGCGGCCGCACGTGGAGGAGATCGCGCTGAAGGCCGACACCCTGGTCTCCGCCCACCCCAATGCGGGCCTGCCCAATGCCTTCGGCGAGTATGACGAGACGCCCGAGGCGATGGCGGCGGAGATCGGCGATTGGGCGCGCGCCGGCCTGCTCAACATCGTCGGCGGCTGCTGCGGCACCACGCCCGAGCATATCCGCGCCATCCACGACGCGGTGGCTGGCTGCCTGCCGCGCCGCGTGCCAAAGATCGAGCCGGCCTTGCGCTTGGCCGGCCTGGAGGCATTCAACGTCGGGCGCGACAGCCTTTTCGTCAACGTCGGCGAACGCACCAATGTCACCGGCTCGGCGAAATTCAAACGCTTGATCCTTGAAGAAAAGTACGACGAGGCGCTGGCGGTGGCGCGCCAACAGGTCGAGGCCGGCGCGCAGATGATCGACGTCAACATGGACGAAGCCATGCTCGACGGCGAGGCCGCCATGAGCCGCTTCCTCAAGCTCCTGGCGAGCGAGCCGGACATCGCCCGCGTGCCGATCATGATCGACTCGTCGAAGTGGTCCATCATCGAGGCGGGGCTCAAGTGCGTGCAGGGCAAGCCGGTGATCAACTCCATCTCGCTCAAGGAGGGCGAGGCCGACTTCAAGGCCCGCGCACGGCTTGCCCGCCGCTACGGCGCGGCGGTGATCGTCATGGCCTTCGACGAAATGGGGCAGGCCGACACCTATGCCCGCAAGATCGAGATCTGCGCGCGCGCCTACAAGATCCTCACCGAGGCGGTGGGCTTCCCGGCCGAGGACATCATCTTCGACCCCAACATCTTCGCCGTGGCCACGGGGATCGAGGCGCATGCCAACTACGCCGTGGACTTCATCGAAGCCACCCGCTGGATCAGGCAGAACCTGCCGCATGCGCATGTCTCCGGCGGGGTGTCCAACGTCTCCTTTTCTTTCCGCGGCAACGAGCCGGTGCGAGAGGCGATCCACACCGTATTCCTCTACCACGCCATCCAGGCCGGCATGGACATGGGCATCGTCAACGCCGGACAGCTTGGGGTGTACGAGGAGATCCCGGCCGAGCTCAGGGAGCGGGTGGAGGACGTGCTGCTCAACCGCCACCCGGACGCCACCGAGCGGCTGGTTGAGTATGCCGAGACGGTCAAGGGCGCGGCGCGCGAGGCGGTGGAAGACCTGGCCTGGCGCGCGCTGCCGGTGGAAGAGCGCCTCGCCCACGCCCTGGTCAAGGGGATCACCCAGTTCATCGTCGAGGACACCGAGGAGGCACGGCAGAAACTGGGCCAGCCCATCCGGGTGATCGAGGGGCCGCTCATGGACGGCATGAACGTGGTGGGCGATCTGTTCGGCGCCGGCAAGATGTTTCTGCCCCAAGTGGTCAAGAGCGCGCGCGTGATGAAACAGGCGGTGGCCTATCTGGTGCCCTTCATCGAGGCAGAGAAGGCCGCCGGCGGCGACACGGCCCAGGCCAAGGGCAAGATCGTGCTCGCCACTGTGAAGGGCGACGTGCACGACATCGGCAAGAACATCGTCGGCGTGGTGCTGGGCTGCAACAACTACGAGGTCGTCGATCTGGGGGTGATGGTCCCGGCGCAGAAGATCCTCGACACGGCGCGCGAGGTCAACGCCGACATCATCGGCCTGTCGGGGCTGATCACCCCCTCGCTCGAGGAGATGGCACATGTGGCCCGCGAGATGCAGCGCCAGGGCTTCACCCAGCCCTTGCTGATCGGCGGCGCCACCACCAGCCTCGCCCACACCGCCGTCAAGATCGACCCCAACTACGATGGGCCGGTCGTCTATGTGAAAGACGCCTCGCGCGCCGTGGGGGTGTGCGCCAGCCTGCTCTCTGCGGACCAGCGTGACGCCTATGTCGCCAAGGTCAAGGCCGACTACGCCGCCACGCGCGAGCGCCACCTCGCCCAGAAGGCGGAGGGTAAGCGCGTCAGCCTCGCTGAGGCGCGAGCCAACAAGTTCAAGACCGACTGGGCGTCCTACACCCCGCCCGTGCCGCGTACCCTGGGGATACAGGTCTTCCGCCCCTGGGACCTCCAGGAGCTCACCCGCTACATCGACTGGACCCCCTTCTTCCAGGCCTGGGAGCTACACGGTCGCTACCCCCGCATCCTCGACGACGCCGTGGTCGGGGCCGAGGCGCGCCGGCTGTTTGCCGACGCCCAGGCCATGTTGAAGCGCATGATCGCCGAGCGCTGGGTCGAGGCGCGTGCCGTCATGGGCCTGTTCCCGGCCAACACGGTGGGTGAGGACGACATCGCCATCTATGCCGACGAGGGGCGCAGCCGCCCGCTCATGACCTGGCACAACCTGCGTCAGCAGATGGCCAAGCCTGCGGGGCAGCCCAACTGGTGCCTGGCCGACTTCGTCGCGCCCAAAGAGACGGGGGTCAGGGACTACATCGGCGCCTTCGTGGTCACCGCCGGCATCGGCGAGGACGAGCGGGTGCGCGCCTTCGAACGCGCGCACGACGACTACTCCGCCATCCTGCTCAAGGCCCTGTGCGACCGGCTCGCCGAGGCCCTGGCCGAACGGCTGCACGAGCGGGTGCGCAAGGAGTTTTGGGGCTATGCCGCCGACGAACAGCTCAGCAACGAGCAGCTCATCGACGAGCAGTACTGCGGCATCCGTCCAGCCCCCGGCTACCCGGCCTGCCCGGAGCACACCGAAAAGGGACCGCTCTTCGAGCTGTTGGATGCGCCGGCGACGATCGGGGTGAGCCTTACCGAGAGCTACGCCATGCTGCCGATGGCCTCGGTCTCGGGTTTCTACCTCTCCCACCCACAGTCACGCTACTTCGCTGTGGGCAAGATCGAACGCGACCAGGTCGAGGACTATGCCCGCCGCAAGGGCTGGGACCTCGCCACCGCCGAGCGCTGGCTGGCGCCCAATCTGGCCTACGCCCCCTGAACCACCAGCCGAGGGGCAAAGGCCCGGTGTGGGTGCGTCTGCCGCTCAGGCCGCCATGCGCTCGGGGGCCGCGTGCGCCGAGAGTTCCTCGCGCATCGCCTTGAGCCGCGCCACGCGTTCGCCCATCTTGGCCAGGTTGGCGGCGACCCGGTCGGCCAGGGTCTCCTGTTCCTTGAGCTGCCAGAAGGCGGTCTCCACCAGGTGCGGGATCAGGCTGGCACGTTGTGCGGCGGCCGGACCGGCCAGATGGCACAGGGCCTTGAGTGCCTGGTCAGCGGCGCGGCTTAGCTCATCGAGCCGATGGATGGCGGCCGCGTCCAGCATGTACATGAGCGAGCCCAGGCTGTGTTTGGGCCGGTTGGTGTCCACCGAGCGCCAGACCTCCATGGCCGACTCCAGGTTGGTGATGATGGCATCGAGGTGGCGGATCGCCTCGGTCCGCACAGTCGGGTCTGCGTGGCGCAGCGAGGCATAGGCAAATTCGACGAGTTCCATCTGCTATCCTCCATGACCAAACACGGACATCGCGGCTTGGACCCCGCGCAGGCGGGGGAGCCGGATCGCTTACAGAGTTATTTTAGTCGATGAAATCTGTCAAGTATTCAGCCAGCCTGCCGCAGCCCTTCGCCTCGACCACTGCCTTGCAACAGGCCTATGCCGAGGGGCTCACCCGCCTGCTGGCAGGCGATGTCGGCCTGGGCGGCTACATCCTGGCGCTCGCCAACACGGCCCAGGATGCGACCCTGTGGCAGCTGCTCGAACGCCGGCTGGAGGAGCGTCATTACCACCTCGCCGCCCTGGTGACCACCCGCTTGCGCCAGGGGCGCCCGATCGGCGTGCCGGACGACGACCTGATGGTCTTCCTCAAGCTGATGGCGATCGGATTCAGCGATGGGCTGCGAGTGCACACTCGCCGAGTCGGCCCTTGGGAAGTCAGTTTCAACCCCCTGCGCGCCCTGCGCCCGCCGCGCGCGAGCCGGGTGCGTGTCGAGGGGCTGTCGCGGCCGTTCGACCCGGAGGGCTTCCATTTCAACCGACCGGCCCTCGAGCGCGAGGTGCTGTGGTCGGGGACCTTGCTGGGTCGTCCGGCCCGGCTGCTGTACAACAAATTCCCCTTCGTCGAGCTGCACGGGCTGCTGGTACCGGAACCAGAGCAGTCGTGGCCGCAGTGGTTGACCGAGCAATGGCACGACTGGGCCTGGGCCCTGGCGGCCGCCGCCGGCGAGGCGATGCCCGGTTTCGGCCTGGCCTACAACAGCCTCGGGGCGCATGCCTCGGTCAATCATCTGCACTTCCAGACCTTCGTGCGCACGGTCCCCCTGCCGCTCGAGCAGGGGCATTGGCGGCACAATCGCGGTGAGATCGCCTATCCCACGACCTGTCTCACCTTCGGAGACGCCGGCCAGGCCTGGCAGGCCATCGCATCCCTGCACAGTCAGGGCACGCCCTACAACATGATCTACACAGCCGGTCGTCTATATCTCCTGCCGCGACGCCCTCAGGGCAGCCATCCCCAGGCGGAATGGGCCTCCGGCCACGCCTGGTACGAGATGGCCGGCGGGGTAGTACTGTTCAACCGGGCCGACTATGAGGGCCTGGACGCCGAGGCCATCGCGGTCGAACTGCAGCGGGTGGGTCAGGTCTAGCCGAGAGCCCCTCTGCCCGATCGCTCCGGCGCCGTGATTGCCGTGCCTCGCCTCGATCCCCGCATCGTCCTATATCTGCGGCGCGCGCTGCACTATGCCGCCTATGCCGTGGCGGCGGTCCTCATCGTGCTCTGCGCGATCGCGCTCACGCTACGCCTGTGGATCATGCCGCAGATCGACCGCCACCGTCCCGCCATTGAGCGGCTCGCCAGCGAGGCCACGGGTGTCGCGGTGAGCATCGGTGTGATCCAGGCCGACTGGCGCGGCCTCAACCCGCGCCTGCGTATGGAGGCCGTGCGCTTCGGTGAGCCAGGTGCCCTGCCCGCCCTGACCCTGCCCAGTGTCGAGACGACCCTGTCCTGGACCTCGCTGCTGCTGGCCGAACCGCGCCTGGTCCACCTCCAGTTGCAACGCCCGCACCTGGTCATCCATCGCGACCGGCAGGGCGTGATCCGCGTGGCCGGCATCGCGGTCAACACGCCTGGAGCCACCGGCCCCTTCCCCGACTGGCTGCTGCGACAGCGCAAGCTGAGTGTGCACCAGGCCACGGTCGTCTGGCAGGACGACATGCTGGGCGCGCCACCGCTTACCCTGAGTGAACTCAATCTGGCGATGACCAACCGGCTCGGCCGCCACCGCCTGGGCCTCACCGCCCGCCCGCCCGATGCCGTGGCCCGCCGGATCGATGTGCGCGCCGATTTCAGGGGCCGTAGCATCGACCGGCTGGAGGATTTTTCCGGCCAGCTCTTCGTTCAGGCCGAGGGTGCCGAGGCCGGGGCGCTGCGCACCTGGGCGCCCTGGGCCCAGGCCTCGGTGCGTAGCGGCACGGGGGCCCTGCGCTTCTGGCTCGACTTCTCACGCCGCCAGGTCGACGGTGTGGTCGGCGACGTGCGTCTGCGTCAGGTCCGTCTGGGCCCCAGCGAGGACCTGCCGGAGATCGGCTTCGAACGCATCGACGGCCGCCTGGGTTGGCGGCGCACCGCCATCGGACAGGACTACTTCGTCGAACGCTTGAGCTTCGTCTCCCCGCGCGGGCGGCGCGCCGCGCCCGCCAGCCTGAAGGTGAAGGTCGCCAACCGCCCCGATGGGGGTGTGGGGGAATTGCGGGTGGAGACCGAGGCACTGCAGCTGGAGGCCCTAACCGCGCTGATCGGCGCCGTGCCCATCCCCCGCCAGGCGCACGACCTCATCGAGGCGCACGAGCCGCGCGGCCTGGTCGAGCGGCTGCGCCTCAGGTGGAGCGGGCCGCAGAGCTATGAGATACAGGCGAGCCTGCGCGACGTGGGCTTTCGCGCTGCGGACGGCATTCCCGGCCTCACTGGGCTGTCGGGGACGCTCCGCGCGACGGAACGCGGCGGAGAGGCCCGGCTCGACGCACGCGGCTTAGGCGTTCAGGACGCGAGCCTGTTCCGCCACCCGCTCGCCTTCGACACCGCGCAGTCGCGTCTGAACTGGACGCGCCGGCCGGACGGCGGTGTGCAGATCGAGCTCGACGACGTGCGCCTGAACAACCCGGACCTGGCGGCGACGGCGAGCGGCAGTATCGTGCTGGCGCCCGGCAAATCGCCCGAGCTGGATCTCAACGCCCATCTGACACGCGGCCTGGGTAATGCGGTCTGGCGCTATCTGCCACTGGCGGTATCCGACGACGCCTATGACTGGCTGCGCCGCGGCATACGCGCGGGCCTGTCCGATGAGACCCGCCTGATCCTGCGCGGGCCGCTCGACCGCTTCCCATTCCATGAGGGCGGTGGGCAGTTCCGAGTGGACGTGCGGGTGCGCGACGCCGTCATCGAGGTGGCGCCCGGCTGGCCGCGCTTCATCGGCGTGAATGGCTGGGTGGTCTTCCGCGACACGGCCATGGAGATCCAGGTCGACCGGGCCCAGGTCGAGGGCATCCCCGGTATCGAGCTCTACGGCATCCGCGGGCTGACGCCGGACCTGCACTTCACCCAGGACGAGATCCTGCACATCGAGGGGCGCGCGCGCGGCCCCACGGCCGCCTTTCTTGACTACATCCGCGCCAGCCCGGTCAACGACTATACGGACCGTTTCATCGAACCCATGCGCGCGGAGGGGCGCGGCGAGCTGACCTTGCGCCTGAACCTGCCCCTGCGCCGCATCGATGCGAGCACGGTGTCGGGCGTCTACCGCATCGCCGACAACCGACTCGACCCAGGCCACGGCATGCCGGTGCTGGAGCACCTCAAAGGCGATCTCGCCTTCACCCACCGCGACCTCAGCGCCAAGGGTCTGAATGCCCAGCTCCTCGGCCAACCCGCCGTCCTGTCCCTGCAAGGCGGCGCCGGCGGCCGTCTGAGCCTGCACGTCGACGGCCGCATCGAACCAGCCAGCCTGGCCGCCTGGGTGCCCGATTCGCTGCGTCGCCGCCTGCAGGGGGCCACACGCTACCGCGCCGAGATCGGCCTGCGCGAGCCGCGGACCGAGCTGCGCGTCGAGAGCGACCTGAAGGGGCTCGCCATCGACCTGCCGGAGCCCCTGGGCAAGCCGGCAGAGCAGGCACAAAACCTCTGGTTGAGCCACAGCAGCGCGGGGCCGGATCAGACCACGCTACAGCTGCGCTACGGCCAGGTGTTGTCCCTCCACGCGGTGATGGGCAAGCCCGGCACCCCGCCCAGCGTGTCGGCGCTGGTCGGCCAGGGCGAGACGCGACCGCCGCGCAACCCCGGCCTCAGCCTGGAGATCGCCCAGGCTCGGCTGGATCTCGACCCCTGGCTGGACCTGCTTGGCGGGCAGGGTGACAGCACCCTACCGCTCTCCAGCCTCACCCTGACGGCCGGCGAGCTCATCGTCCACGACCGCTTGTTCACCGGTACCCAGGTCAGCGCCCGTCCCAACGGCGAGGCGGGCTGGCAGCTACAGATCTCGGGCCGCGAAGTGCAGGGCGAGCTGCAGTGGCAGAGCGGGGAGCGGCACCCCAGCCTCAAGGCACGTTTTCGCCGCCTCGCCGTCCCCGAGGCGGCCCCCGGCCCCCGCCCATCACGCCGGCCGGCCCAGAAGCTCGAGATCGAGGCCAACGTGCAGGCCGAGAGCTTCCTGGTGCAAGGCCGCGACGTCGGCCGGCTCGAGCTCGCCGCCCGCCCCGAGGCGCGTGGTCTGCGTCTGCAGACGCTGCGCATCGTCAACCCCGACGGCCGGCTGGAGGCCAGCGGGCTCTTGTCCAACCAAGCCCGACGCGATTCCATCCTCGACGTCCGGCTCGACAGCGGCAATCTCAACGGTCTGCTCAGCCGTCTGGGCTTTCCCGGCAACGTGCGGCGCGGTGAGCTCGCGCTGACCGGCCGCGTCGGCTGGCCCGGCGGCCCCACCGAATTCAGCCTCGATCGGCTCAGCGGCGACCTCGACATCCGGCTCAGGAACGGCCAGTTCCTCAAGCTCGACCCGGGCGCCGGGCGACTGTTGGGGGTGCTCAGCCTGCAGGCCCTGCCCAGACGGATCAACCTCGACTTCCGCGACATCTTCAGCGAGGGCTTCGCCTTCGATGAGATCACCGCCCCGGTGCACCTGGAGCGCGGGGTGGCCCAGGTGGCGGACCTCAGGATGCGCGGGCCGGCCGCCAGCATCAGCATCCGCGGCGAGGTCGATCTCACGCGCGAGACCCAGGACCTGCGCGTGGCCGTGCAGCCGCGCCTGGAAGACACCCTGGCGGCGGGGGCGATGCTGATCAACCCGGCGGTCGGGGTCGGGGCGCTGGTCGCCAGCAAGGTCCTGAAAGACCCCATCAGTCGCGCCGCCACCTTCGAATACCGCGTGCGCGGCAGCTGGACGGAGCCCGAGGTGAGCCGCATCCCCCGCGCGCGATCCGCCGACGAGGCGGGCACGACGAGCCCGCCCTGACCCCTCGCCCGCGCAGCCGGCCACAAACGCGACGTCCTATCGCGCCGCGCACGTTTTGCCTTGCCGCAGCGGGCCTGGATTGTGTAATTTCAACCCTTGCCGACCAACGCCCAGCCAAGACACTCTGCCCGTGAGACCAAAGCCCTCTTCCAGCTTCGCCAAGACCCGCAGCCGCAGCGCCCCCAAACCGCAGCCGGAATCCTACGGGGTGGTGCGCATGGCCGCTATCCAGATGGCCTCCGGGCCCAACGTCGCCGCCAACCTGGCGGAGGCCGAGCGGCTGATCGGCATGGCCGCCGACGCCGGCGCCAGGCTCATCGCCCTACCCGAGTACTTCGCCATCATGGGGCTCAAAGACACCGACAAGGTGAAGGTGCGCGAGCAGCCGGGCAAGGGGCCGATCCAGGCCTTCCTCGCCGCGCAGGCCAAGCGGCACGGTGTGTGGCTGGTGGGCGGTTCGGTGCCGCTCGACTGCGGCCATCCGAAAAAGGTCTACAACAGCTGCCTGGTCTACAATGACAAAGGTCGGCTGGTGGCCCGCTACGACAAGATCCACCTCTTCGGCCTGTCGCTCGGCAACGAGCAGTACCGGGAAGAGGCGACCATCATGCCCGGCAACCGCGTCGTGGTGGTGGAGACCCCCTTCGGCCGCATGGGGCTGTCGATCTGCTACGACCTGCGCTTCCCGGAGCTTTACCGGGCGATGGGCGTGGTCGATTTCATTTTGGTGCCCTCGGCCTTCACCGCCACGACGGGCAAGGCCCATTTCGAGACCCTGATCCGCGCCCGTGCGATCGAGAACCTGGCCTATGTGATCGCCCCCGCCCAGGGCGGCTATCACCTCTCCGGCCGGGAGACCCACGGCGACACCATGATCGTCGACCCCTGGGGCAACGTGCTCGACCGGCTGCCGCGCGGCTCCGGCGTGGTCACCGCCGGGATCAACCGCAGCTACCAAGAGAGCCTGCGCTCGAGCCTTCCGGCCCTCAAACACCGCACCCTGAACTGCGGCAACGAGGGCGTGGTCGAAGTCGTCAAGGCCAACTAACCCCTCCACTTTATCATGACCGACACCGCCGCCCTGTTCGCCACCGCCCAGTCCACCCTGCTTACCCCCAACGACCTGGACACCCCCCAGGTCGAGTCGGTCTTCGGCCTGCTCGCCGCCCACCGGCTGGACGATGCCGACCTGTACTTCCAGTACACCCGCTCCGAGGCCTGGAGCCTGGAAGAGGGGCAGGTCAAGTCGGGCAGCTTCAACATTGACCAGGGGGTTGGGGTGCGCGCGGTGGTGGGGGACAAGACGGCCTTCGCCTATTCCGACGACATCTCGCTGCCGGCCATCCGCCAGGCGGCGCTCACCGCCCGCTCCATCGCCCTGACCGGCGGCGAGGCGCGGGTGCAGGCGGGGGTGCCGGTGCAGGGTCGTAGCCTCTACGCCCCGCTCGACCCGCTCGCCTCGCTCACCGAGGCCGAGAAGGTGGCGCTGCTGCACCGGCTGGAGGACTACGCCCGCGCCCTCGACCCGCGCGTGATCCAGGTCATGGCGAGCCTCGCCGGCGAGTACGAGGTCATCTTCGTCGCCCGCCTGGACGGTCGGCTGGCCGCCGACGTCCGGCCCTTGGTCCGGGTGTCGCTGCAGGTCATCGTCGAACAGGACGGCCGTCGCGAACAAGGTACAGCCGGCGGCGGCGGCCGCTTCGACTATGACTATTTCACCGACGACGTGCTGCGCGACTATGCCGAGCGCGCGGTGAAGCAGGCGCTCACCAACCTGGAGGCGCGCCCCGCCCCGGCCGGGACCATGACCGTGGTCCTGGGCGCCGGCTGGCCAGGCATCCTGCTGCACGAGGCGATTGGCCACGGCTTGGAGGGTGACTTCAACCGCAAGGGCTCTTCCGCCTTTTCCGGCCGCATCGGCGAGCAGGTGGCCGCCCCCGGGGTGACGGTGGTCGACGACGGCACCCTGCCGCTCAAGCGCGGGTCGCTCAACATCGACGACGAGGGAACGCCCACCCAGTGCACCGTGTTGATCGAGAACGGCATCCTCAAGGGCTACATGCAGGACAGCCTCAACGCGCGCCTGATGGGCATGGCGCCCACCGGCAACGCCCGACGCGAGTCCTTCGCGCACCTGCCCATGCCGCGCATGACCAACACCTACATGCACGCCGGCCGGCACGACCCGCAGGAGATCATCGCCTCGGTCAAGCATGGCCTTTATGCGGTCAACTTCGGCGGCGGCCAGGTCGACATCACTAGCGGCAAGTTCGTCTTCTCCGCGGCCGAGGCCTACATGATCGAGGACGGCCGCATCACCTATCCGGTCAAGGGGGCCACCCTGATCGGCAACGGCCCCGACGTGCTCACCCGCGTGTCCATGATCGGCAACGACCTTGAGCTCGACCCTGGGGTCGGCACCTGCGGCAAGGACGGCCAGAGCGTGCCGGTGGGGGTGGGCCAGCCCACCTTGCGCGTCGATGGCCTCACAGTGGGCGGCACGCATTGAGGGGAACAGCGCACTGCCGCCGCAGGTGCTGGCCCCAACCGGCCACGTAAGTCTTCACCCGGATCGTTCGACAGCGGGCACGGCCGCCCGGGCCCCGTCCGACGGGAAGAGCCGCGGCACCCATGCCAGATAGGCGAGCATGCCCAGCAGCTCCACCAGCGACTGCAGCACGATCACCACGGCGGCGGCCTCCCAGCCCGCCGGCAGGGTCAGGGCGAAGGGCAGCACGACGAAGGAGTTGCGCGTGCCCAGGGAGTAGGCCAGGGTGCGCCCCTGGGCCGCAGGCAGCCGTGCCACACGCGCGGTGGCCCAGGCCAGACCCAGGGCGGCGAGCAGAAAACCGACGAACACCGGCAGCACCACGGGCGTGAGATGCAGGGCGTCCATCACCGCGCCGACCTGGGCGGCGGCGATGAGGAAGACCACAACGGCGAGCAGCGGCACCGGCCACCAGGCCAGGCGCTCACGCCAGGCGGTCCGCGCGGGCCGGGCCTCGACCCAGCGCTCGGTCAGCGCCGCCATGGCGAGCGGCAGGCCGACGATGAACAGGGTCGGCCAGACCTGTTCCAGTCCCAGGTTACCGGCCAGCTCGGCGCGCGCCATGAGCCAGAGATAGAGCGGCAGGAGGAGCAACTGCAGGAACAGGTTGGCGGGTGTGACGGCGATGGCGCGTGGCACGTCGCCCCGCCCCAGCTGGCTGAAGGTGGTAAACCAGTCCGTGCAGGGCACCAGCAGGACCAACAGTATGCCCATACGCAGCACCGGGTCGTGGGGCAGGAACTGGACCAGGCCCCACACCAGCAGAGGCAGCAAGATGAAATTCCCCGTCAGCACGGCGGCGACGAAGCGATGGTCGCGAAAGGCCTCGGCCAGGTGCAGCAGAGGCACCTGCACGAAGGTGACATAGAGCAAGGCCACCAGGGCCGGCCAAAGCAGTTTGGTAAACGCCGGGCCGGCCGCCGGGACGGCTGAGCCGATCGCCAGCCCCAGCCCGATCGCCACTAGGTAGATCCAGACCTGGTGGCGTTCCAGGGTCAGTCTGTCCATGGCTGGGCTTCAGGCCCGGTCGCCTCGCTCCCGGAACGTCGGCGCTGCGGCGCACGCCAGACAACCCATCCTCACGCGGGTCAGTGCACCTGAAGGAAGGGATAGCGCTGGCGCAGGGCCCGATCGAGCAGCGCCACACCGGCCTCGGCGCCCAGGGTCTCGCAGGCGACGATCCAGTCGGGGTCGGCGAAGTCCGTGCGGAGGGCACCGCCGCGGGCCTGGACCAGGTCAATCAGGTGGTCGGCAACGACCCGTTCCGCCGCCTGGCTGTCCACGCGCCCCATAAGGCCGCGCCGCTCGACGCGCACGAAGAAGCGCCCCGCCCCCATCCGCGCAGCGAACGGGGTCACCGCCTCTTTCAGGCGTTCGACGAAATCCTCGGCGTGGAAGGCAAAAATCCGCTCCACCGGCAGCAGCCGTGCCAGATACTGCGTCCACGCCTCGCGGCCTGTCGGGCCGCGGAGACGGCCTCGAGCAGGGCAGACGCGTCCTCGACGCGACCGTAACAGACGTATTTGAAGTCGGTGGCGTGAAACTCGCCCAAGCGCTTGAGCCCGTCCAACAGGGCCTTCCCGTGGCCCGGCCCCGCCCGCACGGTGACGATGACATTCCAGTCCATCAGCCTGTCCTCCACGGATGCTGCATCGCAGAGGACTCCACCCTTACCCCCAAAGCCAGACCGGCAACGGGTTGTTGTCCTCTGTCTTCAGACTAGCTGCAAACCAATTGGATGTCGAAGTTGAGCAGGCGCATCTCGTTGATCGTGCCGAGCAGGCCGTTCACCGCATCGCGCAGGGCGTTGGCAGGGAAAAAGTACTGACCAGTCAGCATCTCCGCCGGACACTTGAGATTGGCCACCCACAGCTCACGCCCGCCGGTCGGGAAGACCCGCTTGACCTTCGGCAAGGCGTCGACGATGTTACCGGGCAGGCTGATGACGTTGGCATAGGTCCACTGTGCGCTGGCGCTGAGCTGTTGCGCGGCAAGCCGGGGCAGGTCGTTCACCGGCGTCGGCACGTACCAGCCGGCCAGATAGGGATTGGTGACTGGGGTTGCGGCAGGGACGGGCGGCGCGGGCTCCACCACCGGGATGGGTGGAGCGGCAGGCATACCGCTGGGCGGGCCCTCCGCCGCGACGGGCGTCGCAACGGGTGGCACAGGCGGGGCAGGCTCGACACCCGACGTCTCGGGCTTGATCGCAGTCGGTGTCTGGGAGGCCGCTTTCGGCGCGACGACCCGCTTGGTCTTGGTCGTCTTGGTTTGTCGTTCGGCGCTGGGCTTCCGCGGCGAGGACTGCGGCGCGGCGTGACCGGGCAGGACGAGACACAGGGCCATCGCCAGCATGAGGCAGTGCAGCACGGGCCTATCGGGGCGCAGGGGTGGGGTCTTGGTCCGGTGTGCGTTCATGTCGGAATGAGGGGGCCGGGCAGCGACAGATTACACTAGGATGACAGGTCGGGTAACTTGCCTGTCATCACGCCTCGGCCAACCGCCGCCGCCCGCATAGGGTCGGAATCTCCTCGGTCAACTGCACACCAACTGGATGTCGAACTTGAGCAACTGGCTGTCGTTGAGCTTGTTCAGCGCGCCGTTGATCCCCTCACGCATGGCATTGGCAGGGCCGAGATACTGCCCCGTGACCATCTCGGCCGGGCACTTGAGGTTGGCCACCACGAGGTCGCGCCCGCCGGTCGGGTGCACGGTCTTGATGCTGGGCAGGGCATCGGCGACCTTGGCCGGGATGGAGGTCAGCGCATCGCTCACGTAGCGCGCGTTCTCATTGAGCTGTCCGACCGCCATGGCCGGCAATGCGGCAACAGGCACGGGCCTGTACCAACCGGCCAGGTAGGGGTTCTGCGTCGCGGCCGCTGGCAACGGCGCTGCCGCGGGCGCAATCGCAGTACCCGCCATCACCGGCGCCCGGGCCGCGGGTGCAGGGGCCGCCTGAGCGGCAGGGGATGGCTGCACGGGCGTCACCTGTAACGAAGGCTGAGGGATGCCGGGAATGACACCGGGTGGCACGGACGCAACTGCCGGCCTCGACATCGTCGGTGTCGCGGCTCCCCTCTGGGTCAGGGGGGCTGACTTCAGCTTGGCCTTGACGACGGGCTTCTTGTTCGTGGTCGCCTCGTTCTTGCCGACCCGGGTGGCGGCCAGGACGGGTACGGTCAGCGCCAGCGAGAGTGCCGCTGCGAGCAGTCGGAACCCTTTGGGTGTGGGCTGGTGTGGTGCTTCCATGTGTCTGTCTCCTCTTGCGGTACACGCCCCTTGGACGAGCAAGGCGTCTGGTCTTACGGCGATCGCGGCGGGTCGGCCTCGATCCCTGATGTGTGCCCACCGGTTTCGGACGGATACAAAGTATATTCATAAATCATTTGATCCGAATAAGCCAGGTGAGTTGCGCACACTCCTTGCACACCTCGCCGCCATACCCCCGTTATTGCGGCAAGCCTCGTTCATTTGGCGACGGCACCGAAGACCTTCTTCAGCAGCTCGCTGGTGCGGGCCAGGGGCTCCCGGCGGATGCGCCGCTCCTCCTCGGCGATCATCTTGAATAGCCCGTCCATCGCCTTGTCCGTGACGTAACCGTCCAGATCGGTGGCCTGGCTGCCCATGAGCTGGGCATAGGGCCCGGCACGCTGGATCAGCCGCTTGTAGGCCGCGGTCACGCCGGCCTGCTCCGTTGCCTTGCGGACGATGGGCAGGAAGCGCTCACGGATCTGGTGGGCACCGGTCTTGCGGAAGTACTGGGTGGCGGCATCGTCCGGCCCCTGCAGGATGCCGCGGGCGTCCTCCAGGGTCATCTTGGCGAGGCTGTCGCCCAGGATCGCTGCGGCCTCGGGGACGGCCTTCTCCGCGGCCTGGTTCAGGGTGGCGGCGAATTCGTCGGCCAGCTTGTCCTGCCGGAGGCTGTGCAGCAGCCGCTCCACCTTCTGCAGGTCCTCCGGCATGGGGATGCGTACGCTGGGGTTGTTGAGATAGCCCCCCGGCCTGCCGAGTTGGGCGACGGCCTGTCGGCTGCCCTGGGTCAGGGCCTCCTTGAGCCCATGCACGATCTCCACGTCGCTCAAGGCCGCGGCGGTGACGGTCCCACTCGGCGTGGTCATCAGCGACTCGGCCCGCTTGCGCAGCTGATCGAGCCAGTATGCCTGTGCGCTCATACTGAGCGACACGAGAAGACAACACAGAATGGACGCGAATCGCATACAGGCCCTGACCCAGCACCATGCCCGGACATGGCCGTCACGATAATCCTTACCCCACGTGATGTCTATGAGGCAGATCACACCCGGTCTCGTCGGCTTGCCCGTGGCTGCGTTATAGTGAGCCGCTTATCCCGACTTCACTCGACTTGGAGAGACTGATGCGAGAGAAACTGATCCCCATCCTCGTCCTGTCGACCGTGCTATTCGGCGGCTGCGAGTCGCATCCACCCCGGCATGGCGAGGTGGTGGTACGCGACCGCGACACCAGCGTGCGCATCGTCTTCAGCGACCGCGACCGCGTGATCATCCGCGAATGGTATGACGAGCGGCGTCGCGCGCTGCCGCCCGGGCTGGCCAAGAAGGGCATGCTGCCGCCTGGGCACGCCAAACGCTGGGGCCCGCGCGACACCCTGCCGCCGGGACTGGCCTGGCGCGAGCTGCCGCCCGAGCTGGAGCGGCGGCTTTCCCGCCTGCCCGATGACTACCTCCGCGTCATCGTCGGCCGCGACATCGTGTTGCTGGACCGCCGCACGCGCGTCATCCTCGACATCCTTTACGACATCGCCCTGGACTGAGGCGACGACCGCAAGACCTCGCCTACACGTGCCCGCTCATGGCCACCACGACCGAGACCCCCATCGCCGACAGTGCCCCGGTACTCGACGTCTCCATCGTCATCCCCGTCTACAACGAGTATGACAACCTGCCCGACCTGGTCGAGCAGGTGGCACAGGCCATGCAGACGACGGGCGTCAACTGGGAGCTGATCTGTGTGGACGACGGCTCACGCGATGGTTCCGACCGTCTGCTCGCCGAGCTGGCGCAGGACCGGCCCTGGCTCAAGCCTCTGTATCTGAACCGCAACTATGGGCAGTCCACGGCGATGCAGGCGGGTTTCGACGCGGCGCGCGGCGCGACCCTGGTCACCCTGGACGGCGATCTGCAGAACGACCCGGCCGACATCCCGCGCCTGCTCAAAGAGCTGGAGGCCCACCCGGAGATCGACATCCTTTCGGGCTGGCGCAAGGACCGCCAGGACAAGACCCTGTCGCGCAAGATCCCCTCGCGCATCGCCAACTGGCTGATCTCGCGGGTCACCGGCGTCAAGCTGCACGACTACGGTTGCTCGCTCAAGCTCTATCGCCGCGAGGCCTTGCGCCACGTCAAGATCTATGGCGAGCTGCACCGCTTCATCCCGGCCCTGGCCGGGCAGTTCGGCGCACGCGTAATGGAGCTGCCGGTCAACCACCGGGCGCGCACGCGCGGGCAGTCGAAGTACGGCATCGACCGCACCGTGCGCGTGCTGCTCGACCTGCTATGGGTCAAATTCTTGCTGCGCTTCCTGCACCGGCCCATGCACGCCTTTGGTGGGACGGGCGCCCTGATGCTGATTACGGGTTTTCTGATCCTGGGGGTGCTGAGCTTCGAGAAATTGTTTCTCGGTGAAAACATCGGCGGCCGGCCCTTGCTGCTGCTGGGCGTCATGCTCACGCTCATGGGGGTCCAGTTCCTCGGCCTGGGCGTGATCGGCGAGATGCTCACGCGCATCTACCACGAGCCCGGCGGCGGCAAGCAATACGTCCTGCGCGAGGCGCCACGCCCCCGCCGACAGGGCTGAGCCGGCCATCGTCGCCCTGGACCACCGAGCCGGCCGCGGGATGCACACCCCCCCTCACCCCTCACCCCTCACCTCTCACGCCCTCTGGGACTGGCGCCTCCTCCCCCTCCTCTTGCTGCCCTTTCTCGGGCTCTGGGCGGCGCCGCTCACCGACCTCGACGAGGGGGCCTTCACCGCCTCCACCCTGGAAATGTTCCTGCGCGGCGACTTCCTCTCCAGCTATCTCATGGGCGAGCCGCGCCATGACAAGCCCATCCTGATCTATTGGCTGCAGGCGGCCTCGGTCACCATCTTAGGCTTCAACGAGTGGGGCTGGCGTTTCCCCTCGGCGCTCGCCGCCGCGGTTTGGATCGGCCTCACCCACGCCTTCGTCGCCCGTGTGGCGGACCGCGAGGCGGCGCTGACCGCCGCCCTGGTGATCGCCACCGCGGCGGGACTGACGCTGATCCAGCGCGCCGCCACGGCCGATGCCCTGCTCAACCTGTGGCTCGCCGCCGCCGGCTATGCCGCCTGGCTCTGGATCGAAGAGGGAAAGCCACGCTGGCGCTACGCGAGCCATGCCGCCATGGCCCTGGGCTTCCTCACCAAGGGGCCGATCGCCGTCCTGGCGCCGGCGGGGGCGGTGTTTCTGTGGTGCGCGAGCCGGCGCGAGCTCGCGCGCTTCTGGCGCTGGGCCCTGGCCCCCGGGCCGGTCGCCCTGTTTTTAGCCATCGCCGCGCCCTGGTTCGTCGTCCAGACCTGGCTGGAGGGCACGGGCTTCCTCACCGGCTTCTTCCTCAAGCACAACGTCGGCCGCTTCGGCGGTGCGATGGAGGGGCATGGTGGCGGCCCGCTCTACTATCTGCCGGTGGTGCTGCTGTCGCTGCTACCGCACACGGGCCTGCTGCTCGCTGCCATGTGGCGTATCCGTGCGGCCTGGCAAGACCCCCTGCAACGCTATGGGCTCCTCTGGTTCGGCCTGGTCTTTCTGCTCTTCTCACTCTCCAGCACCAAGCTCCCACACTACGTCTATTACGGCTATGGCGGACTCACCCTCGTCCTGGCGCTGCAGGGCGCGGCCTCGGGCAACCGCTGGCTGCTCCTGGCCCCTGGCGCGGTGTTCTTCGCCCTACTGCTCCTGCTGCCCGAGATCCTCGCCGGCCAGCTGCCGCGTCTGAAACCCGACGACCGTGTGCTGGCGGCGGGGTTGGAGGAGGTCTTCACGCCCGCCTACTGGCTGTGGTTCGGCGGCGCCCTGGCCCTGAGCCTGGCGCTCATCGCCCTGCCGCGCGCGCATCTGCGCCTGGGCCTTTATGCCCAGGGCGTGATCGCCGCCCTGGGGCTCGCGCTCCTGCTCATCCCCGCCGCCGGCGAGCTGCAACAGGGCCCCATACGCCAGGCCGGCAGACTCGCGGCCGGTCTCGACGGACCGCTGGTCATGTACGGTGTGAACGTGCCCAGCTTCCAGACCTATGCCGGCCGCCGGGTGGAGCGGCGCGCACCGCGCACGGGCGACCTGGTGCTCACCCGAGAAAGCCAGCTCGTCAAGCTCCCCGCGGCCGAGTTGATCTACCGCGAGCGCAGTTATGTGCTCGTGCGCGTGAGGGGTGAGGGGTGAGGGCTGAGGCGTCGTCCAGTGCGCGGACGGCCGTCTGGCTGATCCTCGCCCTGCTGCTGCTTACCGCTTGGCGCGTGCTTGCGGTCTGGCACCGCGAGCTCGAACTCTACGCCGACGAGGCGCAATACTGGAGCTGGTCCCTCGCCCCCGACTGGGGCTATTACTCCAAGCCGCCCATGGTGGCCTGGCTCATCCACGTGAGCACGCGGCTCTTCGGCGACTCGGAGCTGGGGGTGCGCGCCGCTACCTTTGTGCTCTGGCCGATGACTGCTGGGGTGGTCTGGTTGCTCACCCGCCGTCTGTTCGCGGGCGAGCCCTGGCGCGAGCGCGCCGCCTTCTGGTCGGCCCTGGCCTTTGCCACGCTGCCCATGACCGCCCTGGGCGGTGTGTTGATCACCACCGATGGCCCCCTGCTCTTCTTCTGGGCGCTCACGCTCTATTTCCTCGCCGGGGCGATCGAGCACGACCGCTGGGGCGACTGGCTGGCGGCGGGTATCGCCGCCGGTCTGGGGCTCATGTCCAAGTACAGCATGGTCTTCCTCGCCCCGGCCTTCCTGCTCCTGGTCCTGGCCATACCCGCCTACCGGCGCCTGCTCACCTCGCCCAAGCCCTACGTCGCCGTCGCGCTCGCCCTCATCCTGCTCGCCCCCAACCTGGTCTGGAACGCCCGGCATGACTTCGTCAGCTTCCGCCACACGGCGGAGATCTCGCAGCTCGACCGCGCCTTCATCCATCCCGATGCCCTGCTCGCCTTCGCCGGGGCGCAGTTTGGCGTCTTCGGCCCCCTCCTGGCGCTTAGCCTCGTCCTCATCGCCTTCAAGCCACGCTGGTGGCGGCAGGATGTGCGGCTCGCCTTCCTCGCCGCCTTCAGCCTGGTGCCGCTGGCCGCCTTTCTCGCCTTGTCGCTACTGTCGCGCGCCTTTGCCAACTGGGCAGCCTTCGCCTATGTGGCCGGCAGCGTGCTGGTGGTGGTCGTCTGGGTCGCCGCCGACAAGCGGCGCTGGCTCGCCTGGGCGATCGGCGTGAACCTGGCCCTGGGCGCCTTGCTCTATCACTATCACGATCTCGCCCGCGCCCTCGACATCCAGCTTACCCGCAAGACCGACCCCTATGCCCGCGTCACCGGTTACCGCGCCTTGGGGCAGGCGGTCAAGCGCCTGCTCGCAGCGCACCCCGACGCCCGCCTCATGGGCGACGACCGCAAGACCTTCGCCAGCCTGCTCTACTACGCCCGCCCCCTGAGCCGCGAAGCCGTCTATCTCAACCCCGCGCGCCACATCGACGACCACTACGCCTTGACCGCCGATGTCGCCCAACGCCCACGGGGCAGCTTCATCCTGATCACGCGCACCCGAACCCGTGCGGTGCTCGAACAGTGGTTTGCCGAGGTGCGCCCTCTTAAGCACTTGCACGTGCGCACGCACCCGGATGCCGCCCTCGACT
This sequence comes from Thiobacillaceae bacterium, assembly GCA_046292095.1. GTDB lineage: Bacteria > Pseudomonadota > Gammaproteobacteria > Burkholderiales > Thiobacillaceae > JANWZL01. The sequence goes on from JBKBRS010000002.1 coordinate 24,267, forward strand.
ACCAGGCCTGGTGGGTGCGTGACTTCCTGGGCTACTGAGCCCCTGCCGAGGCACCGGCGGCGCTACAATGACGGTTCGATCGTACCCGGAGATCCCAGCATGCAAAGCCGAGCCCTAATCGCCTCTGTCGCCCTCGCGCTGGCCCTTGTCGCCTGCGGCAAGAAAGAGGAAGCGCCCCCTGCCGCGGCCAAGGCGCCGGCCTCTGACACCCCGGCAGCCCCGCCGCCGGCGACGCCGGCCGCGGAGGCACCCGCCAACCCACTGGTGGCGACAGGTGAGGCCAAATACCGGACCGTCTGCGCCGTCTGCCATGGCCAGAGAGCCGAAGGCATGGGCAATTATCCCCGGCTGGCTGGGCAGGGCAGCGACGAGATCCGGTCCAAGTTGCTGGACTACCGTGCCGGCAAGCAGATGGGCCCACTGACCGCCATCATGGCGGCCACCGCCAAGGGCCTGAGTGACGAGGACATCGAGGCCTTGTCCGCCTACATCGCCAGCCTCGCGCCATGATCGCCGCCGCGCGGCTCACTGCGCCGGATTGCTGGCGGGCGGGCCGACCAAGGCCATTTCGGCCCAGGCAGTCGTGCGAAACGGCAAGGTGTGGGCCGCAATCCAGTCGGCCGGTGTCGGCAGGGGCAGCGAGGGCGTCAGCGCCAGACTGAGGTTCTCCACCCCCGCCGCGACGATGGGGCCGCCGAACGGGTCCCAGGGCGTGTAGACATTGAGCCAGCGGCCGGCCCGCACGGGTGGGTGCAGCGACTCCGCCATGGTCGCCAACGGCAGTCCCGGATGGAATTGGGCTAGCCAGCGCATCAGGGGCGGACGTCCCAAAGGCGAGGACAGGCTGATGAAGACCTCGACCGGCGCGCCTGCCTCGCCCTCCGCCAGGGCGAGATAGGCGATCACCGAACCGAGGGAGTGGGTGAGCAGCCACACGGGGCGCCCCTGCGCCTGGGCAGTGGCGAGTTCGGCCTGTAGCGCGGCCATGGCGGTGCGCAGGCCCGCCGCATCGGTGGGTATCCCGCTCCAAGCGATGCGGCGTACCTCTGCGCCCGTGGCCTTGGCTAGGGCAGCGGCCAGGGGCGAGCGTTCCAAATAGCCGTCCTCCCATGTGGCGGCGTACTCCGCGGCCCCGCCGAGGATGGGCGCGAGCAGGCGGTAAGGGTTCACCCCTTCCACCGCCAGGAGGACCGGCGCGGCCTGCACGGCCACCGCCCAGATAAGGCCCAGCGCCGAAAGCAGCCCACGCGGCGCCGACCTGCAGGGCATCATGCAGTACCCCAAGCGGCGAACAAGGGGTCACTGTGGTCGCGTTCGCCGCTGTAGGGGTCATCCTCCGGGCGCTTGAGTCCCCGCAGGGTCTCGCTGTGCAAGTCGGAAAACCCGGCCTCGCGCAGTAACCAGAGGACCAGGCCCAGACGCTCGAAGGGGTGCAGTTCGGCCCAGATCCGAATCGCCTTGGTGGGAAACCAGCGGTCGGAGAAGGTCAGCACGAACCGGCCGCCGGGCTTGAGCACGCGGCGGACCTCGGCGAACACGGCCTGCGGGCTGGTGAGGTATTCCACCGAGGCGGTACAGATCACCAAATCGAAGGTACCGGTGGCAAAAGGCAGGCGGGGGTCGCGGTTGAGGTCATGGACGACGTGCTCACTGAGACAGGGGTTGGCGGCCAGCTCGGCGGCGTTCATGCCCAGGCCGCACACCGCGACATCGCAGGGCGCCTCGGGCAGATGGCTCACCCAGCTCGACATCAAGTCCAGCACACGCAGGCCAGGCTGCAGGAATCGGCCGTAGAGCCGGGCGATCTCGGCGCGGCAGACGGCATCGAGGTGGTGCACCAAGCGGGGTTGCGCATAAAAGCGCGCGTCCTCGCTGTCGTCCTGGCGGACAAGCGCGCCTTCCGGCAGATAGCAGCGCTGCGGGTGTTCAGGCGGCGACTGCATGCCGGGGCCGTCGAAGAGCTGCACGAAGCGCGTGCGCGCCGCTGTGGCGTCGCACCGGCGCAGCCGTAATGCCGGGCGGTATCCGGCGAGCGGGTGGTTGGGTTCGATGACGAAACCCTCCGACCGGATTTCAAGCAAACGGCAGGGCCGCAGATCACGCGCACCGGCACTCATACCTTCGAAGGCAAGCCTTGGGTAGAAACGCCCCGGTACCGGTGGGACACGCAGACGCCAGGACGTGGCTGGCAGCACGACCTGCGCCTCGCCGCGCGGCTGAAGCCAGCGCTCCGCTGCGAGCTCAACCACGTCGAGCTGCTCCAGCTGCCGACCTGCCTGGATCAATGCCCCATCGGCCTGCAGCGCCGCCTCGGGCATGACCAGCCGGTCGCGCTGAGAGGCCATGTCATCGGCCCAGGTAATGCTCGCTTCGATTGCCGTCATGGTCCTCCCGAGTTCCCAGGGCGCACCACTGCGGTGCGCATTGCACCACGCCAAAGCGTAGCCTAGCCGGATGGTTAAGACAAATCCCAATTAAATCAAAGTAATGGAAACTGGCACATGGATTGCTATAGGCCAACTGGACACGCATGCAGGTGGTGCCATGCGGTCAGGGACAACGGCGTCCGGCGGTGGATACCGCACGGGCGCCGTTTTTTTTTGGAGTGTCGACATGAGCAAACCCAGACTCGTGGTGGTGGGCAACGGTATGGCGGGGATGCGCACCGTGGAGGAGCTGATCAAGCTCGCCCCCGATCTCTACGACATCACCGTATTCGGTGACGAACCCCACCCCAACTACAACCGCATCCTGCTATCCCCGGTGTTGGCCGGCGAGCAGACCCTCGAGGATATCGTCCTCAACCCGCGCGAGTGGTATGCCGAGCACGGCATCACGCTGCACAGCGGCAGCCCGGTGGTGAGAATCGACCGCACCCGCCGCAGGGTGGAAGCAGCCGACGGCCACAGTGCCGACTACGACCGCCTGCTCATCGCCACCGGCTCGCGACCCTTCATGCTGCCGGTGCCCGGTGTGGACCTGCCCGGCGTCATCGGCTTTCGTGACATCGCCGACGTCCAGACCATGATCGAGGCGGCCGGGCGCTACCAGCATGCGGTGGTCATCGGCGGCGGGCTACTCGGGCTGGAGGCGGCCAACGGCCTCAAGGCTCGCGGCATGACGGTGAGCGTGGTGCACATCGCCCCCTGGCTGATGGAGCGCCAGCTCGACGCCACCGCCGCGCGGCTGCTGCAACAGAACCTGGAGGCGCGCGGCCTGCGCTTCCTGCTCGAACGTCAGACCGCGGCGCTCGTCGCCGGCGAGTCCGGCCGCGTGTGCGCCGTGCGCTTCAAAGACGGCGAGAGCATCCCCGCCGACCTGGTGGTGATGGCGGTGGGTATCCGCCCCAACACCGCCCTGGCGGAGTCGGCCGGGCTGTACTGCAACCGCGGTATCGTCGTCGGCGACACCCTGCAGAGCGTGACCGACCCGCGCGTGTACGCCGTCGGCGAATGCGTGAACCACCGCGGCACGGCCTATGGGCTGGTGGCCCCCCTGTTCGAGCAGGCCAAGGTCTGCGCCAACCACCTCGCCCGCCACGGGATTGCCCGCTACAGCGGCTCGATGACCGCGACCAAGCTCAAGGTCACCGGCATCGACCTTTATTCCGCCGGCAACTTCATGAGCGGCGCGGGCTGCGAGGAGATCGTCTTCCAGGATGCCACGCGCGGCATCTACAAGAAGTTGGTGCTCAAGGACAACCGCCTGGTGGGTGGCGTGCTCTACGGCGACACCCTGGATGGGGCCTGGTACTTCGAGCTGATGCGCGACGGCACCGATGTCGCCGCCCTGCGCGACCGGCTCATCTTCGGCCGACAGCATCTGGGTGACGCTGGGCACGGCGACAGCAACGCGCGCGTCCTGCAGATGCCCGACACGGCCGAGATCTGCGGCTGCAATGGAGTGACAAAGGGGAAAATCGTCGCCGCCATCCGCGACAAGAAGTTGTTCACCCTGGATGAGGTGCGCGCCCACACCAAGGCCTCGTCCTCGTGCGGTTCCTGCACCGGCCTGGTGGAGGCTTTGCTCGCCGCCACCGCCGGCGGCGACTACTCCACTGCGCCGTCGAAAAAGCCGCTGTGCCCTTGCACTGATCACACCCATGACGAGGTGCGACAGACCATCCGCGAACGCCAGCTCAAGTCGATCCCGGAGGTGATGCATGCCCTCGCCTGGAGGACGCCCGACGGCTGCCCCAAGTGCCGCCCGGCGCTGAATTATTACCTCTTGTGTGCCTGGCCGGGCGAGTATGTCGATGACGCCCAGTCGCGCTTCATCAACGAGCGCGCCCACGGCAACATCCAGAGGGACGGCAGCTTCTCGGTGGTGCCGCGCATCTGGGGTGGGCTCACCAATCCGAGGGAATTGCGCGCCATCGCCGACGTCGCCGAAAGATACAACGCCGCCGAGGTGAAGATCACCGGCGGGCAGCGCATCGACCTGTTCGGTATCCGCAAGGAGGACCTGCCCGCCGTCTGGCGCGATCTCGCCGCTGCCGGTTTCGTCTCGGGACACGCCTATGGCAAGGCCCTGCGCACGGTCAAGACCTGTGTCGGCCGCCGCTGGTGCCGTTTCGGCACCCAGGACTCCACCGGACTGGGCGTGCAGCTGGAGCAGGCCACCTGGGGCTCCTGGATGCCGCACAAGTTCAAGATGGCCGTCTCCGGCTGCCCGCGCAACTGCGCCGAGGCGACCATCAAGGACTTCGGCGTGGTCTGCGTGGATTCCGGCTATGAGCTGCACGTGGGCGGCAACGCCGGCATCAAGGTGCGGGTGACCGACCTGCTTTGCCACGTCAAGACCGAGGCAGAGGTGATCGAATACGCCTGCGCCTTCATCCAGCTCTACCGCGAGGAGGCCCACTACCTGGAGCGCACCGCCCCCTGGGTGGAGCGGGTGGGGCTCGCCCACATCAAGGCCCAGGTGGTGGAGGATGCCGACAACCGCCGGCGGCTCGCCGAGCGCTTCCGCCAGGCGCAGGCGAGCGCCCAGGTCGATCCCTGGAGTACCCGCGCCGCCGGTGCCACGCCACACGAATATGCGCCGCTGGCCGTGCTGACCTGACTGGAGGACACACCATGAACGCACTACACGATGGCTGGATCGAGATCGGACACATCGACGACATCCCGCGCCAGGGCGCGCGGGTGATCGCCACCCCCGGCGGCAACATCGCCGTCTTCCGCACCGTGGACGACGCCGTCTTCGCCCTGGCCGACCGCTGTCCGCACAAGGGCGGACCGCTGTCGCAGGGCATCGTGCACGGCCACCAGGTGGCCTGCCCACTGCACGATTGGCGCATCCGCCTGGACACGGGCCAGGCGGTGGCCCCGGACGAGGGCTGCGCCGCCCGCTATCCCGTCGAGGTCGTCGCTGGCCTGGTACGGCTGCGGTTGCTGCCGGACAGCGGCTGTCCCAACGCCTGAGCCGCCGGCATGGACAGCGTGCGCACCACCTGCCCCTATTGCGGCGTCGGCTGCGGCGTCCTGGTGAGCGCCACCGCCACGGGTTATCGTGTGCAGGGCGACCCGGAACACCCGGCCAACCGCGGGCGGCTTTGCGCCAAAGGCGCGGCCCTGGCCGAGACCCTGGACCTCGAGACCCGTCTCTTGCATCCGCAGGTCGAGGGCCGCCGCGTCGACTGGGACACCGCGCTCGACACCGTGGCACAGCGCTTCCAGGCGATCATCGCCGAGCACGGGCCGCAGGCCGTGGCCTTCTACGTCTCCGGCCAGCTCCTGACCGAGGACTATTACGTCGCCAACAAGCTGGCCAAGGGCTTCATCGGCACCGCCAACATCGACACCAACTCGCGCCTCTGCATGGCCTCGGCGGTGGCCGGCCACAAGCGTGCCTTCGGCGAGGACGTGGTGCCGGGGTGCTATGAGGACATCGAGCTCGCTGACCTGGTGGTCTTTGTCGGCTCCAACGCCGCCTGGACTCACCCGGTGCTCTACCAGCGCCTCAGCACCGCCAAGACGGCGCGCCCCGGGCTCAAGGTGGTGGTCATCGACCCGCGCCGTACCGCCACGGCGGAACTGGCCGATCTGCACCTGCCGATCGCCCCGGGCACCGATGCCTGGCTGTTCAACGGCCTGCTCGCCCACCTGCGGCGCGAGGGCGGTATCGACTGGGCCTATCTGGAGGCCCATGTCGAGGGCTTCGCCGCCGCCTTCAGCGCCAGCGAAGGGTTGGACGCCGCCCGCGTCGCCCATGCCTGCGGGTTATCCGAGGCCGACGTGACCACCTTCTATCGCTGGTTCGCCGCCACGCCTCGCAGCGTCACCCTGTTCTCACAGGGCATCAACCAGTCCTCTTCCGGGGTGGACAAGGTCAACGCCATCCTCAACGTGCATCTGGCCAGCGGCCGCATCGGCCGGCCCGGTGCCGCCCCCTTCTCACTCACCGGCCAGCCCAATGCCATGGGCGGGCGTGAGGTCGGCGCCCTGGCCAACCAGCTCGCCGCGCACATGGATTTCAGTCCCGAAGCGGTCGCCCGGCTGCGCCGTTTCTGGCAGGCGCCAAGGCTGGCCGAGCGCCCGGGTCTCAAGGCCGTGGACTTGTTCGCGGCGGTCGGCCGCGGCGAGGTCCGCGCCCTCTGGATCATGGCCACCAACCCGGCGGTCAGCCTGCCGGAGGCCGATGGCGTCGTGCAGGCCCTGCAGCGCTGTGAATTCCTGGTGGTATCCGACGTCACCGCCAAGACCGATACCGCCCGCCATGCCCACGTCCTGCTGCCGGCTGCCGCCTGGGGGGAGAAGGACGGCACGGTGACCAACTCGGAGCGGCGCATCTCGCGCCAGCGCGCCTTCCTGCCCCTGCCCGGCGAGGCCCGCCCCGACTGGTGGATCGTCTGCGAGGTGGCGCGGCGCATGGGGTTTGCCGACGCCTTCGCCTACCGCGGGCCGGCCGACATCTTCCGCGAGCACGCGCGTCTGACCGCGACTGAGAACGGCGGCGCGCGCCGGCTCGACCTCGGCGCGCTGGCGGCGCTGGACGCTGCAGGCTACGACCGACTCGCGCCGGTGCAATGGCCGTTGCGCGAGCCGGGCGCAGGCCTGCCGCGCCTGTTCGCCTCTGGCGGCTTCCCCACAGGAAGCGGCAAGGCGCGCATGCTGCCGATCGCGCCGCGCCTGCCGGCACACCTGCCGGATGCCAGGCTGCCCCTGCTGCTCAACACCGGCCGCGTGCGCGACCAGTGGCACACCATGACGCGCACCGGCCTCTCCGCCCGCCTGTTCGCCCATGTCGCGGAACCCTTCGTCGCCCTGCACCCCGAAGACCTGCGCGCCCGAGGCCTCGCCGCCGGCGACCTCGCCCGCGTGGCCAATACCAACGGCGAGATCGTGGTCCGCGTGGTGGAAGACGCCGGGCAGCGTCCCGGCACTATCTTCGTGCCCATGCACTGGAACGCCCGTTTCGCCGCCCAGGCGCGGGTCGGCGCCCTGGTGACAGCGGTCACCGACCCCATCTCCGGCCAGCCCGAGTTCAAACAGGTGCCGGTCGAGGTCACCCCCTACCCGGCCGCCTGGCACGGCTTCCTACTCACCCGCGCCGAGCCGCAAGAGATCGGCGTCGCCTACTGGAGCGCGGTCCGCCGTGAGGACTGTTGGCGGGTGGAGCTGGCGGGAGAAGACATCGGCGGCCCGAACGCCGCCTGGATCGAGCGCTGGCTCGGTGGCGGCGGAGAGCGCATGGAGCTGCACGATGCCGCCGCCGGCCGTTACCGTGCCGCCTGTATCCGCGCCGGCCGCCTGGAGGCCGTGCTGTTCATCGAGTCGCAGCCCGCGGCCCTGCCGCCGCGCGCCTGGCTGGAATCGCTGTTCGCCCAGGGAAAGCTCGACGACGCCGAGCGTGCCGGCCTGCTTGTCGGCCGTGCCGGCCGCATGGCAGACGACGGCCGCATCGTCTGCGCCTGTCATGGCGTCGGCGAGCGCAGACTGGTCGCCGCCATCGCCGCCGGGGCGACCAGCGTCGAGGCGCTGGGGGAGCGGGTCAAGGCCGGCACCGGCTGCGGCGCCTGTGTGCCGGAGCTGCGTACCCTGCTCGCCCGCAGCCGTCAGGGCCAGGCGATCCCGGTATGACATTGGCACGCGTTTTGCGTGTCCTCGCCTGCCATGCCGCCTCGCAAAACACCCGGCACTTCCTCCGAAACCCTGCGGGTGATGATCGTGGACAGCGACCCCGAGCGCAGCCGCAACCTGCGCGGCGCGCTAACGCTGGCCGGCTACCACGTGGTGGCGGAACTGCGTGAATCCATCGCCCTGCCCGATGCCGTGCAGAGCCTCAAGCCGCACATCGTCATCGTCGCCGCCGACTCCCCGGACAGGGATACCCTCGAACACATCAGCCTGACCACCCGCAACGCACCGCGGCCGGTGATCATGTTCACCCAGGACGGGGGAGCCGACACCATCCGCGCGGCGGTCAAGGCCGGGGTGTCCGCCTATGTGGTCGATGGGCTGAGCCCCGAGCGCATCCGTCCCATCCTCGAGGTCGCCTGTGCCCGTTTCGAGGCGCATCAAGCCCTGACCGAGCGCCTCGCCGAGGCCGAGCGGCGATTGGCAGAACGCACGGCGGTCGAGCGGGCCAAGGGTCTGCTCATGCAGCGGCGTGGCCTGTCCGAGGAGGCGGCCTACCGCGAGCTGCGCCGGCTGGCCATGCAGACCGGCAAGCGCCTGGGCGAGGTGGCCGAGACCCTGCTCGCCGCCGCGCACCTCCTTTGAGCCCGCAACGGGTGCATCCCGCACCAAGGGCGTGCGCAACGACCGCACATCCACCCCGCCAAACGACGCCAAAACCGCGACAAACCCATGAATCGAAACGACTTCCCCCGCCATCATGAGGGTTGGCACGCATCCTGCTAGGATACCCACGAAACCCGTCTACGCTCGGGGTTTTCAGCAGCTTCAGCACCAGTGTCGGTGCGTTTGGACAACGGCGTCCTGCCCCGCGGCCCTGCCGCGTCGGTCAGACGCCATTTTTTTGGAGTTAAGCCATGTCTGAGGATATGCATCATCCCGCCGCCACCTCCGCGCCGGAGGAGGCCGTGCGCCCAGACCGCCGCGAGTTCCTCCGCGCGAGCACGGCACTGTCCGCCGCCGCACTCCTGAGCTTGCTGCCCCCCGGCGTGCGCAGCGCCGCCTGGGCCGCCGGCAGCGACGCCCCGGAGAAGACGGCGGTGAAGATCGGTTTCATCCCGCTCACCGACTGCGCCAGCGTGGTGATCGCTGCCGAGAAGGGCTTCGACAAGAAATACGGCCTCAAGATCGTGCCCTCCAAGGAGGCCTCCTGGGCCGGGGTGCGCGACAAACTGGTCAACGGCGAGCTGGACGCCGCGCATGTGCTCTACGGCCTGATCTATGGCCTGCAACTGGGCGTGGCCGGCCCTCGGAAGGACATGGCCGTGCTCATGAGCATCAACCAAAACGGCCAGGGCATCACGCTCAACAACCAGCTCAGGGCCAAGGGCGTCACCGACGGCACCGGTCTGGCCAAGCTGGTCAAGGCCGAACCCAAGGAATGGACCTTTGCCCAGACCTTCCCCACCGGCACCCACGCCATGTGGCTGTACTACTGGATGGGCGCCTACGGCATCGATCCCTTCCGCGACGTGAAGGTCATCACCGTGCCGCCGCCACAGATGGTGGCCAACATGCGCGTGGACAAGATGGATGGCTATTGCGTGGGCGAACCCTGGAACGCGCGCGCCATCCACGACCGGATCGGCTTCGCCGCCGCCACCAGCCAGGACATCTGGGCAGACCACCCGGAGAAGGTGCTGGGCGCCACCCTGGAGTTCGTGCAGAAATACCCCAACACCGCCCGCGCCATGATCGCCGCCCTCCTCGATGCCTCGAAGTACATCGACACCATGGCCAACCGCGCCGAGGTGGCGCGCATCATCGCCGGCAAGGCCTATGTGAACACCGAGGTTGAAGTCATCGAGGGCCGCATGCTCGGCCAGTACGAAAATGGCCTGGGCCGCAAGTGGCAGGACAAGAACTCCATGAAGTTCTACGACGACGGCGCGGTCAACTTCCCCTATCTATCGGACGGCATGTGGTTCCTCACCCAGCACAAGCGCTGGGGGCTGTTGAAGGTGCACCCGGACTACCTGGGCGTGGCCAAGAAGGTGAACCAGATCGCCCTGTACAGGGATGCCGCTGCCCTGACCAAGACCCCACTGCCCAGGTCGGAGATGCGCAGCGCCCGCCTCATCGACGGCGTGGTCTGGGATGGCGGCAATCCCAAGGCCTATGCCGACGCCTTCAAGGTGAAGGCATGATGCCCCGACCGCCCGACCTTGCGCGCGCCAGGCGCTCCAACAAGCAACACAGGAGAGAGAAATGAACGCAGTGACCCTCGACGAAGCTCGTTTGCACGAGATCATGCACGACCCCTCCACCCAACCCCTCACATCCGCGGTCGCGGCAGACGGGGCCGCGCCCAGACCGCGCCCCACCCCTTGGCTGCAGACCGCCAGCGGCCAGGCCTTCACGGCGGCCCTGGGGCGCTGGTTGCGCGCGGCGATACCGCCCGCCTTCGGCCTCGGGCTGTTCGTGCTGTTCTGGCACCTCGTTTCGGTGAGCAGCAGCGAGCCGGGGCTACCGGGTCCGGCCAAGACCTGGGCCGCGGCGCAGGCGCTGTTCGCCGATCCTTTCTACGACAACGGCCCCAACGACCAGGGCATCGGCTGGAACATCCTCAACTCCCTCTACCGCGTCGGCGCGGGCTTCGGTCTGGCCGCCCTGGTGGGCATCCCGCTGGGCTTCATGATCGGTCGCTTCGCCTTTCTCTCCGGCATGCTGGCACCCATCATAAGCCTGCTCAGGCCGGTCTCGCCGCTCGCCTGGCTGCCCATCGGGTTGTACGTGTTCAAGGAAACCGAGCCGGCCAGCCTCTGGGTGATCTTCATCTCCAGCATCTGGCCCATCCTCCTCAACACCGCCGCCGGGGTGTCGCGCGTGCCGCAGGACTATCTGAATGTGGCGCGGGTGCTCAACCTCTCGGAGTGGAAGATCTTCACCCGCATCCTCTTTCCCTCTGTGCTGCCGCACATGATGACCGGCATCCGGCTGTCCATCGGCGTGGCCTGGCTGGTGATCGTCGCCGCCGAGATGCTGACCGGCGGCTCTGGTCTGGGCTTCTGGGTGTGGGACGAGTGGAACAACTTGAACGTCGAGCACATCCTGATCGCCATCTTCATCGTCGGCATCGTCGGGCTCGCGCTGGAGCAGGCCCTGATGCTGCTGGCCAGGCGGTTCGAATATGCCTGAAGTTCGCGTCCGACGCCGGCCAGATATACCAAACCCCACAGGAGTCAACCCAATGCGTCCCTACCTACACATCGAAGACGTCTCGATGGTGTTCGACACCAAGAAAGGGAAATTCATCGCCCTGCGCAACATCAACCTCAAGGTCGAGCAGGGCGAGTTCATCGCTTTGATCGGCCACTCCGGCTGCGGCAAGTCCACCCTGCTCAACCTGGTGGCGGGTCTGATCGAGCCCACGAGCGGCGTGCTCCTGCTCAACGAGCGTGAGATCCGCGGGCCCGGCCCAGACCGCGCCATGGTCTTCCAGAACCACTCGCTGCTACCCTGGATGACCTGCTATGGCAACGTCCACCTGGCGGTCGAGCGGGTGTTCGGCGCCAAGGAGACCCGCAAAGAGCTCAAGGCCCGCACCGAGGCCGCGCTGGAGCTGGTGCACCTCAGCCACGCCATGCACAAGTACCCGCACGAGATCTCCGGCGGCATGAAGCAGCGGGTGGGCATCGCCCGGGCGCTGGCGATGCAGCCCAAGCTGCTGCTCATGGACGAGCCCTTCGGCGCGCTCGACGCCCTCACCCGCGCCAGCCTGCAGGACGAACTGATGCGCATCGTCCAGGAGACCCGCGCCACCACCCTGATAGTGACCCACGACGTGGACGAGGCCGTGCTGCTCGCTGACCGCATCGTCATGCTGACCAACGGCCCCGCCGCCACCATCGGCGAGGTCCTGCGCGTCGACCTGCCGCGACCGCGTGACCGTCTGGCCCTAGCCGAAGACCGCCACTACCATCACCTGCGTCACGAGGTGCTGGAATTCCTCTACCAGAAACAGTTGAGAAAGGCCGCCTGAGCATGAGCGAACCGCGCCCGGTGCGGGTGGGTTACATCCTGCTGACCGGCTGTGCCCCGGTCGTGATGGCGTCGCTCAAGGGCCATGATCGCCGCCACGGCATCCGGATCGAGCTCACGCGCGCCCCATCCTGGGCCGCCATCCGCGATGGGTTGATCACTGGTGCGCTCGACGCCGCCCATGCCCTCTATGGGCTCGTCTATGGCGTGGAGATGGGTATCGGCATCCCCCCGCAGGCCATATGGCGGTGCTGATGACGCTCAACCGCAACGGCCAGGCCATCACCCTTGCGCGGCGGCTGTTCGAACGCGGCGTCATCGACGGCACTTCCCTTGCCCGCCTGATCCGCGCCGCCCCCCGTCGCTATACCTTCGCCCAGACCTTCCCCACCGGCACGCATGCCCTGTGGCTCTACTACTGGCTGGCAAGCCACGGCGTCCACCCCTTCCGCGACATCGGCAACCTGACCGTGCCACCGCCGCAGATGGTGGCGCACCTGGCCAGCGGCAGCATCGACGGCTACTGCGCCGGCGAGCCCTGGAACGCCCTGGCCATCGAGCGCGGTGCCGGCTTCACGGTGGCGACGAGTCAGGGCATCTGGCCGGAGCACCCGGAGAAGGTGCTCGCCTGCGCCGAGGGCTTCGTCCAGAGACAGCCGGCAGTCGCCCGCGCCCTGATCAGGGCGGTGCTGGAGGCCTGTCGTGAGCTGGACACCGAGCAGGGGCGCCGGGAGGCGGTGCAGGCCCTAGCCGGGCCGGACTACCTCGACGTACCGGCGACGGTCATGGAGGACCGGTTACAGGGGCGATATGTGGACGGTCTCGGGGGTGCCTGGGTGGACGCCCACCCCGTACGCTTCCACGATGGCAAGCAGGTCAACTACCCTTGGCTCTCCGACGGCATGTGGTTCCTGACCCAATTCAAGCGCTGGGGTCTGCTCGCCTCACACCCGGACTACGTGGGCGTCGCCCGCCAGGTCAACCGGATCGGCCTCTACAGCGAGGCCGCCGAGCTGGGCATCCCCACCCCGGCGGCGGAGATGCGCAGCGCCGTGCTGCTGGACGGCCGGGTCTGGGATGGCGGCGCCCCACAGGCCTATGCCGAGGGTTTTGCCATCCACGGCATGAGGTGGCCGGACGCCGCTTGAAGTGGCGCCGCCAAGGACCCAGGCCGGGTCGCACAGGACCCGAACCGCCTTACTTCGGCGACACGCCCAGCGCCTTGATGGTCTCCATGTTGAGGAAGCCGTCTGTCGGCAGCCCCTTGGCCTTCTGGTATTCGGCCACGGCGGCCATGGTCGCGCCGTCGGCCTGGCCGTTGATCGGGCCTTTGTAAAAGCCGGCGCTGGCCAGCGCGCGTTGGATCTCGCCGATCTTCTCCGGGGTGGCGTTGACGTCGCACAGCACCTCGGTCTAATACACCGCCACCGGACAGACCATCCCCTCCTGCGGCACATCGGCGTATTCGGCCGGGATGGGAACGCGAACCTCGCGCGCCGGCTCGACCAGCTTCACCACCTCGCGCTCTTCGTACTCGGCCGGGATGGGGATGCGCAGCTCCTTGGCCGGCTCGACCATCACCATCACCTCGCGCTCGTAGTCCACCGGCACGGTCTTGGTGACGGTGGTAGCCGGCTTGACCATCTTGCGCACCTCGACCTCGGCGTACTCGGCCGGGATCTCGACCACACGGGTGGTGGCCGGTTTCTTCAGCACGCGCTTCTTGATGGTCTCATACTCGGCCGGGACGTCCTCGTAGCGGACGGTGGCCGGGGTCTTGAGCACTTGGCGGGTGACGGTCTCGTACACGGCGGGGACCTCGACCAGACACATGATCTGGCCCGAGGCCTCGTCCAGGCGCTGGATGGCGGTGTCGGTGCCGGGCTTCCACATGGTGTAGGCCTCGCGCACCAGCTTTTTCTCCGTCACCGTCTCATACACCGGCGGCATTTCGACGGCACGCTTGGAGGCAGGCTTGACCATGACGCGCTCCTCGACCTCCTCGTACCCGGCCGGCACCTCTTCGATGCGGGTGGAGGCCGGTTTCACGAGGACCTTCTCCTTGACCGTCTCATACACGGGCGGGATGACCTCCTGCACCTCTTCGCTGGTAACACGCACCTTCTGCGCCTTGTACACAGGCGGGATGATTTCGATCTTCTCGCTCGCCTCTTTGACCAGCTTGCGCACGGTCTCGGTGCGGAAGGTGGCAGGTCGCACGACCTTGGCGAAGCACTGGCCGGGGCGGGCGCCGGTGGGCAGATCGCCGACGATGGCCCCCGGCGGCAGCGCGCAGGGATCCGGCTTGGCCACTGGCTGCGGGGGGGGCGACAGGGGCCTGCTCTTTCGCTTTCTCGGCCACCGGCGCCGGCACCGCCTCGGGACAGGGCGGGTCGAGCAGCTGACGCCCCGGGCAGCCGATGGTCTTGTATAGATCCTTGCCCGTGGTCACGCCGTCCGGGCTGGCGATGTTGGAGGGGTCGTAGAAGCGCCCGGTCTGGGCCTGTGACAGACCGGCGGCGGCCAGGGCGAGGCTAAGCGAACTGAGCATCAGGAGGGATTTGCGCATGGCGTTTTCCTTTCTTGACGTTGGACGAGGGAGAGCGGTAAGACCATTCGGAATTTATTGGGACTGTAACCTTGAGGCATGACAGATCATGCAGTCAGGGACTGCATGAACAGCGCGTCCACTTTTCTGATCACGATGACCCCTTGCCGGTATTCCAGCAAACCGGCGTCCGCCCAAGCGCGCAGCTGCTTGTTCACACTCTCGCGCGAGGCGCCGACCAGGTTGCCCAGCTCCTCCTGGGACAGGCGCAGGCCGATCTCGATGCCGTCCGGTTCTGCCTTGCCATGCCGCTGCCCCAGGTCCAGCAGCAAGCGCGCGAGACGCGATGGCAGGTGATGAAAGCTCAGGTTCTCGACCAGGTTGTTGGTGGTGCGCAGACGCTGGCTGAGCGCTGCCAGCAGCTTGAGGGCCACGTCGGTATGCCGCTTGAGAAACTGGACGAAGTCATGCCGTCCGATCTGCAGCAAGCGGCAGTCCTCCAGGCTGGTCACCGTCGCGCTGCGGGGCGGACCATCGAGCAGCGACATCTCACCGAAAACATCCCCCGCCCCCATGAGGCTCAGGATCGCCTCCTTGCCGTCGGCCGAGAGCAGGCTGACCTTGACCTTGCCGGAGAGCAGGACATAGAGGCTGTCACCAGCCTCGCCGGAGTGGAACACAACACGGCGCGCCGGTACCTCGATGAGGCGGGCACCGCGCAACAGCTCGTCGATCTCGGCCTCGGTCATGGCCGCGAA
>JBKBRS010000002.1:39793-44566 GCA_046292095.1 Thiobacillaceae bacterium
CACCGTGGTCTGGGTTGGCGGTATGTTCTTTGCCTATCTGTGCCTGCGCCCGGTTGCCGCGGCCCAGCTCGAACCACCGCAACGCCTGCGGCTCTGGCACGGTGTGTTTGCGCGTTTCTTTCCCTGGGTCTGGGCCGCGGTGATCCTGCTCGTCTCCAGCGGCCACGGCATCATCGGCCAAATGGGCGGGCTGGCCGGCCTGCCCGTGCACATCCACGTCATGCTGGGCATCGGCTACCTGATGGCCGCCATCTTCGTCTATCTCTACTTCATCCCCTTTCCGCAGCTGCGCGCAGCGGTGGCGAGTCAGGACTGGAAGGCCGGGGGCGCCGCCCTCAACCGCATCCGCATCCTGGTCGGCACCAACCTGACCCTGGGCCTGACCAACATCATCCTGGTCTTCCTGCTACCCTTCGTCGTCTGAACGGCTCATAGCAGAACCAGGGCCAGACCGCTGAGCAGGACGACGAACAGCAGCAGCGCAAGCCACCCGCGCACAAGCCGCCTGCGCCGTTGTGCCTGTCCAAGCGCCTGATCGATCTGTTGCGCCAATGTCGGCGGGGCCAGGCGCCGCAAGGCCCGCAGGTCGGCCTCCCCGGTGAGCATGGCCAAGGCGCGACCGGCCTCGGTCTCCCAGGACAAGACCCACTGCCGGCCGTCGAAGCCGCCCGGATTGAGGCTCACCTGATCGGCCAGGAGGGTGATCCAGACCCCGGGGGCATTGAATTCCAGCACGGCGTGACGTATGCGCAGGCGGGCACGGATACCGGAGGGGAATTGGCCGGGCAGGAAGAGCAGCACCCTGAATTCATAGAAGCCGGCCGTATCCGTCACAGCCTTCACGGACGGCATCGGGTACCTCCCTGCAGAAGGTAGAATGCAAGCATTCTAAGCCATGCCTGCCGCCATGATGAAAGCCCAACTCCTGGAGATCTTCCACCGCCGTCACGCCTGCCACCGCTTCGATCCGACCCGCAGCATCCCCAGGGAGGACCTCGAATTCATCCTGGAGGCCGGCCGTCTCTCCCCCTCCTCCTTCGGTCTCGAGCAATGGCGCTTCGTCGTGCTCACCGCCGACCAGGACAAAAAGGCCCTGCAAGCCGCCTGCTTCGATCAGCCACAAGTGGGCACGGCGAGTTGCGACGTGGCGATCCTTGCCAAGCTGGCCGAGCTACAGCCGGACAGCCCTTATGTAGAGCGCCTGCTGGCGCGCGAGTATGCGGGCGAGCAACTTGCGGCCGCGCTGGCCAACTATCGCGCCTTTCACGCCGCCACTGACGTAGTGGCCTGGAGTGTGACGCAATGCCACATCGCCGCCGCCAACATGATGACCGCCGCCGCGGCCATCGGCATCGACAGTTGCGCCATCGGCGGCTTCGAGGCCGATGCGGTGAGCCGGCTGCTGTCGCTCGAACCCGGCCGCTATGCCGTCGCCCTGGTGCTGGCCCTGGGCTATTGCGCCGAGGCGGCGGGGGAGAAACAACGCCTACCTCTGGCGGAGCTGGTGGAATACCGTTGACGCCAAGCCTGGTCGCCGTATGGATGCCGCCCGACCGATGAAAGGCCGCGGCGCCGTCTCCAACCCCCAGGGCCGTTTCGAGGCCTGGACGCGCGCGGCCGAGGACGATGGCTGGTGGCGGGAGACGGAGGATAGCGAGGCCCCCGCCACCCACATCCACTCGGAGTCTGCGGCAAACGCCCTCACCCGTAACGACTCGCCCGACATCCCTTTCGACCGGTCGGTCAACCCCTACCAGGGCTGCGAGCATGGCTGCATCTACTGCTACGCGCGTCCCAGCCACGCCTACCGCGGGCTGTCGCCCGGCCTGGACTTCGAGACCCAGATCTACGCCAAGACCAACATCGCCGAGCGCCTGCGGCAAGAACTCGCCCGCCCCGGTTACCGACCCGCCCCGCTGTGCCTGGGCGCCAACACCGACCCCTGGCAACCGGCCGAGCGTCACCTGCGTCTCTCCCGCCAGGTCCTGGAGGTCCTCGCCGAATGCCGGCACCCCGTCACCCTGGTGACCAAATCGGCCCTGGTCGAGCGCGATCTGGACCTGCTCACCGACCTCGCCCGCGACGGCCTGGTCCACGCCGCCATCTCCCTGCCGACTCTGGATGCGGCGCTTGCCCGCCGCATGGAACCGCGCGCCGCCAGCCCGCAGCGGCGGCTCTCCACGCTCGAACGCCTGGCCGCCGCTGGCATCCCGGTGAGCGTCCTCGTCGCCCCGGTCATCCCGCAGCTCACCGACCGCGACCTCGAACGGGTGCTCGCGGCCGCGGCCGGGGCCGGTGCGCGCAGCGCCGGCTACGTCCTGCTGCGCCTGCCGCACGAGGTCAAACAGCTCTTCGCCGACTGGCTCGCCGCGCATTATCTCCTGCGCGCGGCGCATGTCATGAGCCTCATGCGGCAGATGCGCGACGGCCAGGACTACGACCCCACCTTCTTCACACGGCAGACGGGCACAGGTGTCTATGCTGGGCTGATTGCCCGGCGCTTCGAGGTGGCCTGCCGGCGGCACCGGCTCGACGCTGAGCTGCCGCCGCTACGCAGCGACCTCTTCCGCCCACCCGCACCGCCGGGCCAGCTCAGCCTGTTCTGAACCCGTGACCGCCCCCTGGCGCACCCTCTGGACCCTGACCGGCTGGACCTGGCTTGCCGTCGTGATCGTCTTTTCGTTGGTCCCCTCGCCGCCCAGGGCCGATGTGCCGATGTGGGACAAATTGAATCACCTCGCCGCCTACGCCCTGCTCATGTTCTGGTTCGCCCAGCTCACGCCGCGAAGGTTTCGGCTCGCGGCCGGGCTGCTGCTGAGCGGCCTGCTGGAACTGGCCCAGGGGCTGACCGGCCATCGCGAGGCCAGCCTGCCGGACATGGTCGCCAACGCCCTCGGGCTCGCGCTCGGCGCGGTGCTCGCGCGGCGTCTGCCGAGCCCGCTCGCCTGGCTGGAGGTGCGCCGGATATGAATCTGCACGCCGCCGCCCGTGCCGCCCTGGCCGAGGAAGACGTCGAGGCGAAACTCGCCGCCGCTGCCCGTCTCTGGTCGGACTGGCAGGCGGGCCGCCTTACGATCGAGTCCTGGACGGACCCGCAACCCGTCATTGAAGCCGGGCGCCCGGCACGTCCCGAGCTCGTGGCCCCCGAACAACTGCCGCGCCGCGAGCTCTCCCACCCCGAGGGCCATGCCGCGCTCATCCATGCCCTGGCCCACATCGAGTTCTCCGCCATCAACCTCGCGCTGGACGCCGCCTACCGCTTTCCGGGGCTGCCCGCCGCCTACTATGCCGATTGGCTCAAGGTGGCGGCCGAGGAGGCCCATCACTTCCGCCTGCTGCGCGACCATCTGCGCGGGCTCGGCCATGACTATGGCGACTTTCCCGCCCATGCAGGCCTTTGGGCGCTGGCCGTGCTGACCGCCGATGATGCGCTCGCACGCATGGCCCTGGTGCCGCGGCTGATGGAGGCCCGCGGCCTGGACGCCACGCCGGGGATACGCCGCAAACTCGCCGCCCACGGCGATGCGGCCGGGGCCGCCATCCTCGACATCATCCTGCGCGACGAGATCACCCATGTGGCCGCCGGCGACCGCTGGTTCCGCCACCTGTGCGCCGAGCGTGGCCTGGCGCCCGAGGCGACCTGGCGCCGCCTGGTCTTGGAATACGACGTGCCAAAACCGCGCCGCCCATTCAACGAGGCGGCCCGGCGCGCGGCCGGCTTCAGCGCCGAGGAGCTGGCCAGCTGGTAGCCTTCAACCTAACACCCAGACCCGCCGCCAATGGTAGGAGGCCCGCTTGCGGGCCGAACCCAGACCCTGCCGCCGATGGTAGGAGGTCCGCTTGCGGGCCGAACCCAGACCTCAATAACGCACCCGCACCCGCCAGCTGAGCTTCGCCTCGCCCTCGGCCGGCACCTTGAGCGACCACACTGCGGTGTTGGCCGTCTCCTTCCGGTGCGGCTGGCTCTCGGCGACCATCTGCCAGTCGCCGGGCATGGGTTCGACAACCTTGACGACGATGGCCTCGCGCTTGGCATTGCGCACGGTCAGTTCATAGGCGCTCTCGTGCACACCGCCGCGCCCGCCATAGGCGGCGATCTTCTGATAATCGGTCTGCCGCTTCTCGGCGCTCACGTCGAAGGCGTTGCCCAGCTTGAGGCGCACCTTCTCCCCGCGGGCGGTGTGGTCGATGGCGTCCTCGCCGATGAACTGGGCACGCCCAGCCTGATCCTTCTTGTAGACGCGCACCACCCCCTTGGGCAGCGGCACGCCCAGGCCGCCGCCCTGATTCTGGAACTCCAGAAAGACCGCCGTCTTAAGCCGGCGCCCCAGGTCGCCGTAGGGGCCCTGGTAGTAGAAGTCCGCCCCTTGCAGGACGTATTCCTTCTGCACCGGCACCTGTGTGGCGCCGAGCAGGGCGACCTGCTTGGTCTGCTGGTCGAGTAGGGTGGTGGGATGCTGCAGGGTGTAGAGGTGGTACTCGAACAAGGCCTCCTGCTGCACGTCGGGCGCCGCTTCGGCCGCCATGGCGCGCATCATCATGGGCGTCGACCGTGGCTGCGGCCGCACGCGCTGCACGTCACCGGCCACCAATTGCAGCAGCGCATTGTTGTAGGCCGTACCGCTCTGGTTGGTGAGGGTGACCCAGCCATTGAGATCGATCGCGTCCTCCCGGGCCGACAGCTCGGCCACATAGTCCGCCTTCCAGGAAAGCCCTCCGGTGAGATAGGACAGCTCGATCGGCCGCTCCGCCGCGCCCTCGTGTCTGAGCAGC
>JBKBRS010000296.1:0-1033 GCA_046292095.1 Thiobacillaceae bacterium
CGCGGGGATCGACCCGGCCGCGGCGGGATGTTCACCCGCCTGCCGCGGCCTCCCCCGCGCACGCGGGGATCGACCCGATCAGGTTTGGACGATCTTGGAGCATTCGGAGCCTCCCCCGCGCACGCGGGGATCGACCCGCATCACCGCTGGCGCAAGCGCTCGGATTGGCGCCTCCCCCGCGCACGCGGGGATCGACCCGACTGGCTGATACCTGCAGATGATTTTGCAGCGCCTCCCCCGCGCACGCGGGGATCGACCCCCATCGTCGGCCACGCCACGCAGGCGCTCGCGGCCTCCCCCGCGCACGCGGGGATCGACCCCCGGCTACGGCGAGACCTTGGCTGAGGCCTACGCCTCCCCCGCGCACGCGGGGATCGACCCGTTTTGATCATGCCCGATATGTCTGGATCGTGGCCTCCCCCGCGCACGCGGGGATCGACCGCAGGCCGCTCGCGGCGGCCGGTGAGGATGTAGGCCTCCCCCGCGCACGCGGGGATCGACCCGCCGGCCACGCCGGCACCGGCGCATGCTGCACGCCTCCCCCGCGCACGCGGGGATCGACCCGCGAGCGCTCGGCCAGACTCGAGGAAGCCTTGGCCTCCCCCGCGCACGCGGGGATCGACCGACAGCAGCTCTCTCAGGCCCGTTCCTCGACAGGCCTCCCCCGCGCACGCGGGGATCGACCTCTGGCGATCTGGCGATCTGGCGATCTGGCGATGCCTCCCCCGCGCACGCGGGGATCGACCCACATTAGCCACCATGTCGCTGCGGCTGCCGAGGCCTCCCCCGCGCACGCGGGGATCGACCTTCTGGTGGAGAGCGGCCCGACGGTGCTACCGCGCCTCCCCCGCGCACGCGGGGATCGACCTGAATTGGCGCAAGAAGGCGTTGAGGATGAGGCGCCTCCCCCGCGCACGCGGGGATCGACCGAGCCATGATAGAATCTGGCTGATCGATACTAAGCCTCCCCCGCGCACGCGGGGATCGATCCCACTTCGTCAAGGTCGGCTACCACGCCGACCGGCCCCCCCCC
>JBKBRS010000297.1:0-1002 GCA_046292095.1 Thiobacillaceae bacterium
GTGGGTGGGGCCGGGGTCGCCCCCCCCGACACACCATGCTCCTTAAGACAGAAGACTGAGGACGGAGGACTGAAACTGCCGGCGCCAACGGCCATGGCCGCTGCCACCCTAGAAGATGAAAGCGGCCATGGCCGTTGTCTCACCTTGAGCCCCTCTCTCGCTGGGAGAGGGGGCATCGTGAGTTGGCTGCGCCAACTTTCATGCCTCAGTTATACTGCGCAGTTTGATCAGAATACACTAATTTACCTCGGATGCGCCTCGCCCTGTTCGACCTGGACAACACCTTGCTCGCCGGCGACTCGGACTTCGAGTGGGCCCAGTTTCTGATCGCGAAGGGGGTGCTCGACCGCGAAGTCTACGAGGCCCGTAACAAGGCCTTCTACGAACAATACAAGGCGGGCACGCTGGACATACACGAATTTCTCGATTTCCAGTTGAAGCCCCTGTCGCGTCATCCGCGCCGCCAGCTCGAGGCATGGCATGCCGAGTTCATGCGTGACCGCATCCTGCCCATGATAGCGCCGGGCGCGGCGGCGTTGCTCGCGCGGCACGCCCACGCCACACGCGTCATCATCACCGCCACCAACCGCTTCGTCACCGCCCCCATCGCCCGCCACTTGGGGGTGGAGCATCTGATCGCCACCGAACCGGAGGAAGAGGGCGGCGAGTTCACCGGCCGGGTCGTCGGCACGCCCGCTTTTCGCGAAGGCAAGGTGCAGCGCCTCGATCAGTGGCTGAGCGCACGCGGTCTGACCTGGGACGATGTCACGGAGAGTTGGTTCTATTCCGACTCGCTCAACGATCTGCCCCTGCTCGAACGGGTGACGCATCCGGTGGCCGTGGACCCGGACGAGACCCTGCGCGCGCACGCCCTGGCGCGCGGTTGGCCGGTGATCAGCCTGCGTCAGGCGGGCGCCGGGGGTCGTTAGCATGAAAGTTGGCGCAGCCAACTCAGGACGCTCCCCTCTCCCAGCGGGAGAGGGGTTGGGGGTGAGGGAACGG
>JBKBRS010000298.1:0-996 GCA_046292095.1 Thiobacillaceae bacterium
GTGCGCGGGGGAGACTCCTTGGCAGCCAGCCACATGGCGGCCAGTTCGGGTCGATCCCCGCGTGCGCGGGGGAGACCATTCCCCCTTAGCGCGTCCGCAATCTGCTCAAGGTCGATCCCCGCGTGCGCGGGGGAGACAGCGTGAGTGTTTCCAGACGTTTTTTCCATATGGGTCGATCCCCGCGTGCGCGGGGGAGACCTACGGTCTGGCCGCCCTAAGCGGCCCTACGGCGGTCGATCCCCGCGTGCGCGGGGGAGACTTTCCGGCTCGAAATCCTCGTCGTTGGACGAAGGGTCGATCCCCGCGTGCGCGGGGGAGACTTTGGAGGCGTTTATGACTGTTGCTGATCTCAAGGTCGATCCCCGCGTGCGCGGGGGAGACGCGAAATCGCCGTTGTAGACCAGCGCCTGCGAGGGTCGATCCCCGCGTGCGCGGGGGAGACCAGGAGAAAGCAAATGGAAACTTACACGGTTACGGTCGATCCCCGCGTGCGCGGGGGAGACACCTCTTTCCTAAATCGGACGCTTTAAACGAAAGGTCGATCCCCGCGTGCGCGGGGGAGACTTGCGTCCGTTTTCCTAAAAAGGGAATGTCGGGGGTCGATCCCCGCGTGCGCGGGGGAGACTTGGTCGCCAGACATTTTTTACTGTGTCGGAAAGGTCGATCCCCGCGTGCGCGGGGGAGACCCCTGTCCTGCAGCCGCGCCACCAGCGGCCACGGGTCGATCCCCGCGTGCGCGGGGGAGACTTTTACCAGTCCGCCCTACGCCAATCAGCGCAAGGTCGATCCCCGCGTGCGCGGGGGAGACGGATGGGATCGGGTTGGGATGGATGGGATCGGGGGTCGATCCCCGCGTGCGCGGGGGAGACTTTAGGTTAACCAATTGTCCTAAAATAACAATCCAGATTTTTTAAAGATCAATGGTTTTTTCTTGCCCGCGTCGTCTGGCTCTAGTGGCTCAGGCGTTACCGTAACGGGGCGTCGCGTGACGATGAG
>JBKBRS010000299.1:0-991 GCA_046292095.1 Thiobacillaceae bacterium
AGCCCGAGCCGATGGACGTGGAAGCCGTCAAGCGCCAGGGCTGGCGCGAGCAGCGCGTGCTCGTTGTCAGTCAAGACGATGCCCGGCTGGACTGGACGGAGCGCGAGTTGATCCGCCGCATCGGCGAGCGGCTGTATGGATCACCCAATGCAACCCGGGAGGTGCGCCATGGCTGAGTGGACCGTCGAGCAGGTGGCCGAGCGCTTCCGCGAGGCGGCCATCACCGCGCACCGCCTGCCACCCGTGCGGGTGCAGGGCTACTTCAACACCTGGCCCGCGATCCGGCGCCTGCCGTGGGAGACGCTGGGGGCGGAACCCACGATCCGGCGCTTTCCGCCCGCGCCAGAGGCCATCGAGCGCATGCTCGAAGCGATGCGCTGGGTGCAATGGCTGGAGGAAGAGGAACGGCACCTCGTGTGGATGCGCGCCGAGCGCCACCGCTGGCGCGACATCTGCACGCGCTTGGGCTGCGACCGCACCACGGCCTGGCGGCGCTGGCAGCGGGCGCTGCATTTGGTGGCCGATCACCTCAACGGCGTCGCCTTGACGGCGTAGTGTTTTGGCGTGATTTGGCGGGTGGGGTCGTGCATCCGCGTGCATCGGCGACGAAATGCGGCTTTCGCCGCTGCAACAGATTCGCCGGTCCGGGGGTAGTATCGCGGCTACCTGCTGGACAGCGGCGACGGTCGAGGAAGCCGCCCGGCCATCCACGGGTCCTTCCTGGGCACTGAGCCATGCGGGGGGCGCGAGCGCGGCATTTCGCTAGCGTCAAACTGCAAACCGAGGTTTGCATGGTTTGCAGTTTGCACCCTCCACCATCCAGTACGCATTACGAAACCCGCCCACGGTCTGAACGTCGGCGGGTTTTTCATTTCAACGCAGCAGCGACCCTAGCGGCCCGTGACGGGGCTTTCCTCCTTTCACCCGTCTGGGCCGCTGGCCCTTTTATGCAACGAACAGACCTCTGCCGATCACCGCTGATGACAGACGT
>JBKBRS010000300.1:0-370 GCA_046292095.1 Thiobacillaceae bacterium
AGGAGCCGCGCAAGTTCGAGCGGGGGACCGATCTGCACACCCAGAGCAACCCGCTGCCGATGTGTCACCGGCCGGGCGTGCTGGTGAGGCTGACCGTCTGAGGGTGCCTGTCCGATGGTGCGTGTGGAGGATCTGTACGACGCCGCCGAGCGCGCGGGGCTGTTGACGCCTGTCGTGGTGGGCACCACCACCGTGCACTGTGCGTTCCGTGCGCCGGACGAGACGGTGCTCGACGGGCTGGCGCTCTCGCGCGACTTCGCGATCGAGTACGCGGCCTCGCGCCTCGCGCTCGCACCGGGCGACGTGGTCACCATCGCCGGCGAGTCCTACCGCGTGCGTGAGGTCAGCGCCTTCGGCGACGGCCGCGAGT
>JBKBRS010000300.1:380-989 GCA_046292095.1 Thiobacillaceae bacterium
AGCCGGCCACACCGCTGCCTCGCGAGGCCGGGCCTGCCTTGCTTCTCTTCGTCGAGGGCGACGCCCTTACTGCGCACGCCAACCGGCTGGTGGACCGCTCGCTCACCGTGCGCCTGGTCGCGCTCGCGCGCGGCGCGGATGCCTTCGATGCAGCTGACCGGCTGATCGTCGCCGCCCACGCCGCCGTGCTCGCGGACTCGAACCTCGGCGGGCTGGCCATCGCCGTGCGCGAGATCGACTGCGAGTGGGATGCCGACGACGCCGACGCAGGAGCCGTGATGCTTCCCGCCCGTTACGAGATCCGCTACCGCACCGTCCTCACCGACCTCACGCAGACAGGATGACCCATGCACATCGAACTCTTGAAGCTCCACACCCACGCCGGACAGCGCCATGCCGCCGGCGAGCGCCTCGATCTGAATGAGATCAGCGCCCGCTGGCTGATCGCCCAGGGCGTGGCCCGGCTCGTCACGCCGGACGCCCAGACGCCTGCCCCGTCCCTCAAACCCTCGCGCCGTGACGGTTCCGCCGTCGCGGCAACCTCCACGGGAGAATGACCTTTTCCTTACTTCTCCGTACAATGTCTCGTCTTCTTCGTCTCGCGTGACT
>JBKBRS010000301.1:0-983 GCA_046292095.1 Thiobacillaceae bacterium
TGCCGCCGCCGCCACCGCCTCCACCGGCAGCCCCGGACCCCAGAGCCGCACCGGGCTGCCCACATGGGCCTGCGGCACCGCGCTCAAGTCCACCGCCAGCATGTCCATGGATACCCGGCCCAGGGTGCGCGTCGGCCGCCCATCCACCAGAATGGGAGTGCCGGTGCCGGCGTGGCGCGGATAACCGTCGGCATAGCCACAGGCCACCACCCCCACGCGCAGGTCGCGCGGGGCGACGAAGGCGGGTCCATAACCCACCCCCTCGCCCTTGCGCACGTTCTGCACGGCAATCAGGGCGGACTCCAGGGTCATCGCCGGTATGAGGCCCAGCGCCTCGCCGCTCTGCGCCGCGAAGGGCGACACCCCATAGAGCATGATGCCGGGGCGTACCCAGTCACCCAGGGTCTCGGGATAGCGCAGCAAGGCCGCCGAGTTGGCCAGGGTGACGGGCAGGTTCAGGCCCTGACAGGCCGCCTGGAAGCGGGCGCATTGTTCGGTCACCCCGGTCGCCGGCTCATCGGCGCTGGCAAAATGGGTCATGAGCGTGATGCCGCCGACCTGTGGGGCGGCGCGCAAACGCTCGACCACCCCCTTGACGCGTTGCGGCGGCAGGCCGAGGCGGTGCATGCCAGTATCGACCTTGACCAGGATGTCGATGCGGTTGTCAAGACGCGCCCTGGCCAGCACCTCGGCCTGGTCTTCGCGGTGCACCACCGGCCGCAGTCGCAGCCGTGCGATCTCCGGCAGCTCGTTGGGATGGAACCAGCCCTCCAGCAGGACGATGGGGTGGGTGTAACCCTGCGAGCGCAGCGCCGCCGCCTCGTCCAGGGTCAACACCGCGAAACCGTCGGCGGCCCGCAGGGCATCGGCCACCCGTACGAGCCCGTGGCCATAGCCGTTCGCCTTGATCACGGCGAGAATGCGCGCCCTGCCCGCCAGTCGGCGCGCCACGGCCAGGTTGTGCGCGAGCGCCGCCGTGTCGA
>JBKBRS010000302.1:0-898 GCA_046292095.1 Thiobacillaceae bacterium
CTGCGCCTGCTTGCTGTCGGCGCGGGGGCGGCGGGGCTCGGCGCTGCGATGCGCATCCTGCGCCCAGGTGGCTTCGGCGGCGCTCACCGCCGCCTCCAGGTCGGCCTCGTCGGGTGCCGTCTGCGCCTGCTCAGCCTGGGCGATCACCACATCGAGCTTGGTGACGAAGGACTGGCGCTGGGCGGTGCGGGCACCCGGGCGCGGCACGCCCAGGGCCTCGTAGCCTGCGTCGGCGACGACCCAGACCTCGCCCTGGCGGGCGATCAGGGCGCGGTTGGCCAGGCCATCGAGCACCTTGCGGCGGGCACCGCCTTGGATGTGCTCGGGGAACCAGTCGATTCGGCCGTCGCTGTGCTCGAGCGCATGGGCCAGGATCGCGTGCTGGGCGGGGGTCAGGGTGATGGTGCTCATGGTCTGCTCCTGGATAGGGATGGATCGGCGCGAGTCAGTCTTCCCACAGGTGCTCGCCATCGAGGCTGATCCACAGGCGCGCATCGCGCGCGGTGGCCATCTCGCGCACCGCCAAGCCGGTTTTGAGGTGGGTGCCGGTCTTGCCGGTGAAGTCGTAACGCTGGCCGTCGTGCATCACGGTCGCTGGGCCCTGCTCGTCGAACTCGATTCGGATCAGGCGGGTGCCGAGGGCGTTTCCGTTGGTGTCGGTGACCTGGGGTTGGCGGATGCGCAGGGTCATGGTCTGTGCTCCTTGGTGCGTGGTGATTGGGTGAGGTGATGAACGCGCTTCTCGCCCGTGAAGCCAAGCGTTTTCTGCGGGTGTTGGCCAAGAACTGACGATGACTTGATCGAAAAGGGCCATGGGCATCTCGATTCGCGCCTACGCCCGCCACCGTGGGGTATCGGACACCGCCGTGCACAAGGCCATCCGCACCGGACGCATCAC
>JBKBRS010000303.1:0-881 GCA_046292095.1 Thiobacillaceae bacterium
GACAGCGGGCCGTCGCGCTCAAACCGGCGCTGATCGCCTGGCTGGCCTTCTGGGCGCAAGCCGTGCGCGAAGGGCGGCCGCTGCGCCACTGGCGCGAGATCGCGCCGGAAGAATTCCTGCGCCCCTATGCCCGCGTCACCGGCGCAGACAGCGAAGCGTTCGCGAAGGCGCAAAAGCGCCTTGCAGGCGGCATGGAAAAGGAATTCTTCGACGAGAACAACTCCAAGCTCGAAGCGGCGCTGAAAGCGGCCCTCGGCCCGGCCGCCGCGCCCTATCTGCTCACGCGCGAGGGCAAGAAGCCTCATACGCGGCGCGGGCTGACGCTGCCGCCGTCAGCCATCATGCTCGAAGCCTGAAGGCAAGCTTGCCGTGCCGTGCCGTCAGCGCCGGTTTTTTAAGATGACGGCATGGACACGAAGCGCGCCCTCTACCTCGTCGCCTATGACGTCTGCGAACCTCGCCGGCTGCACAGGGTCTGCCGCTATCTCACCGGCTACAAGGTCGCCGGGCAGAAATCGGTATGCGAGCTCTGGCTCACCCCGGCCGAGCTCAAGCGCGTCTGGCGCCAGCTCGAAACGCTGATCGAAGCGGAAGAAGACCGGGTGCACGTCTTCGCCCTCGACCCGCGCATGAAGCCGCGGCTGTTTGGACTGGCCCGCCACTTCACGGGCGGCCATTTCGCGATCGTCTGAGCATGAGCTCGCTGTTCATCGACCGTCGTGGCGTGCACCTGCAACTCGATGCCGGCGCGCTGGTATTCCGCGAAAATGGCGAGCGCATCGGCACCGTGCCGCTCGCCCCTCTCACGCGCGTCTTCCTGCGCGGCGACGTGCAGCTTTCCGCCGCCGTGCTGGGCCGGCTGGGCGAGCAAGGCGTCGGCG
>JBKBRS010000304.1:0-873 GCA_046292095.1 Thiobacillaceae bacterium
GGGCAATCAAGGCAGCCGAACAGACGGCGCTCATTTTGAACGAAGCTGATGAAACGTGAAACATGATCCCTCCAGGGTGTGAGTACAGGTGGAAGGATTTCAAATAATTATGAAACTTTGATGAAGGTTCTATAAATTTATTTGATAATGACCTGCCGGTGCGCTGCCCTCAAGTTGTCAGGAGGCTGGGCTGCGTGGCCAAAATGCCGCAAAAAGATGCCCCCGTGATCGAACGCCAGCGGCTGGGCTGGGATCGCATGCTGTGGCTGTGGCAGCAAGCCAAGGTTGCAGGAGCCGAAGAAGCGTGACCGCCGGCGGGTGACTTGGTATGGTTTCAATCCGCGCCCGGCATTTAAGCCGGGCGATACAAAACAGCCCGCCAAGCCCGTCGGTCATGATCTCGTGGTTTCAATCCGCGCCCGGCATTTAAGCCGGGCGATACCCTCGAGCACATCCAGCACCGCCTCCAGCGTGGTCGTGTTTCAATCCGCGCCCGGCATTTAAGCCGGGCGATCTTGCCGCCGCCGGTGGGGACGGTCAGCGAGAACACGCCCGGCGCCTCGGGCGCCTTCGCCCGGCATTCGGCGAGGATCTGGGCGCGCAGGCGGTTGACTGGCGTTGGCGCGGCCTGGGCCAACAGTTCGTTCATGTGCCGGTCAAAGCGGTCGAGCAAGGCGTCGAGCCCTGGCCATGCCCCGCGCTGGCCCGCCCTGGCAGGATCCATGTAGGCTTCGGTGTCGAGGAAGTCCGCGTCCACCAGGCAGGAAAAAAGCATGCGCAACCACAGGGCAAAGCCGACGCTGCCGCCGGGGACTTTACGCAAGTCTGGGGTGAAGGCGCCGTGGTCGAGCAGGTGTGCCGGTGGCTCGCTTG
>JBKBRS010000305.1:0-872 GCA_046292095.1 Thiobacillaceae bacterium
GGTAGTGGGTGGTGAGCAGGACGGTGACGCCGCGCTCGCGGTTCAGGCGCTTGACCACCTCGCGTACGGCGAGCTTCGACGGCGCATCCAGGCCGATGGTGGGCTCATCGAGGAAGAGGACCGGCGGCTCGTGCAGCAGGGCCGCGGCGATCTCGGCGCGCATGCGCTGGCCGAGCGAGAGCTGGCGCACCGGCTGGTCGAGGAGCCGCTCCAGGCGCAGGAGGGCGACGAGTTCGTCGCGGTTGCGGCGGTAGCGCTCCGGCGCCAGGCGGTAGATGTCGCGCAACAGGTCGAAGCCGTCGGCGATCGGCAGGTCCCACCAGAGCTGGGTCCGCTGACCGAAGACGACGCCGATCTCCGCCACGTGGGCGATGCGGTCGTCGAAGGGCACGCGGCCGTTCACGACCACGCGTCCGCCGTCGGGTTTCAGGATGCCGGAGAGGATCTTGATGGTGGTGGACTTGCCCGCCCCGTTGGGGCCGATGAAGCCCAGGAGCTCGCCGGCCTCCAGGGCGAACGAGACGTCGCGCAGGGCCTCGACCGTGCGGTGGCGGCGATGGACCAGACCCTTGACCGCGCCCAGCAGGCCGGGATCGCGCTCGGCGACGCGATAGGTCTTGGCCAGGTCCTCGACGAGGATCTGCGGCATGGGCGTGCGCCCGTGATGAAGTTGAGAAGGGCGCGGACCCTAGGCCGAGCCCGCCAGACCCGCAACGGCCGCGCTGGACCCTTGCGAAAGAAATCCGCCGCCGATGCGTCCAGGCCGCGCCTGTCCCGTAGCTAAGTCAGCCGCGGCGCCTCCCGCCCGTGGCCAAAACCACGAGGGACGACCCATGACCGAACCCAAGTTCCGCATCCTGACCGGCGTCTCG
>JBKBRS010000028.1:0-17102 GCA_046292095.1 Thiobacillaceae bacterium
AGGCTCGCCACGGCCTTGAGCCTGGAAGGGACACCACCAGAGCCTAGCCAGGCCTTGGCCCCGCGGATGTAGGCCTCGAATACGCGCACCACGTGCTGCAGTGAGAACAGGAGGGTGACGTTCACGCGCACCCCGGCGGCGGTGAGCCGTTCAAAGGCGACAAGGCCCTCCGCTGTTCCAGGCACCTTGATGAGGAGGTTCTCGCGCGCCACCCGTGCAGCCAGGCGTTTGGCCTCGGCCACCGTGCCCTCGGCATCGTGCGCCAGGCGCGGGGCGACCTCGAGGCTGACATAGCCATCGTCGCCACCGCTCGCCTCGTGGACCGGTCGGAAGAGGTCGCAGGCGGCACGGATGTCCTCGATCACCAGGGCCTCGTAGCGGCGCTCCGGGTCCGGCTCCTCGCGCCGCAGGCCGTCGAGGTCTGACGCGTAGTGAGGGCTTTCGCTCACCGCCTTGTGGAAGATGGTGGGGTTTGAGGTGATGCCGGTCACCCCGGTCTCGATGAGACGGGTGAGCCGCCCCTCGCGCAGATGGGTGCGCGAGAGGTTGTCCAGCCAAATGCTCTGGCCCAGCTGCCGCAACTTCTGCAAATCGGTCATGACGGTCTCCTGAAGAGAGGAGCCAGACCCTTGCGGGAACTCCAGCTCCGTTGTTTCCTTCCAATAGTTGAGTAATAGACTAGAGTTTTAACAGCAGTTTCCCAAGCATGCTCGAAAGGAGGGTGACATGAGTACCGTGACCATCAAACCCCATAGCAAGCACATCGATCTGCCCGCCGTGAATCGCGTGCCCGCCATGCGTCCGCTGACCTGGTTGCGCCTGGGCTGGCATGACTTCGTCCGGGCATGGCCCCTGTCTTTGACCTTGGGCATCGTCTTTGCCGTGCTGGGCTATCTGCTCATCGATTATGTCTGGGCGCGGTTGCATCTCGCCATGGCCCTGACCAGTGGCTTCCTGCTTGTTGCGCCCTTCCTGGCCATCGGTTTCTATGAGATCTCCCGGCGTGAGGACCTAGGTGCGGATGTCCGCGTGTTCGACGGGCTGCGCGCAAACGCCGGTAGCATTGGTCTGTTCGGGCTGCTGTTGGCCTTCATCCTCAGCGCCTGGGAGCGCATCTCTGCCATCCTGGTCGGGCTCTTACTCAAGTCCGACATCGTCTCCGATCAGAGTTTCAGCCTGTCGCTCTTGATCGCCCCCGAGCATGTCGGCTTACTGGTGCCGTACATGCTGGCCGGCGGCGCGGTGGCGGCCTTGGTCTTCGCGCTCTCGGTCGTCTCACTTCCCATGCTGATGGATCGCAAGGTCGACCTCATCACAGCGGTGGTCAGCAGCCTGTGGGTGGTGCGTGAAAACCCGCTGCCCATGCTGGTCTGGGCCCTGCTGATCGGGGTGCTGGGTTTCATCGGCCTGCTGGCCTGGTTCGTACCGCTGGTGGTGATCTTCCCTGTCCTGGGTCATGCCACCTGGCACGCCTATCGGGACCTGGTCGCGCGCGGCTGATGTAAAATCCACAGCGGCTCGTAGGCCGGCACCGCCGGCCTTTTTGTTGTCGCCGCCGATGCACCAGTTCACCCGGACATTCCTGATCGAGACCCGTGGCAAGGGGCTCTACGAGTTCACATCAGCGCTCACGCGCTGGGTCTCGGAGTGCCGTGCTGGCGACGGACTGCTCACGCTGTTCGTGCGTCATACCTCGGCCAGCCTGCTCATCCAGGAAAACGCCGATCCGGACGTGCGGCACGATCTCGAGGGCTTCCTGAGCCGTCTCGTGCCCGAGGGCGACGCCCGCTATCGCCACCGCACGGAGGGCCCCGACGACATGCCGGCGCACATCCGCGCCGCGCTCACCCAAACCCAGCTCAGCATCCCGGTCTTCGACGGCCGCCTGGTCCTGGGCATCTGGCAGGGCGTCTATCTCTACGAACACCGGCGCTCGGGGCAGCGCCGCGAGGTCGCCGCCCACCTGCTGACGGACTGACCCTGCAGCGGGGCAGGGTTACGCCCTGTGCTGTCGGGTTGGCCCCCTGAGCATGAATGCGCTTGCACTGTAATATCCGACTGATATACTTGGTTATGAATATCATTTTATTAGGAGACGGTTATGTTCAGTCGATTGGCTCTGCCTTTGGCATTGCTTCTGGCGATCGGCGCACAGGCCAGCGAGCTCGCCCTTCCGGAGCAGCGCGCCGATGGTCTGAACGACAGCTGTTCGATCTACATGACAGAGGCTGAATGTCGTGCGCATCAGCGCATCCTGACACTGCTGAGCGATCTGCGCGAGCGCAGCGCCTACCTGGCCATGCACAGCCAGTTGATCCAGGAGCGTGCGGCGGCCTGCGGTGCACCGACCGAGCCGACCTCCCGTAACCTGGCCGCCCTGGACATCGCGCTACGGCCGGTGACCTCGGGCCCGCTCAGCCCCTCACCCTGAGTCCCGGCACACCGCGCCCTCCCAAATCCGCGCCCCCGGTCTGGGGCGCCTGTACAGGGGCGCCTGCCCCCTGATCACCTGATCGGCGCTGGCCCGGCATACCGCCTTGTGGCAGACTGCCGCCCGTGCTGCCCTACGAACTCTGGATCGGCCTGCGCTATACCCGCGCCAAGCGCCGCAATCACTTCATCTCCTTCATCTCGCTCATCTCCATGGCCGGCATCGCCCTGGGGGTGACGGCGCTGATCGTCGTCCTCTCGGTGATGAACGGCTTTCAGGAGGAGCTGCGCAACCGCATCCTCGGGGTGGCCTCGCACCTGGAGATCACCGGCGCGGGCGAGAGCCTGGGCGACTGGCCGGGCCTCGAGGCACAGGTGCGGCGGCACCCCGAGGTGCGCGGCACCGCTCCCTACGTGCGCGGGCAGGCCCTGCTCGCCAATGGGTCCAATCCGAGAGGGGCCTTGTTGCGCGGTGTCCTGCCCGAGCGGGAGGATGAGGTATCCGACCTCGCCGCGGCGATGAAGGCGGGTCGCCTCACCGATCTCAAGGCGGGCGAGTACAATATCATCCTGGGCCTGGAGCTCGCCCGCAGCCTCGGTCTCACCCCCGGCGACAAGGTCGCCGTGATCATCCCCCAGGGCAGCTTCACGCCCGCGGGCCTGGTGCCGCGGCTCAAGCGGTTCACGGTGGTGGGGGTGTTCGAAGCGGGCATGTACGAATTCGACGCCGGGCTCGCGCTCATCCACCTGGCCGATGCGCAGCGGCTCTACCGTCTGGGCGACGCCGTCTCGGGGCTGCGGGTCAAGCTCGCCGACATGGAACGCGCGCCCTTCGTCACACGCGAGCTGGCACGCCGTCTGCAGGGTGACTATTTCCTGTCCGACTGGACCATGAGCCATGCCAACTTCTTCCGCGCGGTGGCGATCGAGAAGCGCATGATGGCCCTGATCCTGACGCTGATCGTGGCCGTGGCCGCCTTCAACATCATCTCCACCCTGGTCATGGTGGTCACCGACAAGCAGGCCGACATCGCCATCCTGCGCACCCTGGGTGCGAGCCCCGCGAGCATCATGCAGATCTTCATGGTGCAGGGTAGCCTGATCGGGGTGGTGGGCACCTTCCTGGGCGTGAGCGGCGGCATCCTACTGGCCCTGAACGTCGAGACCGTGGTGCCGATGATCGAACGCGCCCTGGGCCTAGACCTGTTCCCCGCCGACGTCTATTTCATCTCCGAGCTGCCATCCAAGCTCATCTGGTCGGATGTCGCATGGATCGGCGGCGTGGCCCTGCTGCTCGCCTTCCTCGCCACCCTTTATCCCAGCTGGCGCGCTGCCCGGGTGCAGCCGGCCGAGGCGCTGCGCTATGAGTGAGACGGCATCCGCCGGCGCCGTGCTGGCCTGCCGGGGTCTCGTGAAGCGCTACTGGCAGGGCAACGAGGAGGTGCCGGTCCTCACCGGTGTGGACCTCGTCATCCGCGCCGGGGAGCGGGTCGCCATCATGGGCGCATCGGGCTCGGGCAAGAGCACGCTCCTGCATGTCCTGGGCGGACTCGACCGGCCCACGGCCGGGGTGGTGCACCTGACCGGTCAGGACCTCTGGGCGCTGACCGAGGCGGCGCGCGGCCGGCTGCGCAACCGCGTGCTGGGCTTCGTCTACCAGTTCCATCATCTCTTGCCGGAGTTCTCCGCCGTCGAGAACGTGGCCATGCCGCTGCTCATCCGCCGTACGCCGCGCGTGCAGGCGCTGGCCACTGCTGTCGAGATGCTGGCCGAGGTGGGGCTCGCACACCGGCTCACGCACCGGCCGGGTGAGCTGTCGGGCGGCGAGCGCCAGCGCGCGGCCATCGCCCGCGCCCTGGTCACCCAGCCCGCCTGTGTGCTGATGGACGAGCCCACCGGCAATCTGGACCGCCACACCGCCGCGCATGTCCAGGACCTTCTGCTCGAGCTGAGCCTGCGCCGCGCCGTGGCCTTCCTGGTGGTGACGCATGACCCGGAGCTCGCCCAGCGCATGCAGCGCGTGCTGCACCTGGCCGACGGTCGGCTTGAGCCGGCGACCGCGCATTGCTAGACTGCACAAAAAGCGACATTTCGGATCGTGAAGGAGACAAGATGAGACCCCTCGTCCTCGGGGGTGTTTGCCTGTGCCTGGCCAGCGTGGCCCAGGCCGCCGACTGGCCGGCGGACGCCGCCGTCGACCCCAACGCCCAGAACCGGACCCTGGTGCCCAGGGTGGTGGTCAACAGCGGGCGTCTGGAGTGGGGGTCGCACAAGCGCGACCTGACGCCCTGGCCCACCCTCAGCCACCTCGACCGGCGTGCCACCCCAAGTCCGCAGCAGGCCGGCTTCGTTCCGCCCCTGCGCGGCGACCCCACCCGCGGCCGGGAGATCGCCATGGATCCCGCCCGCGGCAACTGTATCGCCTGCCACACCCTGCCGGGTGAGTCCTGGCCAGGGTCGGTGGGCCAGCTCCTGCTGGGCTACAAGCAGCGTGGCGTAAGCGACGCCTATGTCTACCAACAGATCTTCGATCGCCGTGTCGCGAATCCCAACACGGTGATGCCGCCCTTCGGCACCCTGGGTGTGCTGACCGACCAGGAAATCCGGGACCTCACCGCCTATGTGCAAAGTCTGGAATGAGAACATGCCCGCGCTGTTGCGCACGGGACTACTGCTGGCGGCATTAACCGGGGTTGCCTGGGCGCAGGAGCCGACTCCCTACCGTGACCTGGATCTGCCCATTCCAGACTACGAGCCGCACGTCCGGGGCGACATGCGCCTATCCAAGACCTATCCCTACTGGCGTGACCGTGGCAAGCTGGACTGGCGTCTGGCCGGAGACCCCGAGGAGAACTGGAAGCTCAACTGGAAGTTCATGGATCCGCCCTTCAACCAGTCGGTGCATGGCGGCCATTTCGCCCTGGAGCGGGGCGAGGCGTTGTACAAGACGCTCAACCGCGATGGGCGCTTCGCCGCCTGTCTGGGCACCGGGCGCTCGGGGCTGAAGGGACTGCGCACGCGCTATCCGCAATACCGGCGGGACCTCGGCCGGGTCGCCGGTCTCGAGGCGGTGATCGAACACTGTGCCGCGGCGCAGGGTGAGGTCCTGCAGAACGGCAGCTATGACAACAGCGCCGTGTCCCTCTACATCGCCAGCCAAAGCCAGGGTATGCCCATCCGCATCGATGTGTCGCGCGGGCCGATGCAGGAGGCCTTCGAACGGGGGCGTCGGCTGTTTCACACCAAGGCGGGACGCCTCAATATCGCCTGCTCATCCTGCCATACCCGCAACATCGGCCAACTCGTGCGCGGCAGCCGCATCACCACACCCTATGGGGATGTCACCCACTACCCGGTCTATCGCACGCAGTATTTCCTGCAGTCGTTGCACCTACGCATGATGGAATGCAACCTGGACACCGGCGTGCAGCCCTTGCTACCGGGCAGCCAGGCCTACACCGATCTGGAGGTGTTTCTCACCGCGCTATCCAACGGCTATCCGGTGAGCGTGCCGGCCGAGCGCAACTGATCCTCCCACGCGGCGGGGCGGTGGCGAAACGTCAGTGGCCGCGTGCCCGGCGCCGGCGCAGATAGGCGAGGATATAGAGCCGCCAGCCGAGCTGGACCAGGAAATAGCCGGTCGCGGCGAGGGCCAGGGCGAGGATCAGCAGACCGAGCAGAAAGGTCTCGCCCATGCCGGCGAACCAGTGTAGCAAGCGGGGCAGGAGCTCGGACCACGGCCCGGCGAGCCAGTCGAATTCGAAGGGCTGCACACCATTGGCCTTCTCTCCGGTGATCTGCGCACCGATCCAGTAGGCCGTGACGATGATGAAGGGCCAGGTGAAGGGGTTGGACAACAGGGTCGTGGCCAAGGCCACTGGCAGGTTGACGCGAAAGACGATGGCGAGGATCGCCGCGGTGAGCATCTGGAAAGGCCCCGGGATGAGGCCGCCGAAAAGGCCTGCCGCCACGCCGCCCGCCACCGAGTGACGGTTGAGGTGCCACAGGTTGGGATGACGCAGCAGGGGGCGGAAATGCCGTAGGTGGCGGTGGTCCCTCACGGTTGCGTGATCGGGGAGGAACTTGCGGAAATGCTTGCGCGGCATGCGGCGGGCAGGGGCCTGGGAGGGTCCTGCTCGATTGTAACGTGATCCGCGTGGCGATTCTTGCCTTTGCCCTGGGCGCGGCCTTGCTGCAACTGCAGCCGGCCTTGCCCGCCCACGCCTGGCTCGGGTTGGCGCTGCCCTGGCTGCTTCTGCCCGTCCTGTGGCGGATCCGCGAGCGTGTTAGCGTCGGCCGCCTCGCCCTCGTCGGGCTGCTGGCCGGCCTGGCGGGTTTCCACTATGCCGCCTGGCGGGCCGAGGCACGTCTCGCCGACCATCTGCCGGACGCCTGGGAGGGCCGGCCGGTGAGCCTCACCGGCCGGGTGGTCGACCTGCCCGAGCGCACGCCGCAGGGCTGGCGTGTGCGCATCGATGTCACGGCGGTGCACTCCCGCGATGCCGTTGTGCCCCGGCGTGTCCTGCTCACCCATGCGTCATTCCGCGGCGAGCCGCCCCCACCGCCGGCCGCCGGCGCCTGTGTGCGCCTGAGCGCCAAACTGGCCTCCCCGCACGCCAGCCTCAACCCGCACGGCTTCGATTACGAGGCCTGGCTTTTCGAGCGAGGCATCCGCGCCACCGGTGTGCTGACCGGCGTCCCGGTCGAGACCGAGGGCTGTGACGGTGCCCTGCGCGGTTGGATCGACCGGCAGCGCGGCGAGATCCGCGACCGGCTGGCTGCGGCGCTGAGCGGGCGCCCTTACGCCGGGGTGGTCATCGCGCTGGCCATCGGCGATCAGAACGCCATCTCCGGCGCGCAGTGGACCCTGTTCCGCCACACCGGGGTCACCCACCTGATGAGCATCTCCGGCATGCACGTGACCCTCTTCTCCACCCTGGTCTATGCGCTGGTGACCTGGCTTTGGCGGCGTGCGCCGGGGCTGTGCCTGCACCTGCCGGCGCGCAAGGCGGGGCTTGCGCTGGGCTTGGCGGCCGCCGCGGCCTATGTCGCCCTGGCCGGCTTCGGCATCCCGGCGCAGCGTACCCTCTACATGCTCGCCGCCGTGGCGGCAGGGCTGTGGTTCGGTCTCATGGCCTCGCCCACGCGCGTCCTGGCCGCGGCCTTGCTGGTCGTCGTCGCCATTGACCCGTGGGCGGCCCTGGCGCCGGGGTTTTGGCTCTCCTTCGGGGCGGTGGCGGCGCTCATGTATGCGGGCAGCGGACGGTTGCGGCCGCCGCCCTGGTGGTTGGCCGCTGCGAAGACCCAGGCGGCGGTGACCATGGCCCTGACCCCGGCCTTGCTCGCCCTGTTTCACGAGCTCTCCCTGGTCTCGCCGCTGGCGAATGCCTTTGCCATCCCGCTCATCGGCCTCATCGCAGTCCCGCTCACCCTCCTGGCGGTGGTGTTGCCCCTGGACGCCCTCGCATGGCTGGCCCACGCTGCGGTGGCGCTGACCATGCAGGGCCTGGTCTGGCTCGACACCCTGCCACAGCCGGTCTGGCACGGGGCCCACCCTGGATGGACTGCCATTGCGCTGGCCCTGCTCGGCACCGCCCTGCTCCTGTTGCCCCGAGGACTGCCTGCCCGCGCGTTGGGACTCGTCCTCTTCCTGCCGTTGTTGTCGCCGCGCCTGGATGGGCCGGGGGTGGGCGAGTTCTGGCTCACCGTGCTCGACGTGGGGCAGGGCCTGGCCGCCGTGGTGCGCACGGCCGGTCACACCCTGGTCTACGACACCGGCCCCCTCTATGCCTCGGGTGAGGATGCCGGGGCGCGGATCGTCGCCCCCTATCTGCATGCGCAGGGTGTCGAACGCCTCGACGCCCTGGTCGTCAGCCACGACGACACGGACCACAGCGGCGGTGCACTGGGCCTGATGGCCAGCCTGCCCCCGGCCGTGTTGTGGACCTCACTTAAAGGCCTGGAGCAAAGCCGGGTGAGTTCGCACGGCCAGGCCATCCTGGCGGCGCACGGCGACGCGCGCACCTGCACCGCCGGCACATCTTGGCGATGGGATGGGGTGGTGTTCACTATCCTGCACCCACCCGCGCATCATTACGCCAACCGGCACTATGCCGACAACGACCGGAGCTGTGTCCTCAAGGTGAGCAGCCCCAACGGCAGCCTGTTGCTCACGGGGGACGTCGAGCGACTGGGCGAGCTGAGTCTGCTGGAGCGGGTGCCGGAGACCCTGGCGGCCGATGTCCTCATCGCCGCACACCACGGCAGCCGCTCCTCATCCATGCCGGAATTCCTCGATGCCGTCGGCGCCGACTATGGGGTGATTTCGGCCGGGCATCGCAACCGCTTCGGCCACCCTGCACCCGAGGTGCTGCAGCGCTTCACCGAGCGCGGCATGCGCATCCTGCGCACCGACTGGCAGGGCGCTTTGGAGCTGCGTTTCGCGGCGGGTGGCGTCGCGGTCGACACCGCGCGTCACCGGGAGAGGCGCTATTGGCATAGGGTTTATCCGAATGGGGCGGACGTCGCCACCTCGCCTACAATGCGCCCATGATCGGCCCTCCTTTGCGCCAATAGAGAGCACGGGCGTAGGACAGTGGACCGTCCGTCCGCGCGGTTATACCGCAGTGGGGGACGCCACCCGTCGTCCACCCCTCTTACCCGGGCGCATAGCGTCGGGGGCTGGACTTGAGGGGTGTGCGTGATCGCGGATGCCAAACACCGTTTCGAGGCGCTCAAGGCCACGGGTTTGCTGCCCTCGCCCAAAGAGGTGGCGCTCGCCGTTCTGGAGCTCACCCAGCGGCCCGATGCCAACATCCCGGCGCTCACCCGTCTGGTGCAGACCGATCCGGCCATGGCCGGTCGCATCCTGCGCTACGCCAACGCCGCGCGCGGCGGTGCCCTGCGCCATATCGCCTCGCTGCCGCACGCCATCGTCTTCCTCGGGCTGTTTCGCGTGCGCCAGGTCGCCTTGGGGTTTTCCCTCATCGACCACTATCGCAGCGGCGCTTGTGCCAATTTCGACTATACGGGTTACTGGACCGCCTCGCTCGCGGCGGCCATCGCCGCTCAACAGCTCGCGCACCAGGCCGAATGTCCGCCCGACGAGAGCTTCACCTGCGGCTTGCTCTCCGGAGTGGGGCGGCTCGCGCTGGCTACGGTCTTCCCCTACGAGTACAGCGAGATCTTGGCGTCCGAGCCCTCGGAACTCACCTTGCGGCAGATGGGGCGCGACAGCTTCGGCCTGCACCATGCCGAGCTCTCCGCCGAGCTGCTTGAGGACTGGGGCCTACCCGAGATCTTCCACCGCGCGGTGCGCTACCACGAGATCCCGGCCGAGGCCCCGTTCCCCGCCGGCTCGCGCGCTCATGCGCTGACAGCGGTGCTGCACTTCGCCGCACGCATGGGTCATCTGCTCAGCATGGACGAGGTGCGGCGCTGGGAACGGGTGCCCTCGCTCTATCACGCGGCCGCCCAGCTCGGCCTCGAGGACCACGAGGTGCCACCCCTGTTCGAGAGGGTGGTGGCGCAGTGGCAGGATTGGGGCCGCGAGCTGCGCCTGCCCACCCACGACTTCAGCGATCTCAAGAGCCTGCTGACCCTGCCGCCCGAGCCCGGCGGTGGCGAGGCGCAGGCCCCCCTTGTCCTCATGCCCCTGCAGGTGGCCCTGATCGTGACCGAGCCTGAAATGAGGCAGCGACTAACGGACAGGCTGCGTGCCCTGGGCTTGAAGGTCATGCCGGCGGACTGGGCGGCGGCCCAGAGCCTGCTGCAGTCACAGCCTTTCGATCTCATCCTCGCCGAGCTCCCGGCGTCGGTGAGCGAGGCGGTCGCCTGGCTGCGCACCCTGCGTGCCGGGGGCGACGCCCGCCACAGCTATTGCATCGCCCTCATCCCGCCCGAGGCCGAGGCCGAGGTGGCCCGGCTGATGCAAGCCGGCGCCTCGGACTACCTGCTCACCCAGCCCAGCGACGCGGCCCTGATCGCCCGGCTGCACACGGCGCAGCGGGTGATCGCCCTGCAGGGTGCGGTGCGCGCCGAGCGCGAGTCGGTGATTCGCTCCTCCGGCGAATGGGCCCGCGCCAACCGGCGCCTGCTGCAGGAGGCCTTGACCGATCCGCTCACCCAGCTCGCCAACCGCCGCTACGGCCTCGACCGCTTGCAGCAGGAATGGTCCTTTGCCCGCCACCACGGCACGGCGCTCGCCTGCCTGATGCTGGACATCGACCATTTCAAGGCGATCAACGACCGTCACGGCCACGAGGCGGGTGACCTGGTGCTTGGCCAGATCGCCCGCGTGCTGGAGCGCACCTGTCGCCGCAACGACATCGTCTTCCGCTACGGCGGCGAGGAGTTCTGCGTGGTCTGCCCCAGCACCGCCCTGGCCGATGCCCTGGGGCTGGCCGACCGTATCCTGCAGGCCGTGCGCGAGGGCCGTTACGGCCCCGCCGGCGACCGTTTCGCCGTCACCCTGAGCATCGGCGTGGCCATGCGCACCCAGGACATGAACACGCCCGAAGACCTGCTCGCGCGCGCCGACAAGGCCCTGTACCACGCGAAGTCGGGCGGGCGCGACCGGGTGGCGGCGGCGCGAAGCGACGGATGACACTTGAGGCCCTGGGCTGACCAGGAAGGCACTTCCACTCGGGAGGCGTTTGTCGGTTCGTGCAAACCTCGATATCCGTGTCGCTTGTAGCGCTCATCGAGCCATCCTTGAGGGCTACAACTCATGCCGACGAGACCGCGCGCTGGCGAGGAGCTGGCTGAGGCGCCGTGGCGCCCCGTCCTTGAATGCGACTGAGTCAGAGGACGCCCGGCACCACCTGCTTGGTCACCGCCACGGCGACGATGTAGGCGAACACGCCCAGGGCGGCGATGAGGGCCCTGACTTTGATGGCCTTGGTACGGCCGCGCTTGAGGGCGACGGTGCCCAGGACGATGTAGGCGAGGAGCCCGAGGATCTTGGCGATGAGCCAGGGTTGATCGAGCGGGTTCATCCCGGCCACGACCAGCATGGCGATGGCAGAGGCGAGCAGCACTGTGTCGTTAAGGTGCGGTACGATGCGAACCCAGCGCTCCTGCAGGCGCGGCGAGTCGAGCAGCATCCACACGCCGCGAAGCAGGAACAGGGCCAGGGTCACGTAGACCGTGCCGACGTGCAGCAGGCGCAGCAGGGTGTATTCCATGGACGGTGCTCCTGTGCTTCGGTCAGGGCTCTTCGCGCAGGCCCTTGCAGTAGTTGATGAGCCCGTTGGTGGAGGCGTCGTGGCCGCGCGCCGGTTCGGCGGATTTGAGCTCGGACAGGATGCTGCGGGCGAGCTGTTTGCCGAGCTCCACGCCCCACTGGTCGAAGGCGTTGATGTCCCAGATCACGCTCTGCACGAAGACCTTGTGTTCGTACAGGGCGATGAGCCGCCCCAGGGTGCGCGGGTTGAGGCGGTGGTAGAGCAGGGTGTTGCTCGGCCGGTTGCCGGGGAAGACGCGGTGCGGCAGAAGCCTAGCGATCTCCTTCTTTTTCAGCCCCTGGGCCTTGAGCTCGGCGCGCACCTCGGCGGCGGTCTTGCCGCGCATGAGGGCCTCGGATTGGGCGAAGCAGTTGGCGAGCAGTATCTCGTGCTGGTCGTCGAGCGGGTTGTGTGACTCGGCGGCGACCAGGAAGTCGCAGGGGACGAGCCGGGTGCCCTGGTGGATGAGCTGATAGAAGGCGTGTTGGCCGTTGGTGCCGGGCTCGCCGAAGACGATGGGGCCGGTCGCGCGCTTGACCGGTCGGCCGGCGCGGGTGACCGATTTGCCGTTGGACTCCATGTCGAGCTGCTGCAGATAGGCCGGCAGGCGCGCGAGATACTGGTCATAAGGCAGTACGGCGTGGGTTTGCGCATCCCAGAAGTCGATGTACCAGATGCCGATGAGGCCGAGGATGACCGGCATGTTGG
Organism: Thiobacillaceae bacterium; assembly: GCA_046292095.1. Taxonomy (GTDB): domain Bacteria; phylum Pseudomonadota; class Gammaproteobacteria; order Burkholderiales; family Thiobacillaceae; genus JANWZL01. Next base: position 12,363 of record JBKBRS010000028.1, read on the forward strand.
CCGCCAGCGGCGCGTTGAGGAAATGCTGGTCCATGTCGTGCGCCCCGGCGAGCAGCTCGTTGAAGCGCTCCATGCCGGCATACAGGGCGATGGGTAGCCCAATGGCCGACCACAGCGAGTAGCGGCCGCCGACCCAATCCCAGAATTCGAACATGTTGTCCGGGTCGATGCCAAAGTTCACCACCGCCTCGCGGTTGGTGGACACGGCGACGAAGTGGCGTGCGACCGCCCGGCCATCCCTGGCGTGCTGCAACAGCCAGGCGCGCGCGGCGGCGGCGTTGGCCAAGGTCTCCTGGGTGGTGAAGGTCTTGGAGGCGACGATGAACAGGGTGGTCTCGGGGCTCAAGCGCTTGAGCGTCTCGGTCAGATGAGTGGGATCGACGTTGGAGACGAAATGCGCGTTGATGCCCGGTCGAGCATAGGGGGTCAAGGCCTGGCAAACCATGGCCGGCCCCAGGTCCGAGCCGCCGATGCCGATGTTGACGATGTCGCGGATGGGCTGGCCGCTATAACCCTTCCAGCGGCCCGCGTGCACCTTCTCGACGAAGGTTGTCATCTGTCTTAGCACGCGGCGCACGTCGGTCATCACGTTGTGGCCGTCCACCATCAGGCTGAGCTCGGCCGGCGCGCGCAGTGCCGTATGCAGCGCCGCCCGGCCCTCGGTGACGTTGATGTGGCGGCCATTGAACATGGCCGCGCGCGCCTCCTTGAGCTCCGCGGCCTTGGCCAGCCGCAGGAGCAGGCGCAGGGTGTCCTGGGTGATGAGGTTTTTGGAGTAGTCGAGCAGCAAGTCGTTCAAACGCAGCGAGAAGCGCTCGAAGCGGCGCTTGTCGGCGCGGAACAGCTCGCGCAGGTGCAGTCCTTTCCATTCCTTGCGATGGGCGCGCAGGGCCTGCCAGGCGGCATCCAGTTCTGTCCGTTTCATGAGGTCCTTTTTCGGATGCGGGTATCCGCGCATTATAGCCGCTTCGCGTCAGGCCAGCCGGGCCGAGAGCAGGCGGTTGCGCCGACTGCCCGATTCGGGGCAGAAGGTGCAAAGCCACACGCGGTAGCCCTGGCGCTCGAGAGGCAAGTTCGGCCATGCGGGTCTATAGCCTCATGCCGATTTGGGCAGGCTAAGCTCGAAGCGCGTCATGCCGGGGACGGACGCCACTTTCACACGGCCACCATGCGCCTCGGCGATCGACTTGACGATGGCCAGGCCCAGGCCGGTGTGGGCGCCATCGGCGGGTTGCCTGGGGGCCACGCGGTAGAAGCGCTCGAAGACGTGCGGCAAGTGCTCAGGCGGGATGGCGGGACCTGGGTTGACCACGGCGATATGGGCCGCGCTGGCCGACTCTCGCACCTCGATGCGGACCTGGCTGCCGCGCGGCGTGTGGCGTATGGCGTTGGCGAGCAGGTTGGCGATGGACCGCTCCAGCATCAGCCGGTCGCCCGTGACGTGCGCCGAGCCCGCTACCGCCACCTCGACCCCGGCCTCCGCCGCGACGGCCTCGTAAAACTCGGCCACCCGACGGGCCGCCGCCCCGAGGTCGATCGTCTCGCGTTGCGGCACCAGCAGGCGGTTGTCCGCCTTGGCGAGCCACAGCATGTCGTCGATCATGCGCGCCAGGCGCTCGTATTCCTCCAGGCCGGATTCCAGGGTCTCCCTGTAGGCAGCCGCCTCGCGTGGCTGGGCAAGGACCACCTGGGTCTGGGTCATCAGATTGGACACTGGGGTGCGCAACTCGTGCGCGAGGTCGGCGGCGTAGTCGGCCAGGCGTTGGAAGGCCTCCTGCAGACGCGCCAGCATCTGGTTAAAGGCGGCGGCGAGCTGCCCCAGCTCAGCCGCGACGCCGCCCTCGGGTAGGCGGGCGTCGAGCCGCTGGGCGGAGATGGACAGGGCGGTGTCCCCCATCCGCCGGAGCGGTTTCAGGCCCTGGCGGGTCACCGCCCAGCCCAGGGCGGCGGTGGCGATTGCGGCGATGAGCATGACCAGGACGAGGGAGCGCCGGAAGCCGGCCATGAAGTGGTCGTGATGGCGGATGTCGTAGGACACGGCCACGGTATAGGGGCTGCCGCCGACCGCCCGGGTCTGCACCCGCGTAACCATGCCGCGCAGACGGTGTCCGTCCTCCTGCCAAGTGGCGAGCGCCACCGGCCCGCGCCGCGCCTGGGCGATGAGACCGGCAGGGAAGGGCCCTTCACGGCTGGCGAACCAGATGTGGCCCTGGGCATCCAGCACCGCCAGCGACAGGCCATGGTGTCCCACCAGGGCGTCGTCGAGCTGCTGCGGCAGGGCATCGAGCGCCGCGCGGTCGCCGGCCTTCGCCAGCAGATTGCGTACCAGCTCGACCTTGCCGGCGAGCATCTGGCGGTCCATGTCGCGGAAGTGGGCGTCCACCGCCCGGTCGATGGCGATGCCCAGGGTCGCCAGTACGACGACCACGACCCCGGCGAAGAGCATGGCGATGCGGTTGGTGAGCGACAGCGGCCGGCTCACTCGGGCGGGGCCTCCAGGACGTAGCCCATGCCGCGCACGGTGCGGATGAGCTTGGTGTCGAAGCCGTCGTCGATCTTGGCGCGCAGCCGTTTGACCGCGACGTCGATGACGTTGGTGTCGGAATCGAAATTCATGTCCCAGACCTGCGAGGCGATGAGCGCACGTGGCAGGACCTCGCCGCGGCGGCGCAGGAACAGCTCCAGCAGGGCGAACTCCTTGGCGGTGAGATCGATGCGGCGGCCGCCGCGCGTGGCCCGGCGGCGAATGGGGTCCAGCTCCAGGTCGCCGGCGCGCAAGACCGCCGGCGTCGGCTGTTGCCGACCGCGCCGCAGCAGGGTGCGCACCCGCGCAAGCAGCTCGGCGAAGGCGAAGGGCTTCACAAGGTAGTCGTCCGCCCCCAGCTCCAGGCCGCGTACGCGGTCCTCCACGGCATCGCGCGCGGTGAGGAAGAGCACCGGCTGTGCACGGCCGGCGGCGCGCCAGGCGGTCAGCACCTGCCAGCCGTTTATGCCCGGCAGCATAACGTCCAGGATGGCAAGGTCGTAGTCCTCGCTGAGCCCCTGGTGCAGACCGTCGCTGCCGCTTCGGGCGAGGTCTACGACGAAGCCCGCCTCGGTGAGGCCCTGCAGAAGATAGGTGCCGGTCTTGGGCTCGTCCTCGACGATCAGGATCTTCATTCCGGATTTACCATGCGCTCGGATTCTGGCCCCGAACAACATACAACAGGCGCAATTTTCGTAGGAGCGACGCCAGTCGCGACCAGTACAGGCGTGGCTACGTCGATCGGTCGCGGCTCTGGCCACTTCTACATGGGATTCGGGCGGGGCGCAGGCGGAGTGGCCCGGATGACGAAATTGTAATCTCACCGTCAGCCTGGTCTCAGCAAGCGCCGGTCAAGATTTGCGCCATGCTGTCAAATTGTCCGCACATGCGCGCTACCCTGGTCCTGTCCGCCTTGCTACCCCTGCTGGCACAGGCGCAGGATGCGCCCGTCTATCCACGACTCGATTACCGCTCGGTCCTGGCCGACTACGTACCCTACCGTGAGGCCGAGATGGCCGACTGGCGTATGGCCAACGACACGGTAGGTCGCTTGGGCGGGCACATGGGCCACGTCGAGCCGCAGGCTCAGGAACCCAAACGCGGACCGGATGCGCTACCGCGTGACGTGCAGCCGGCCGGGCAGGGGGGGCGACAGCCGTGAGGGGAGGCCTGCTGTTGGCGGGGCTCGCCCTGCTCTCGGGCTGCGCCAGCTTCAGCCCGGACGGCGGCTTCGAGCGCGTGCAGGCGATCGCTCAGGAGCGGGTGGGGGTGCAGCCGCAGCGCATCGTCAATGAGGCCGAGGCCGGCCTAGTGGCGGCCGAGGTCACACGCCTGCTGGCGGCACCGCTCACGGCCGAAGCGGCGGTGCGCATCGCCCTCATGAACAATCGCGGGCTACAGGCCCAGTTGGCCGAGCTCGGCATCGCCGAGGCGGCGCTGGTGCAGGCCGGCCGGCCGCGTAATCCGGGCTTCACCTACGGCCGCTTCAGCCAGGGCGACGAGCGCGAATTCGAGCGCAGCTTCCTGTTCGACCTGATGTGGTTGATCACCCTGCCTGCACGCAGCGAGATCGAGCAACGGCGCTTCGCCCAGACCCAGCTCATGGTCGCCGGCGAGGTCCTGCGTCTTGCCCAGGCCACGCGGCAGGCCTGGTTCTCGGCGGTGGCGGCGCAGCAGATCGCGCGCCTTCTGGAAGCGCGTGTGGCCGCCGCCCGCGCCGGGGCCGAGCTGGCGGCGCGCATGGCCGAGGGGGGCAATTTCAGCCGCCTGCGCCAGCAGCGCGAACAACTCCTGTATGCGGAACTCGCGGCCGAGCTGGCGCGCGCCCGACTTGCGGCGGTGCGTGAACGCGAGGCGCTCACGCGCCTATTGGGGCTCACTGGCGCGCAACGCGACTATGTCTTGCCGGAGCGTCTGCCCGAACTGCCGGCAGCGCCGCGCGATGAGCCGGAGATCGTGCGCCTGGCGATGGAAAGCCGCCTGGACATGCGCCTGGCGCGCGAGGAACTGGCGGGGCTGGCCCGCAACCTTGGGCTGACCCGCAGCACGGGCTTCATCAACGTGCTCGAGGTGGGCTGGCTCAACAGCACCGCCAACGCGGCCCCGGTCAAGCGTGGCTATGAGATCGAGCTGAGGCTACCCATCTTCGACTGGGGCAAGGCGCGCGTGGCCCGCGCCGAGGCCCTTTATACGCAAGCGATGTACCGGGTGGCGGC
>JBKBRS010000306.1:0-861 GCA_046292095.1 Thiobacillaceae bacterium
GGCGAATCTGGCCGCGCCGCTTCTCGATAGGGGTACCGCTGCAGCAACGGAGAGAAACGGAGTGATCGCGGGAATGCGCTGGATGCTTTGGCTGGTGCCCCTGGCGGCATGGCTCACCGGGCTGGGCACCCCGCCGTTGTTCGACGTCGACGAAGGGGCGTTTTCCGAAGCGACGCGGGAGATGCTGCTCAACGGCGATTGGCTGTCGACTTGGCTCAACGGCGTGCCGCGGTACGACAAGCCGATCCTGATTTACTGGCTGCAGGCGCTGTCGGTTGCTGTGCTGGGCTTGCACGAATGGGCTCTGCGCCTGCCGTCTGCCCTAGCGGCGATCAGTTGGGGCTGGGTGGTCTGGCGCTTTGTGCGCGAGCGCGCCGACGCGGCGGCGGCAGAGCGCGCCTTGTGGATCGTCGCGACGGCCCTGGGGCCCTGGATCATGGCGCGCGCCGCCACGGCCGATGCCTTGCTCAACCTGTGGCTGACGCTGGCCTGTCTGGATCTGTGGCGCTATCTCGAGCGACGGCAACGGCGTAATTTGCTGCGGGTGTATCTTTGGGTGGGGCTGGGGCTGCTGACCAAGGGACCGGTGGCCGTGATGGTCCCGGCTGCGGCCGGCACTTTGTACACCCTACTGACGCGCGACGGGTCCACCTGGCGGCGCATCGCGTTCGACGTGCAGGGCTGGCTGATCCTCATGACCGTGGCGGCCCCGTGGTATGTCGCGATGCTGCTGACCCACGGGCAGGCATTCGTGGACGGCTTCATCCTGCGCCACAACGTCCAGCGCTTTACGGGCACGCTGGAAGGGCACAGCGGCGGCTGGCTGTATTACTTGATCGCCCTGCCGCTGCTGCTGCTGCC
>JBKBRS010000307.1:0-847 GCA_046292095.1 Thiobacillaceae bacterium
GGCTCGATGCCGTTGGCCTCACAGACCTGATCGAAGGGATGTTTGCCGGTCGGGGCACGTTCGCCGGTGGCGGCAAAGCGGTCGGTGAATTCCTTGCCGTTGTCGGTGAGCACCTTCCTGATCTTGAACGACGCTGCCTGGATGAGTCGCTGCAGGAAACCCTTGGCATGACGCGCCGACTTGTCGGGCAGAATCTCCAGGTAGACCCAGCGCGAGGCGCGATCGATGGCCACGAACAAGTAGCGGCGCTTAGGCTTTCCGGCATCTGCGGTAGATACTTCACATCGATGTGGACAAAGCCGGGCTCATAGTCCTTGAAGGTCTTGCGCTGCTTGGGCGTGTCGTCTTCGGGCATCAAGGCTTTGAGGTTGCTCACGCCGTGACGGCGCAGGCAACGATCCAGGGCCGAGCGGGAGGCTTCTGCGTTGATGAATTCGCGGGTGACGACCAACAGATCATCCAGGGACAGTAACAGGGTGCGACGCAGCTCGACGACAATGGCCTCCTGGGCCGAGGTCAGGGTGGTGCGTAGGTTGTGCGGACGATGCGAGCGGTCGCAGACGTCTTCACGGTTTTTCCACTTGCGCACTGTGCTGCGACTCAGGCCATACTGGGCCGCGAGCTTGCGCTCGGACAGGGGGCTATTGCGCAGCTCGGCGCGGATGGCGGGGGTGGTGCGCGCGTTTTTGTGCAGGCGTACGAGCATGGTGGTCCCTTCCTCACATATCCGGTTGCCCCGAGGCCGCCGGCGCCGCGGGGGGGGGGGGGGGGCCCGGGCCCCCGCGGGGCCCCCCCCCACCCCCCCCCCCCCCCCACAACCAAACAAAAAAGAGGAGAGAAAAAAAAA
>JBKBRS010000308.1:0-845 GCA_046292095.1 Thiobacillaceae bacterium
GCCGGGCGATACCACGTCACGCCAGTTGCCGCCCTGATCGATGGCGAGTTTCAATCCGCGCCCGGCATTTAAGCCGGGCGATACGCGGCTGGTGGCGCGGCTGCGGGGCAAGGGCTGGCTGTTTCAATCCGCGCCCGGCATTTAAGCCGGGCGATACGGCAATCCTGCGCGGCGACTTCGCTCAGGTCGGCGTTTCAATCCGCGCCCGGCATTTAAGCCGGGCGATACGACACGATCTACGTCTATGACGCAATGCGGATGCGTGTTTCAATCCGCGCCCGGCATTTAAGCCGGGCGATACTGGCAAGAGACCGCATCGAGACCTTCTATCCGCTCTGGTTTCAATCCGCGCCCGGCATTTAAGCCGGGCGATACACTGAGCCAGGCGGCACGGCAGACAGCTCGAGGTCGTTTCAATCCGCGCCCGGCATTTAAGCCGGGCGATACCTGTCTTGCGGTAGCACGCGGCTCCATCGCGCCATGTTTCAATCCGCGCCCTGCATTTAAGCCGGGCGATACGTGTCTGGACTGGTGAGCTTGGCCAGGAAGTTGCGGTTTCAATCCGCGCCCGGCATTTAAGCCGGGCGATACGTGCGCGCCGTGCGGCCCGTCATCGCGGCCTTCGGGGTTTCAATCCGCGCCCGGCATTTAAGCCGGGCGATACGGGAAACTGTGGGGACCCCATGTCCTTGATCCGACGTTTCAATCCGCGCCCGGCATTTAAGCCGGGCGATACGCTTGCCCTTGGCCTCGCGGGACTTCAGCTCGGAGTTTCAATCCGCGCCCGGCATTTAAGCCGGGCGATACACATCCAGCGCGTCGATTTCCGACGGCTGAAAGCGGTT
>JBKBRS010000309.1:0-833 GCA_046292095.1 Thiobacillaceae bacterium
CTGTCTGCACTTTAGTGCAGACAGTTTGATGGTGCTCTGAGGTCCGTGTTGGACCGTCTACAAGCACCGGTGGCTGCCGCTGGCGAATAGCACCTATTGTCGTTTATGGCAGTGTCCGGCCTGGGTCGAGTCAGTTCGCATGCAGGCGGGCTTAGCTGTCAACACCGCGCCACAGCAATCAGGCGGTTCGATTTGCTCGTTTGGCAGTTTCTCACGAGCTGCGCGCACTACGCAAGCGGCGGGAGGCGATCGAACCGATCATTGGCCACCGCAAGACCGATCACTGCATGAACTGGTGACATCAAGGGCCAACCGAATGATCGACTGTAGGCCATGCAGTGACTTGAGTTTTTCAAGGCAACCATCTGATCGTGTAGATCGTATGAATTACGCTACCATGACGCTCCGATGAAGCCCACCCCCGCGGTCCTGGACGATGAGCACTGGATAGCCGAAGCACTTGCGATGGCGCGGCTAGCCGCTGATGCTGGCGAGGTGCCGGTGGGGGCGGTGGTGGTGTACAAAGACCGTATCGTGGGCCGGGGGCACAACCAGCCGGTGGGAAGTTCCGATCCCACGGCGCACGCCGAGATCGTCGCACTGCGTCAAGCTGCGCGCGCACTGGGCAACTATCGGTTGGATGGCTGCACCCTGTACGTGACGCTGGAGCCATGTGCCATGTGCGCACAAGCGGCCCTACATGCGCGGCTGGCAAGACTGGTGTATGGGGCTGCGGAGCCGCGCAGCGGTGCGGCTGGATCCGTACTCAATCTGTTCGCGCTTCCGGCGCTCAATGCCCGAACGCAGGTGCTGGGCGGGATACTGGCCGATCA
>JBKBRS010000310.1:0-502 GCA_046292095.1 Thiobacillaceae bacterium
CTGCGCCATCATCAAGCGCCACCCGCGCTTTGCGGCCGTGCCGGTGGTGATGCTGTCCTCGCGCGATGGGGTGTTTGACATTGCGCGTGCCCGCTTGGCCGGCGCCAGCGATCATCTGGCCAAGCCGTTCACGGCCGAGGGGCTGCTGGAGGCGGTGGCGCGCTACGCCCCTGCCGGCGCGGTGGCGGAGGCGCCGTAGCGGGCGGCGGAGCGGCGGCCGTGAAGGACATCCTGGTGGTCGACGATTCGCGCACCGAGCAGGTGTATCTGCGCCATCTGCTCACGCGCCATGGCTACCAAGTGCGCAGCGCCTACGATGCCGAGCAGGCGTGGCGCGCGCTCGAGGCCCAACGGCCCGACCTGATTCTGATGGATGTGGTCATGCCGGGGACCAACGGCTTTGCGCTCACCCGAACGATTGCCCGCCATCCGGCCTATGCCGGTGTGCCCATCGTCATCTGCTCCAGCAAGCGCCAGGAGACCGATCGCGTCTGGGGCCTGC
>JBKBRS010000310.1:512-821 GCA_046292095.1 Thiobacillaceae bacterium
GCAGGGGGCGCGCGATTATCTGACCAAGCCGCTCGATCCGGCCGTGCTGCTCGGCAAGATCGAGGCGATTCTGGCGGCCAGCGGAGAGGGCGATGGCGGCGCCGGTTGAGCATTCGGCACAGCGCTCGCATGGTCTGTCGGCGTTTCAGGCCGATCTGGCCCGGCGGCTCGCGGCGGCTGTGCGCGAGCCGGTGCGCCCGGGCTGGATGGCCTTGAGTTGGCGGGGCGTCGAGGTGCTGCTGCCCCTCACCGATGCCAGCGAGATCGTGTCCCCCCTGCCGGTGCAGCCGCTGCCGCACACCCGACCGT
>JBKBRS010000311.1:0-805 GCA_046292095.1 Thiobacillaceae bacterium
GCGTCGAGCACGCGCGCGCCGGGGGGCAGGCCCGTGCTGAGCAGCAGGGGCGCGGCCCATTGGGCGGCCAGATCCTGCACCGAGCACAGCCCCTCGGCGAAGCCGGGAATCTGATCCACCGGTCGGGGCCGGTCCAGCACCAGCCCGACCTCGCCCACCGGGCGGCTGGGCAGGCCGGCGTCGGCCAGTTGCCGGGCAAAGACCTCCCGGTCGATACGCCGGCGGTTCACCCGCAAGGTCATCGGCGGGTGCAGCTGGGCCGAGGCCAGGAGGGCTTCCCACTGGGCCGGCCAGTCGGTGCGCAACCGCTCGATCCACCAGGCGGGATGGTTCCAGCGGGCTTCGGGACCGGCGTCGATGGCCGCCAGGCAGGCGTCGCGCTCGCGCAGGAAGCGCCGCAGCACGGCATTGACCAGCCCAGCGGTCGGGCGCGCCTGGCGCTTGGCGGCCTCGACGGCCTGGTCGACCAGGGTGTGCTCGTCGTAGCCCGCGGCAGCCCCCTGCACCAGCAGGGCCAGGGCCGTGCACAGCAGGGCCTGCAGAGGCGGTGCCGGCGTGCGGGGCACGAGATGGCGACACAGTGCACGTGCTCGGCCGAGCTCGCGCATCACGGCAAAGCTCAGGGCCTGGGTGCCGGCGCGGGCGGGGGCCGGGACGCGCGTCAAAGTCTCGGTCAGGGAGCGGCCCCGCCCGACGGCGTGCACGGCCTCGGCGGTGTGGCCGAGCAGGCGGGACAGCGGCAAAGAGGTCGGGTTCACGAAGCGAAGTCTAGGCGCAGGTGACAAAACAAAGGGCCGCTGCACCG
>JBKBRS010000312.1:0-800 GCA_046292095.1 Thiobacillaceae bacterium
CGACGTCCTTTCACGTCATGCAGCGTACTTCACGCGCGCGTATGCCTGACCAGATCTCCCCCTGGTTTGTCCTTGCCGGCTACAATCTCTTCTGCATTCTTTCGGTCAGCGGCTACTTCATCGGTATTACCCAGTCGAAAGAGTACGCAGAAGCGGAATGGTATGCGGATATCTGGCTCGTTATCGTATGGGTGACCTACTTCGTACTTTACATACGAACGATAGCGCGTCGGAAGGAACCGCACATCTATGTAGCCAACTGGTATTTTCTGGCGTTCATCCTCGTCGTCGCGATCCTGCATATCGTCAACAACATCGCCGTTCCGGTCTCGATCGGCCATGCCAAGAGCTACACTGTGTGGGCCGGCGTGCAGGATGCCATGGTGCAGTGGTGGTATGGCCACAATGCCGTTGCCTTCTTTCTGACGGCTGGCTTTCTCGGGATGCTCTACTATTACCTCCCTGTGAGAGCGCAACGCCCGATCTTCTCCTACCGGCTTTCGATCCTCAGCTTCTGGGGCATCACATTCTTCTACATGTGGGCCGGCTCTCACCACTTGCATTACACCGCCTTGCCCCACTGGGTGCAGACGCTAGGCATGACCTTCTCGGTAATGCTTCTGGTGCCGTCATGGGCGTCGGCTGGTAACGCGCTGCTAACACTTAACGGCGCTTGGCACCGCGTGCGTGACGACGCAACGCTTCGTTTCATGATGGTCGCCGCGGTGTTCTACGGATTGTCCACGTTTGAAGGATCGTTCATGGCTATTCGGCCGGTGAACTCGCTCTCACACTACACT
>JBKBRS010000313.1:0-278 GCA_046292095.1 Thiobacillaceae bacterium
CAGGCGCCACAGGGGCTCGCCCGCCGCCTCGCCGGCGGCGACGAGCTGGTCGGCCAGGCCGTCATGGCGGGTGAACAGGCCGGCATAGTCGTCGCCGAGCGCGGTGCGCACCGAGCCGGTGAGCGTCGCCACGTCGACCACCGCAGCCGGCTCCAGATTGGCGTCGATCCAGGAAAGCGCGTCGGCGAGCACCAGCCGGCCTTCCGCGTCGGTGGAGACGATCTCGATGGTCTTGCCGTTCATGGCGGTCAGCACGTCGGCCGGCCGGATGGCCCCGC
>JBKBRS010000313.1:288-798 GCA_046292095.1 Thiobacillaceae bacterium
GTCGGGCATGTTCTCGGCCAGGGCCGCCACGGCGACCACATTGACCGGCGCCCGCGCCTTGGCGAGCGCCAGGACTGCGCCGGTGACACTGGCCGCCCCGGACATGTCCATCTTCATATTGCCCATGTTCGTGCTGGGCTTGATGGAGATGCCCCCGGAATCGAAGGTGATGCCCTTGCCGGCCAGGACGACCGGCGCCTCCGGCGCGCCGGCGCCGCGATAACGCACGATGAGCATGCGCGGCGGCCGCTCGGACCCCCGCCCGACGCCCAGCAGGGCGCCCATGCCCAGCCGCTCCATGGCGGGTGCGTCCAGCACCTGGATCGACACGCTCGGCAAGCCCGCGAAGGCGGCCTGGGCGCGGGCGACGAAGCTCTCCGGATAGACGATGTTGGCCGGCTCGTTCGAGACGTCGCGGGCCCAGGCCATGGCGGCGACCAGGGCCTCGCCGCGCGGACGGTAGGCGGCCTCCGCCGCGGCCGGGGCGTCGGTCACCAGGGTCAGGCCCTG
>JBKBRS010000314.1:0-781 GCA_046292095.1 Thiobacillaceae bacterium
CCGCTGGCCCATGAGTTTCCACGCACCGTCTCCCGTCTGCACGAAATGCAGTCGCGCGAGTATCTGTCCTTGCAACGGCGCGACGTCGATACGGCTTTGACGTGACGATGGGGTATCTGCCCGGGGCTGCACCGCTTCGCCACTCGACCAGGCATGTGATACGCCTTGGCGCCACAGCAATTCACGGCTCAGCAGACAAAGCCGACTTTGCCATCGGCATGCTCATGCTGGCGGAGAGAGGGTCCGTAGAACGTAGGTTCCAGCCAATCCACCGCCCACCAATAAACCCTTTAATGATCAATAGGTTATAGCGTCATCTGTCCCTTTTCTTCCGTTCGAATCCCGAAAAATCCCGCTATAATTTAGGGAACAAATTTGGGAACGGACGGGTAAGACATGGCAAGACAGCCGCCAATCACCGACCGGCACGTTCGGGCGCTGCTCATCAGGCCTGGCCGTCACAGGGCTGACCGACGGCTGTATCTATTCGTCAAGCCGACCGGCGCGGCTTCGTGGGTGTTTCGCTATCTCGGCAAAGACGGCAAGTCTCACGATCTTGGGCTGGGGCCTTACCCAGCGGTATCCCTTGCCGAGGCGAGGGCGCAAGCGGCGAAGCTGTCGGCTGAACTGGCGCATGGGATTGACCCGGTAACGCAGCGACGGCGCGAAAAAGGCGCAGCGGCTTTCCGCGTGGTGGCCGAGGCCCTGATTGCCGCCAAACGCCCCGGCTGGAAGAACGCCAAGCACGCCATGCAGTGGGAAAACACCCTGCGCGATTACG
>JBKBRS010000315.1:0-774 GCA_046292095.1 Thiobacillaceae bacterium
CCCTGCCGATTCCCTTCCTCGACCTCTCCGCCCAAGTCATCCGTGACTTGCCGCTGGAGAGCGTCACAGCGCTACAGCGCTTCATCAGCGATGCCAAGTCGGAGCTTGCCACCCTGGCGGCCATGGTGCAGACCGGCCTGGAGCTGCGCTACGCCGATGCGGCCCGCGCGCAACTGCTGGCCAAAGGCCAGGACACCGGCACCACGCACATCCAGGACGGCGACTTCGACATCACCGTCGAGATCGGCAAGGACGTGAAGTACGAGCCCAAGGGCCTGACCGAGCTGGTGGCCAAGATCGAAGCCACCGGTGGTGACCCGCGTGAATACGTAGAGGTCAAGTACAGCGTCAGCGAGGCCAAGTTCAAAGCCTGGCCCCAGACCCTGCGCGCACCCTTTGAAGCACTGCGCACCGTCACGCCGAAGGCACCGAAGTTCGTGCTGCGCCGCTTGGATGCGAATGGGGAGGGCAAGTGATGGGCGACCTCGCATCTCTGATCTTCGAGCCCGTGGCGCTGCCTTGGCAAGAGCTGCGCGAGTGCTTGCCAGCCGTCATCGAGCTGCCTGACCCCGATGCCAACGGCGATGAGGACGAGGCGTTGTTCAAGCGCATCGACCGCGTCACCCCCAACGAACTGCAGCAGCACCTCAACGCGCGCATCGGCCAGCTGCTCCTGGACATCAAGCACATCCGTCTGCTGGGCGAGGTGCACGAGCGAGCGGTTGCCGCCGGTTGCGAGCGCAACGGGCCAGCGTTTGCCGCCATCGAGCGCCA
>JBKBRS010000029.1:0-3724 GCA_046292095.1 Thiobacillaceae bacterium
GGCCCGGCGCCGACGAAGCTCTCCCAGCCGGGGCGGAGGCGCAGGCCCTCCACCGGCCGGCCCACCGGATTGGGCCGATCGAGCACCCACACGGCCTTGCCATGTGCCGCGGCGGCCTCCAGGACGTAGCGCAGGGTGGTGATGAAGGTGTAGATGCGGCAACCCAGGTCCTGCAGATCGACGAGCAATACGTCGAAGGTCTCCAGCATCGCTTCTGTCGGCCGGCGCACCTCCCCGTATAGGCTGAAGACGGGGATGCCGTGGCGGGGGTCGATGTAGTCGTCGGACTCCACCATGTTGTCCTGCTTGTCACCCTTGAGGCCATGCTGCGGACCGAAGGCAGCGGTGAGCTTGAGGTCGGGCAGGGCGGCCAAGGCGTCGAGGGCGTGGGTGAGGTCACGAGTGACCGATGCCGGGTGGGCGAGCAGGGCCACACGCCGGCCGGCGAGAGGACGGCGTAGTTGCGGCTCCGCGAGCAGACGATCGAGACCGGTCTTCATGGGGTCGGGTCCAAAGTCAGGGTGAAACTGGCAGGGTGATGAAAGTCCGGCTGCTTGCCAGGGTGGCTTGCCGCCCAGAAGCTGTGCGCACCATCGCTGTCTTCCAGCACGGCGCAAACACCCAGGCGGATGTCGGCGTATTGCGTCTCGGCCAGGGGCAGGCGCGCCGTCAGCGTAAGCCCGAGGGGACTGCGGTCGAGGCTTATGCCTGGCGGTTCAACCTCGGCTGGCCGTCTGCCCGTGCGATAGGCGGTGAAGTCATAGGCCTGCCAGGCGCCGGACGGGGCGAGGTTCCACTCGCGGTAGGCGGGCGTTGTGGCGCTGCCGATGAAGACTTCGCAACAGGTGTGCTGCCACAGGCCGTCGCGGCGGCCGGTCGCGCCTGTCGGCAGGCTCAGGCGGGTGAGGTCGCCCAGCAAGCGGAACTCGATCTCAAGCGCACCCGCCCGTCGAGCAAGGCGCACGGTCAAGGACTCGACCCAGGCGGCCGGTGTCGTGGGATGGGGAGCGAGCGCCTGTTCGATCATCCCACGGCCTTGAACAAGGCGAGTGTGCGCTGGCGGGCCTGGGCGTGATCGACGATGGGCAGAGGATAGTCACGCCCCGGCACGAAGCCTAGGCGGGCTTGTTCGGATTCCGGCAATGTCCAGGGGGCGTGCAGGTACTTTTCCGGCAGCGTCGCCAGCTCGGGCAGATAGCGGCGGATGAAGCGGCCCTCCGGGTCGAAGCGCTGCGATTGCGTCACGGGGTTGAAGATGCGAAACCAGGGCTGCGCGTCGGTGCCGACGCCGGCCGACCACTGCCAGCCGCCGACGTTGGCGGCCTGGTCGTAGTCGATGAGCTTGTTGGCGAAGTGGCGTTCGCCCAGCCGCCAGTCCACATGCAGGTCCTTCACCAGAAAGCTGGCGGTGATCATGCGCAGCCGGTTGTGCATGTAGCCGGTCTGGTTCAACTGCTGCATCGCCGCATCGACGATAGGATAACCGGTGCGTGCCTCACACCAGGCCTCGTAGTGACCGGGCGGGTTGGGCCAGGCGATGGCGTCGTACTTGGCCTGGAACGCACGCGTCACGGTCTGGGGATAGTGCCACAGCAGCATCTGGTAGAACTCGCGCCAGATGAGTTCGGACAGCCATACCCGCGCGCCCTCGCTGTCGCGCGCGACGGCCAGGCGCACGAGCTCGCGGATGCTCACCGTGCCGAAGCGCAGGTGCACGGAGAGGTAGGAGGGCCCCTTGAGGCCGGGGTAGTCGCGCCGCTCGTGATAATGGTCGATGCGGTGGAGGAAGTCTCGAAGCCGGGCTTGCGCCCCAGCCTCGCCGGCCTGCACGCCAAGCGCGGCGAGGTTGGTGCGCGTAAAGCCAAAGTCTTCGAGCGCCGGCATGGGCGTCGGTGCCATGGGCGCTAGCCGGTCGAGGTGCTCGGCCACCGCATGCGGGGCATGGTCGGCGGGGGTGAGCCGAGCCAGCCAGGCACGCCGGTAGGGGGTGAAGACGTGGAAGGGGCGGCCGGCGCCGGTGCGCAGCTCGTCGGTGTCGAAGATCACCTGGTCCTTGTGCAGCGACAGGTGGCGGCCGGTGGCGCTGAGCGCGCGGGCGACCTCGGCGTCGCGCTCCCTGGCGAAGGGCTCGTAGTCGCGGTTGGCGTAGACCGCGTCCACGGCAAGGCGCGCGGCCAGCTCGGGGATCAGGCGCCGCGCCGGGCCGTGCAGGACGAGGAGATCGGCGCCCTGGCCCTGCAGGGCCTGCTTGAACAGGCGCACGCTCTCCCAGATGAACTCAACGCGCCGATCCGCGCGTGTGGGTAGAGGGTCGAGGATGTCGGTGTCGAAGACGAAGGCGCAGTACACGCGCCGTGCCGCGCGCAAGGCGGCGGCGAGCGCGGCGTGGTCGGTCAGGCGCAGGTCGCGGCGGAACCAGACCAAGGCGGCATCATGCAAGGACACGGGCTCTCCGGGGCAGGGATCGGCAGGCGTGATTTTGCGTCCCCCAGTGCGGGGTTTACAATGAAAGCGAGACAGACACACCGGCCACGCGCGCGGCAGCCGCATGCAAAACGCCAATTTCACCGACCACTTCTTGATCGCCATGCCCAACATGGCCGACCCGAACTTTGCCGGGACGCTGACCTACATCTGTGACCATGGCGAACAGGGGGCCTTGGGGGTCGTGGTCAACCGTCCCATAGACCTGTCGCTTAAGAATCTGTTCGAGCAGATCGGGCTTACCCTCGACGACGAGCGGCTCGCGCACATGCCGGTCTATTATGGCGGGCCGGTACAGGTGGAGCGCGGTTTCGTGCTGCACCGGCCGGTGGGGTCTTGGAACTCGACCCTGGCGGTCAACGACCGGGTCGGGCTGACGACTTCCAAGGACATCCTGGAGGCCACCAGCCGGCGTGAGGGGCCTGCCCAGATCCTGGTCACCCTGGGCTACGCTGGCTGGGGGCCGGGCCAGCTCGAGGACGAGATCAAGCAGAACGCCTGGCTCACGGTCGCGGCCGACCCGGACGTGATCTTCGACCTGCCGCCCGAGCGGCGCCTGCCGGCGGCCATGCAGCTGCTCGGCATCGATCTCGCCATGCTGTCGGAGCAGGCGGGGCACGCTTGACTGAGGACAGAGGACTGAGGACGGAAGACTGTCGGTTTCCGCCCGCGCCTGGCGCGGGCGCTCATGACGCTGCCAGAGAACGGATGACTGAAGACAGAGGATTGAGTGGGTGCGAAGCAAACCTGCCGCAGGCAGGTCCGCAGTCCTCCGTCTTCTGTCCTCAGCCTTCAGACGGTGTGACTGAGCCGCTGGCGCGCAGCGCCGGCGCAAGCCCTTCTGACCTCAGTCCGCAGTCCTCAGTCCTCAGAAAAGGCCCGCTTCTGGCATTCGATTTCGGCTTGAAGCGCATCGGTGTGGCCGTGGGAGAGTGGGAGACGCGCACGGCGCACCCGCTTGAGACGATCGACCAAGCGTCCAATGCCGCCCGTTTCGCACGCATCGGTGCGCTCATTGCCGAGTGGCGGCCGGTCGAGCTGGTGGTGGGGCTGCCGCTTTCGCTCGACGGCGAGCCGCATGAACTGACCCGCCGCTGCCAGCGCTTCGCCAACCAGTTGGCGGGCCGCTTTGGCCTCCCAGTGGCGCTGGTGGACGAGCGGCTGACCTCGGTGGAGGCGCAGGCGCGGCTAGCTGAGGCTGGGGTGCGCGGGCGGCGGGTGCGCAGCGCCATCGACAGCC
>JBKBRS010000029.1:3822-16906 GCA_046292095.1 Thiobacillaceae bacterium
ATGGCCGCGCAACAGATCCTGGACGACTACTTCGCCCGCGCATGAACCTGCCGCGACCCGAGGAATTGATCGCTCGGCTGGCGGCCGACATTCGACCGGCCCTGGGCCCTGACTGGGCGATGGTCGGCATCCATACGGGCGGCGTCTGGGTGATGGAGGCGCTGGTGCGCGCGCTGGGCAGCCATACGCCCCAGGGGGTGCTGGACATCGCCTTTTATCGCGACGATTTCTCGCGCATTGGCCTGCACCCGGAGGTCAAGCCCTCGCTCATCCCCTTCGAGGTGGAGGACCGCCACATCCTGTTGATCGACGACGTGCTCTACACCGGCCGTACCGTGCGCGCCGCCATGAACCTATTGTTCGACTATGGACGCCCGGCGGCCATCCGGCTCGCCGTGCTGATCGATCGCGGCGGGCGGGAACTGCCGGTCTGCCCCGATTACGTCGGCCTCAAGCTCGATCTGGGCGCGCGCCAGCACGTGAGCTTGCAGCGTGACGACACGGGCGTGCTGTCGTTCGTGGTCAGAGAGAAGGGATGAGAGAAAAGCCAGAACCGGGCCAGACCGCTGGCGGGCTTTGTCCGCTCATCCATCACCGTCTCCCGCCGATCGCCAAGCCTCACCCCCATGACCGGTGATCTACAGCTCAACCCCGACGGCAGCCTGCGCCATCTGCTCACGCTGGACGGCCTGCCGGCGCGCATCCTCATGCAGATCCTGGACACGGCCGAGTCCTTCATCCCGGTGGCGCAGCGCGAGGTCAAAAAGGTCCCGCTGCTCAGGGGCAAGACCATCTTCAACCTCTTCTTCGAGCCCTCCACGCGCACCCGCACCACCTTCGAGATCGCCGCCAAGCGGCTCTCGGCCGACGTGGTCAACCTCAACATCGGCACTTCCGCCCAGAGCAAGGGCGAGACCCTGCTCGACACGGTGGCCAACCTCTCGGCCATGCAGGCGGACATGTTCGTCGTGCGCCACGCCGCCAGTGGCGCGCCGCACCTGATCGCCCGCCACGTGGCGCCGCACATCCACGTCATCAATGCCGGCGACGGGCGCTGTGCCCACCCGACCCAGGGTCTGCTCGACATGTTCACCATCCGCCGCCACAAGGGGGCCTTCCACAACCTGACGGTGGCCGTGGTGGGCGATGTGCTGCACTCGCGCGTGGCCCGCTCGCAGATCCATGCGCTCACTACCCTGGGCTGCCCGGAAGTGCGGGTGATCGCGCCGCGCACCCTGCTGCCGCGTGACGTGGACAGTCTCGGCGTGCGCGTGTACTACCGCATGGACAGCGGGCTCAGAGACTGCGACGTGATCATCATGTTGCGGCTACAGAACGAGCGTATGCAGGGCGCCTTGCTGCCCTCGCCACAGGAGTACTTCAAATACTGGGGGCTCACCACGGACAAGCTCAAGCGCGCCAAGCCCGACGTCATCGTCATGCACCCGGGACCGATGAACCGCGGGGTGGAGATCGACTCGGCGGTGGCCGACGGCCGTCACTCGGTGATCCTCAACCAGGTGACCTATGGCATCGCCGTGCGCATGGCGGTGATGAGCCTGCTGGCGGGCAGCGGCATGAAGGCAGGCGTCGAGGCATGAGGAGAAGGCGCGGATTGGCAAGTTCGGCCCGGCAGCGGGCCGCGCACTGACATGAAGATACGGATCAGCAACGGCCGCATCATCGACCCGGAGAGCGGGCTCGATCGCACGGGCGACGTCTGCATCGCCGCCGGACACATCGTCGCCGTGGGCGAGCCCCCGGCGGACTTCCACGCCAATCAGGTCATCGATGCCACCGGCCTCGTCGTCTGTCCGGGCCTGGTGGAC
This sequence comes from Thiobacillaceae bacterium, assembly GCA_046292095.1. Lineage (GTDB taxonomy): Bacteria > Pseudomonadota > Gammaproteobacteria > Burkholderiales > Thiobacillaceae > JANWZL01. Next base: position 5,652 of record JBKBRS010000029.1, read on the forward strand.
CTCTCGGTGCGGCTGCGCGAGCCCGGCTTCGAGTACATGGCCACCCTCGAGAGCGAGATGCGGGCGGCCGCCGCCGGTGGCGTGACCTCGCTGGCCTGTCCACCCGACACCGATCCCCCTCTGGACGAGCCGGGGCTCGTCGAGATGCTCAAGTTTCGTACGCGCACGAGCCCGGGGCCGCGCGTCTATCCGGTCGGGGCGCTCACCTGGAAGCTCAGGGGCGAGCGGCTGACGGAGATGGCCGAACTGGCCGAGGCCGGCTGTGTCGCCTTCAGCCAGGCCGACGCGCCGCTGATCGACACGGCAGTCTTGCTGCGGGCCATGGAGTACGCGGTCACCTTCGACCTACCGGTCTGGCTGCGTCCGCAGGATCCGCATCTGGCGCGCGGTGGCGTGGCCCATGACGGGGTGGTGGCGGCGCGGCTGGGCTTGCCTGCCATCCCCGTGCCGGCCGAGACGGTGGCGTTGCAGACCATCCTGCTGCTTGCGCGCGAGACCGGGGCGCGCGTGCACTTGTGCCGGCTGTCCAGCCGGGCCGGCCTGGACATGGTGCGGCGCGCCAAGGGCGACGGGCTACGCATCACCTGTGACGTCGGCATCCATCACCTGCACCTGTCGGAGATGGATCTCATGGACTTCGATGCCAACTGCCACCTGGTGCCGCCGCTCAGAAGCCAGCGCGACCGCGAGGCCATCCGCACCGCGGTGCGCGAGGGTCTGGTCGATGCGCTCTGCTCGGACCACGCGCCGGTCAACGACGACGCCAAGGAGCTGCCCTTCCAGGAGGCCGAGCCGGGGGCGACCGGGGTGGAGCTGCTGCTACCCCTGACGCTCAAGTGGGCGCGCGAGGTGGGAGTGCCGCTCGTGCAGGCCCTCGACTTGATCACCCGCCGCCCGGCGCGCATCCTCGGCACGCAGGCCGGCGTGCTCGCCGTCGGACGCCCCGCCGACCTGTGCCTGTTCGACCCCGATCAGCCCTGGACGGTCGGCCGCGATACCCTGTTGTCCCTGGGCAAGAACAGCCCATTCCTGGGCATGGAAATGATCGGCCAAGTCAAGTACACCATCATCGACGGTCACATCGATTTCCGCCGTGACGATCACTGACAACAACCACGTACGAATGCCCGACGCGCTAACACCCGAACAGCTCTACACCCGCTGCGAATTTCCCGTCCCGTTCGAAAACACCGACGCGCTCGAAGACCTCCCGGGCATGCTCGGCCAGACGCGTGCGGCCGAGGCGGTCGGTTTCGGCCTGGCGATGCCGGCCGAGGGCTTCAACCTCTACGTCATGGGACCGGCCGGCACCGGCAAGCGGTCGCTGGTCATGGCCATGGTGGAGGCCGCGGCGGCCACGCGCCCGGTGCCGTCGGACTGGGTCTATGTCAACAACTTCGCTCAGCCACACAAACCGCGCGCCTTGAGTCTGCCGGCCGGGCGCGGGCGCGAGCTCAAGGCCGACATGCAGCGCCTCGTCGAGGACCTGCTGGCGGCGATTCCCGCCATCTTCGAAAGCGACGAGTATCGCAACCGACTGGAGGAGATCGAACAGGAGTTCAGCGAGCGCGAGGCCGCCGCCTTTCGGGCGCTGGGCGAGGAGGCCGAACGCGAGGGCATCGCGCTACTGCGCACCCCCAGCGGCTTCGGGCTCGCCCCCGAGAAGAACGGCGAGGTGTTGAGTCCGGATGAGTTCGACAAGCTGCCGGAGGCGGAGAAGGCGCACATCCGTGAGGTCATCGAGCGGCTGCACGAGCGACTGCACAAGCTGATCCGCCAGGCGCCGCAGTGGCTGCGCGAGAAGCACAACCGCGTGCGTGAACTCAACCGCGAGTTCTCCCGCCTGGCGGTGGAACATCAGATCGGCGAGCTCAAGGAGAAATACCGCGACCTGCCAGCGGTCCTCGACTATCTGCAGGCGGTGGAGCAGGACCTGGTGGAGACGGCCGACGACTTCCGCAAGCCGCAGGAGGGGATGCCGCAGGTCATGGGGCTGCCGCTGGCGGTGGCCCCGTCTTTCCGCCGTTATCAGGTCAACCTGCTCGTCGATCACAGCGCGACCCGGGGGGCGCCGGTGGTCGCCCCGGATCACCCCAGCCACGCCACCCTGGTCGGACGGGTGGAGCACATCGAGCACCTGGGGGCGCTGATCACCGACTTCAATTTGATCAAGCCCGGCGCTTTGCACCAGGCCACGGGCGGTTATCTGGTGCTCGACGCGCACCGCCTGCTCACTCAGCCGTACGCCTGGGAGGGGCTCAAGCGCGCGCTGCGCTCGCGCCGCATCCGCACCGACTCGCTGGCGCAGATGCTCTCGCTCGCCAGCACCATCTCGCTGGAGCCCGAGCCCATCCCGCTCGACGTCAAGGTGGTGCTGGTGGGCGAGCGCCTGCTCTACTACTTGTTGTGCGAATACGACCCGGACTTTCCGGAGCTGTTCAAGGTCGTCGCCGACTTCGAGGACGAGCTGCTACGCAGTGGCGAGACGACGCTGCAATACGCGCGCCTGATCGCCACCCTGGCGCGGCGCGAGAAACTGATGCCCTTCGACCGCTCCGCCTGCGCACGCTTGGTGGAGGCGGCGGCGCGCAGGGCGGAGGACGCCGAGCGGCTGTCCACGCACATCGAGGGCCTGCTCGACCTCATGCGCGAGGCCGATTTCCTCGCCCGCCAGGCTGGCGCGTCGCAGGTGTCGCACGCCGAGGTGCAGCGCGTGCTCGACGCGCGTGAGCGCAGGGTCGGGCGCCTGCGCGAGCGCATCCAGGACGGTATCCTGCGCGGCACGGTGCACATCGAGACCAGCGGCCAGGTGACCGGTCAGGTCAACGGCCTGTCGGTGATCGAGCTAGGTGAGAGCCGCTTTGCCCACCCTACCCGCATCACCGCCAACGTCCGGCTGGGCGAGGGCGAGGTGATCGACATCCACCGCGAGGTGGACCTCGGCGGCGCCATCCATTCCAAGGGGGTGATGATCCTATCTTCCTTCCTCGCCACCCGCTATGCCAGCAGCCTGCCGCTGTCGCTCACCGCCACGCTCACCTTCGAGCAGACCTACGGTCAGGTCGAGGGCGACTCCGCATCCATGGCCGAACTGTGCGCCCTGCTCTCGGCCCTCGCCGGGCTGCCCATCAAGCAGTCGCTGGCGGTCACCGGCTCGGTCGACCAGCATGGCCGCATGCAGGCCATCGGTGCCGTCAACGAGAAGATCGAGGGCTTTTTCGACATCTGCGCCAAGCGCGGGCTCACCGGTGAGCAGGGCGTGTTGATTCCGCACGCCAACGTCAAACACCTGATGCTGCGGGCGGACGTGGTGGCCGCCTGTCGTGAGGGGCGTTTCCACGTCTGGCCGATCAGCCATGTCGACGAGGCCATCGAACTGCTGACCGGCACCCCTGCTGGCGAGCCTGATGCGCAGGGTGTGGTGCCGGAGGGCTCGGTCAATTACCGGGTGGCGGCGCGGCTGATCGAATTCTCCAGCCTGCGTCAGGCCTACGCCGGACACGGCGAGGCGAAGCCCCGGCGCCGCGCCGGCCGCAGGAAATGAGCGAGGTGCAGGCCGGCATCCGGCGCGTCCTGCTCGCCCTGAGCGGGGTCGGCGACGAACTGGCGGCCATCGAGACGGCCGCGGAGCTCGCCGCCGCCCTGGAGGCGGAGCTCGCCGCCCTGTTCGTCGAGGATGCCGACCTCATCCGCGCCTGCCGTCTTCCGAGCATGTGGGAGATCGGCCGGCTGAGCGGTGAGCGGCGCGCGCTCGCCTGGGAGCGCACGGCACGCCAGCTCAAGGCCGCTGCCCGCCGCTTCGAGCAGGCCTTGGTCCAGGCGGCGCAGGCGCGCAGCCTGCGCTATACCTTCCATGTGCTGCAGGGCAAGCCGCTGCCGCTACTCCTGCAACAGGCGGCCGCCCCCGACGTGGTCCTGTTCGTGCGGCGGACCGTGCGCGTGCGCACGGGGCCGCGACCGGTGGTGACCCTGTTCGACGGCAGCATGGCGGCAGCCGCGACGCTCACCGTGGCGCTGCGGCTCGCCCGCGCCACCGACCGGCCCTGCGTGGTGCTGATCGCCGCGTCCGATCCCGAGAGCTTCCAGGCCCAGGTTCAGCAGGTCGGCTGGGCCACTGGCAATGCGCGCGACGTCCGCCTCGAACGGCTGGCCGGGGCACAGCCCGATGCCGTGGCGAGCGCTGCCAACCGTTTGCGCGCCGCGGCGCTGGTGCTGCCGGCAGACAGTGTGGCGGACCTGTACGCCCTGGAGCGGCTGCGGGCTCGGCTGAACGGTGATCTGCTGCTGGTACCCTGACCGCCGGGCAGATCACCGCAGCAGCCGCCGGCGCGTGAGCGCCACGCCGGCGAGAAAACCGGCCGTGGCATAGGCGAGCAGCACCAGCACGTGCACGATCGGCGCCTCGGGCCACTGCCCCAGGACCAAGGGCCGGGCCAGGGCGATGGCATGGGCAAGCGGCAGGAGGTCGGCGGCCGCGCCCAACCAGGCGGGCAGCGCCTCGGTGGGGTAGAACACGCCCGAGAGCAGCACCATGGGTGTGATGACCAGGGTGAAGTAATAGAGGAAGAAGTCGTAGTTGGGGGCCACGGCGTTGACCATCAGGCCCAGGCCCGAGAAGGCCAGCCCGGTCAACACGATCACCGGCACAAGCCACAGGGTCAGACCGAAATCGGCATACAGGCCCAGGACCCAGATCACCAGCAGGATGGCCAGGCCCGAAAGCAGGCTCTTGCTGGTCGCCCAGAAGAGCTCGCCGAGCAGGACGTCGTTCAGGGTGAGCGGCGTGTTCAGGATAGCTTCCCAGGTCTTCTGCACGTGCATGCGCGAGAAGGCCGAATAGAGCGTCTCGAAGCTGGCGCTGTTCATGACGCTGTAGGCCAGTGTGCCCGCCGCCAGGAAGGTGAGGTAGGGCACCCCCTGCACCTCGCCGAGGAACTGCCCCAGGCCATAGCCCAGGCCCAGCATGTAGAGCAGCGGATCGGCGAGATTGCCGAGGATGGAGGGGCCGGCGAGCTTGCGCCAGACCATGAAATTGCGCTGCCAGACCGGCAGCCACTTCCAGGCTGAGGGGTGAGGCGTGAGGGGTGAGGCGGGTGCCCTCCCCGCATTTTGCTTGGCCCCTATTTCCGCCTCACGCCTCACGTCTCACTCCCTGAGGTCGCGGCCGGTCAGCTTGAGGAAGACGTCCTCCAGGTTGGCGGGGCGGTGCAGGTAGCGCAGACCGCCTTGCCCGTTGAGGGCGTCGATCACCGCCCTGGGGTCCTCGGCGTAACAGAACAGGGTCTCGCCGGCCTGCTCGCAGCGCCGACATAGGCGGCCGCAAAGCGCCCAGTCAGCCAGTCCCTCACCGAAGACCTCGACCACGTGCGGCTCGATGTGTCGCTCGATCAGGGCGCGCGGGCTGTCCTCGGCGATGATGCGGCCGTGGTCGATGATGCTGATGCGGTCGCACAGCCGTTCCGCCTCGTCCATGAAGTGGGTGGTGAGCAGCAGGGTCTTGCCCTGCTGGATCAGCCGGCGCAGACCCTGCCAGACCAGGTGCCGCGCCTGTGGGTCGAGCCCCGTGGTGGGCTCGTCCAGCACGATCAGCTCGGGGTCGTTGATCAGCGCCCGCGCCAGCGTCAGGCGGCGTTTCATCCCGCCGGACAGCGTCGGCACCCTGGCCTCGGCCTTGCCCGTCAACCCGGCGAAGTCGAGCAGGGCCGGGATGCGCGCCTCGGTCTCGCGGCGGCTCAGGCCGAAGTAACGGCCGTAGGCGAGCAGGTTCTCGCGCACGCTGAAGTCCGGGTCCAGGCTGTCGGCCTGCGGCACCACACCGACGCGCTGGCGGGCCGCGGCGGCCTCGCGCGGGAGCCGATGGCCCAGCAGACGGATCTCGCCGGCGTCCGCCTCGATCAAGCCCAGCGCCAGGCGCAGGGTGGTGGTCTTGCCGGCGCCGTTGGGTCCGAGCAGCCCGTGGCAGCGGCCGGGGGCGATCTCCAGGGAGAGGGCGTCGATCACGGCGGTGGCGCCGTAGCGTTTGGTCAGACCCTTGAGGATGAGGGGGGACACAGCAGGCTCCGGACGGTCTCCCGCAGGGCGATGAGTTGGCCATGAAAGAAGTGTCCCGCCGCCGGCAGGATGATGAGCGGGATGTCGTACCGGCGGGCATAGGCCTCGACTGGCACGAGGGGGATGAGCTCGTCCGCCTCGCCATGGATGATGGCGCTCGGCGCGGGCGGCGGCCCGAACGAGTAGATCGTCACGGCAGGCGCGACCAGGATGAGGCGTTCGGCCTCGATGCGACTGGCGAGCCGATACTGGACATAGGCACCGAAGGAGAAGCCCATGAGCGACCATGGTAGCCCCGGATGGCGCCGTCCGATCTCTCGGGCCACACTGAGCAAGTCCTCGGTCTCGCCGATGCCCTGGTCGAACGTCCCCGTGCTTGCCCCCACCCCGCGGAAGTTGGGGCGCACGGCGATGAGGCCACAGGCCAGGGCGGCGCGGGCGAGCATGGCCGTCACCTTGTTGTCGAGGCTGCCGCCGTGCAGGGGGTGCGGGTGGGCGATCAGCGCCAGGCCGCGCGCTGGCGCACCCGGGGTCTCGACCAGGGTCTCGATCAAGCCACCGTCGTCGCGCGCAATCAGCACGCGCTCGCCGCCGGCAGGCCTGAGCCCGACGGGGGCCTGAGGTGCGGTCGTCATCCCAGTACGCGCCGGGCCGCCCCAAGCGTACTGGGAGCCCCCTCGGGGGGCGGCGAACGCAGTGAGCCGGGGGCCATCTTAACCTAGTCGAGTTTCAGACGCTCGACCACGCGGCCGTCGCGCAGGTGCGACTCCAGGATCTCGTCGATGTCGGCCTCATCGACATAGGTGTACCAGACCGCGTCGGGATAGACCACGCAGACCGGTCCCTGCGCGCAGCGGTCGAAACAGCCGGCGCGGTTGACACGGCAGTCGCCGCCCTTGCCGTGCAGCCCCATCTGCTTGGCCTTTTTCTTGGCATACTCGAACAGGGCCTCGGCGTTGTGCTGGGTGCAGCAGGCGCCGCCGTCTTCGCGCACGTTGAGGCAAAAAAACAGGTGATGCCGGTAATAGCTCATAGTTCGTCGTATTTGGCGCACGAGCCCTTGGCCTTGTGCACGGGGTACTTGCGCGCGTTGAGGGCCAATTTTTCCTCCGCCGCCCGCAGCAAGTCGACCTCGAGCACATTGGCCAGGCTGATGAGGTAGATCAGCACATCGGCCATCTCCTGCTTAACCGCTGTGCGTTTGTGTTCGGGCAGGTTCTGGCTCTCTTCTGGGGTGAGCCACTGGAAGGGTTCCAGCAGCTCGGCCGCTTCGACCACCAGGGCGGCGGCGAGGTTCTTCGGCGTGTGGTAGAGGTGCCAATCCCGCTCGCGGCCGAATTCGCGCACGGCGGCGGCCAGTTCGGTCAGGGAGTTAAAGGGCATGGGGGTTGCGGTCGATATCTGCGTGCGGACAGTGTACCACCAGGGACACCGCACCGAACCGTGCGGGTCATGGACCGGGGCCTGTGTTGGCCCGGCGTTTGCTAGTCCTATACCTGTTGTGAAAAAGGCTTGTAGCATAATCGCTACGGCTGTGTCAGAACCAAAAGGGGTCACCATGAAGAGTCTCGTTCTGCCTGCGTTGCTTGCCTTGCTGGTTGGCTGCTCCACCCAGCCCCTCTACCCGCCCGCCCCCGCCAAGGCCCCGGGCGGCTTCGACTGGACCTATCTGCTCGGCCCCGGCGACACGGTCAACGTCTTCGTCTGGGGCAACCCGGAGGTGTCGGGTTCCTTCCCCATCCGCCCCGACGGCAAGTTGACGATGAACCTGATCGAGGATCTGCCCGCCAGCGGCAAGACGCCGACCCAGCTGGCGCGCGAGATCGAGAAGAACCTGGCCCGCTACATCCAGGATCCGATCGTCACGGTGATCGTCGCCGGTGGCACCGGCCCGTACAGCCAGCAGATCCGTGTACTGGGTGAGGCGGCCAAGCCGCAGACGCTGACCTATCGGGAGAACATGTCTCTCATCGACGTCATGATCAGCGTGGGCGGCATCACCGATTTCGCCGCCGGCAACAAGGCCAGCATCCTTCGCGTAGTCGATGGCAAGCCGCAACAATTCGCTGTGCGCCTGGAGGACCTGCTCAAGGCCGGTGACATCTCCGCCAACGTCGAGATGATGCCGGGCGACGTGCTGATCATCCCGGAGAGCTGGTTCTAAGCCCATCGCCTGACCAACTGCGGTCCCTCAGGGAAACCGACCGGAATATCTATGAACGAACAGATCGCGCAGTTGTTGGGGATCGCCAGGGGGGGTATGGCGGCGGCGCTGGCTGGTGTTGGGGGTGACCTGGCTGGTGTGTATCGTCGGCTGGGTGTGGATCTACCTTCTACAGAACGAATACCGGGCGCAGGCCAGGGTCTACGTCGACACCCAGTCCCTGCTCAAGCCCCTGCTGCAGGGGCTGGCCATCCAGCCCAACTTCGAGCAGCAGGTGGCGATGATGACCCGCACACTGGTCAGCCGCCCCAACCTGGAGAAGGTGGCGCGCATGACCGACCTGGACCTGCGCGCCAAGGACCCCAAGGCCCTGGAGGCCCTCTACGCCGATCTTGCCAAACGGATCCAGCTGGAGGGTACGACTCGCGAGAATCTTTACACCATCGGTTTCGTGCATGCCAATCCAGACCTTGCCAAGCGGGTGGTGCAGGCGCTGCTCACCATCTTCACCGAACAGAGCCTCGGCAGCACCCGCCGCGACCTCACCAACACCCAGAAATTCCTCGATGACCAGATCAAGTCTTACGAGGCCCGGTTGCTGGAGAAGGAGAAGCAGATCGAGGAGTTCAAGCGCCGCAACGTCGGCCAGATGCCCGGCCAGGGCGGTGGCTTTTTCGCCCGCGTCGAGGCGCTCGACCAGAGCCTGCGCGAGACGCGACTGCAGCTCGAGGAGGCGGTCAACCGCAAGAAGCAGCTGGAGCAGCAGCTGGCCGAGCAGGAGGAGACGATCTCCGCGCCCCTGCTGCCGCCGCCGGTAGCGACGGTCGGCAACAGTCTGATCGACAACCGCATCAATGCCCTGCAGACCCAGCTCGACAACCTGCGGCTGCGCTTCACCGACCTGCACCCGGAGATCCAGCGCGTCAAGGGTCTGATCGCCAGCCTGCAGGAGCAGAAGGCCAAGGAGGAGGAGGCCGCCCGCGCGGCTGAAGCCGCCCGGGCGAAGGAAAACCCGGTGGCGGCCAAGGCGCAGAACCCCGTCTATCAGCAGCTGTCGATCGCCATCGCCGAGGCCGACGCCTCGGTGGCCTCCCTGCGCGCCCGGGTGCGACAGCTCGAACAACAGCGCGCCGAACTCCTGCGCAAGGTGGACCTGCTGCCACAGCTCGAAAACGAGCTGGCCCAGCTCATGCGCGACTACGACATCTACAAGAGCAACTACACTGCCTTGCTGGCGCGGCGTGAGTCGGCCGTGATGACCGGCGAGGTCGAGGCCAAGACCGATACCGTGGAGTTCCGCGTGATCGACCCGCCGCGCGTGGACACAAAGCCGGCCTGGCCCAACCGTCCCTTGCTGATCTCGGTCACCCCGCTGGGCGGGCTGGGCGCCGGCATCGCCCTGGCCTTCCTGCTCGTGCAGCTGCGCCCGACGGTGGACACCCGCCGCCAGCTGAGGGAGCTGACGGGGTTGCAGCCGCTTGGCGTGGTGACGCGGGTCGAGACCGGATGTGCGTGGCCGTCTCGCCGGCGTCGTCGTCGTTGCAGCCGCTTGGCGTGGTGACGCGGGTCGAGACCAGCGCCTATCGGCAGCGCCAGCGGCGGCTCAATCTCAGCTATGCCCTCGGTGCGGGCCTGCTGGTCATGGCCTATGGCGTGTTGATGACCTACTACCTGGTCCTGTCCCCCGCGGCCTGACGATCGAAGGAGAACGTCCATGAGCATCATCGAAAAGGCCGCGGGCAAGCTGGGTGCCCACTATCAGACGCCGCCGGTGCAAGGACCGCTTACCGGCGAGGACTCGCAGCGCGAGCGGGCGCTGATCGAGGAGTCGATCGAACGGGCGGCCGCCTCCTTTGACGAGACCCCTGCGAGACCAGCCCGCAGGACCGGTCCCATGGACGAGGAGGGGCCCAGCACAGTCTGGGGCGGGACCTCGCGTCAGGTCTCGATCGACATCGCGCGCCTCAAGGCCATGGGCATGGTCACGCCCGACGCCGGCCGCGACAAGATCGCCGAGGAGTTTCGCCTGATCAAGCGGCCGTTGCTCGCGCGGGCCTTCGGCCACGGCGACACACCGCGCGTGCCGCGCGGCAACCTGATCATGGTCACCAGCAGCCTGCCCGGCGAGGGCAAGTCCTTCACCGCCATCAACCTGGCCATCAGTATGGCCACCGAGATGGAGCACACCGTGTTGCTGGTCGATGCCGACGTGGCCAAATCGGCCATCCCCCGCTACCTGGGCATCGAGGCGAAAGAGGGGCTGATCGATGTGCTGCGCAACCCGCGGCTGCCGCTGTCCGACGTCCTGATCAAGACCGACATCGCCAAGCTCACCGTCCTGCCAGCGGGACCCTCCATCGCCCATGCCAACGAGCTTTTGGCGAGCTCCGCCATGAAGGCCTTCGTCCAGGACATCGCCAACCGCTATCCGGATCGTATCATCCTGTTCGATTCGCCGCCCCTGCTGGCGACCAGCGAGGCGACGGTGCTGGCGAGCTACATGGGCCAGATCGTCTTCGTGGTCGAGGCCGAGCGTACGCCGCAGGAGGCGGTGAAGGACGCCCTCACGCACCTCTTTGGCTGCGAACACATCGGCCTCGTCCTCAACAAGGCACCCTCCCGCAGCCTCCATGGCGACTACTATGGCTATGGATACGGCTACGGCTATGGATACGGCTATGGCGAGTACGGCCGGTAGACGGTTGCGGCGTCCAACCCTCCTCCTTCTTGCCCTGTCCATGCTGCTGCCGGCGGCGGCCGGGGCCAGGGACTGGCAGTGGACCCCGCGGCTCAGCCTGGCGGAGCGTTACTCCGACAACGTCTACTTGCGACCGAAGGGGCTGGAGCACAGCGACTGGATCACCGAGCTGAGCCCGGGCCTCTCGGTGCGACGTGAGGGGCGCAGGCTCAAGGTGGATGCGGACTACAGCCTGACGGGCTATCTCTACGCCGAAGACACCGACCGCAGTCGCATCCGCCACAATCTGCGGGGGCAGGCCCAGGCCGAGCTGCTGGAGGACTGGTTCTACCTGGATGCCAC
>JBKBRS010000316.1:0-773 GCA_046292095.1 Thiobacillaceae bacterium
CTCTTGCAGGATGCTGCGCGCCAGCAGGTATCCACGGCGGCAGGGGATTATATGATCATACGGGATCATACAACTAGCTCATCGTCTCCTCGCCTGGAGTGAGACAGGGGTCGTCTTCGTGCCCATACGCAGTATGCAGGTCTTGGCGATCCTGGATGCCGAAGAGTTCATCTTTATCGATAGCCAATACAAAAGCTGGGTGGAGATCGCTTGGCGGCGTTTCCAGCCCAGCCAGCGCAGTGCACTGAGCGACCCGGCCCCTTTTGAGGTGTGCTATCACCAGCCGGATGGCCCCGAACGGATGAGGCGGTTGCAAGGAGAGTTCAACCAGGCGTTGCAGCATGTCGCCGCGAAGCAGAAGGTGAGTGGGACTGCCAAGGTGCTGAAACTTCAGGCAAGACGATGGGCGCATGACTAACCGACCTCGATCGTCCCGTTCGTCCCTTACCCCGAAAGCCGAGGCGAGAGGGGGCAACGTGGGGCGGAAGGCGTGTGACGAGAGGTCGCAAAACGATTGGGTGGTTTTACCTCGAACCTTAACCGGACTCGTCCCGACTGGCCAGCACCTCGGGTTCGGCCCGCAAGCGGGCCTCTTATCTCGACTGTAGGGAATGGTAGGCGCCGCTTGCGGCGCGTACCACAGGCTGCATGCCACGCACCGTCTGGATTCGACCCAGGCTTCGGCCCGCAAGCGGGCCTCCTACCGCAGCGGCTTAGGTGGTCAGTTCGATCCGGCAAGAGGTCTGAATCATTAGGGAAGCTCTGCATGACTT
>JBKBRS010000317.1:0-770 GCA_046292095.1 Thiobacillaceae bacterium
GGGTCGATCCCCGCGTGCGCGGGGGAGGCGGATAGTCGGATCGGAAAACCTGACGAGTATCGGGTCGATCCCCGCGTGCGCGGGGGAGGCGCAGGCCTGGCAGTCGCCGTCTCTTGAGGTGCGAGGCCTCCCCCGCGTGCGCGGGGGAGGCGAATTCCGGTATCGCCGCAAACTCGATTAACGAAGGCCTCCCCCGCGTGCGCGGGGGAGGCCGGTTCGCCCATCTTATTTTTCGCATGGCTATGAGGCCTCCCCCGCGTGCGCGGGGGAGGCGCTCTATGGGCCTAAAAATGGCCTTGCTGGGGCAGGCCTCCCCCGCGTGCGCGGGGGAGGCTCCCGTCGCGGCCATGGCGCAATCTGCGGGCGGAGGCCTCCCCCGCGTGCGCGGGGGAGGCCCGCGAAACATCCACCTTTCGGCAACGACAGCAAGGCCTCCCCCGCGTGCGCGGGGGAGGCTTTTTCTCCGCTTGTTCCCGCAAGTCAACTAGGAGGCCTCCCCCGCGTGCGCGGGGGAGGCCGGCGTCTCGCGCTGGGGCGGCGCGCGCCTGAGAGGCCTCCCCCGGGTGGGGGGGGGAGGCTTGCCGCAGAAAATATAATACCCGTCGTATTTCAGGCCTCCCCCGCGTGCGCGGGGGAGGCTCTTGCCACTAACTTATGGCGCCACAAGTATAAATCGCTTTGTTAAAGAGCGCTGGCGCAATTATTGCTTGAAGATGCGCCGGAAAAATTGCTTCGAGGGTGGCTCGCGGCCTTGCTCGGTCTTGGCTTCG
>JBKBRS010000318.1:0-766 GCA_046292095.1 Thiobacillaceae bacterium
CAGGGCACTGCGAAGGGGGGTCCATCCATCAGCGGGCAGACGGAACAGCCAGTTGTAGAAGTTGCTGCGATGGGTGCCCTGAAAGGTGCGGATGCGGTTGTCATAGGACGTCCCGCTGTTCCATCCCTGGCAACTGGTGCCGAAGCTGTTGCAGGCGCTCAGGGCTTGCCATGCCAGCCGCACGTTGCCGCCGACGCTGGCAAAGGCACGCGCGGCGGCGGTGACGGTCATCAGGTTGCGCGTGCGGTAGAAGGAATACCAGTTGGCGAAATTCTGCCGCTCGTCCGTGCCACCGGGCCCGGAGGTGTCGCTCACGACGACACGGCGGTAGCAGTCGTCGTCATTCCGGGTGCCGTCACAGTTGGTCAGGCTGTGGTCGAAGACATAGTAGTAGGCCGCGGTGTTGGCGGTGGTATTGGCGAAGTCCGCCGCGGGGTGATTCACGTAGTGGCAGGTCGTGTTACTGGTACTGCTGCAATCGCTATTCGGCCTGTAAACGTCCATGGGCCGGTAACCGCTGGACAAATCGACGCTGCCGCGACTGGTATCGAAACCGTTGCGCCAGGCGGCGGTGAAGCTGGTGGTGAGCGCGTTGCCATTGGCATCGACCGGCGGCGTGTAGGTGACGTTGGGGTTGTAGTAGAGCGGGTTGAAATTCGCCGACTTCCAGCGACGGCTGTTCTTGACGGCGGTGTTGTCATCGCCCCACTGGGCGATGCTGTCCGGCACGGCCGCCCAGGCCATGGAGCCGGAGTCGTCGAAGGTG
>JBKBRS010000319.1:0-758 GCA_046292095.1 Thiobacillaceae bacterium
GGGGATGAACCGTCTTGGGGCCGAGGCGAAAACCAAGGGCCAAAGCGTTCCCCGCGTATGCGGGGATGAACCGGCAATCGCGGAAGCGCTGGGGGTGAGCTTGGAGCGTTCCCCGCGTATGCGGGGATGAACCAGCGCCCGTACTCGGACGGCGCCGCGTACTTGAGGCGTTCCCCGCGTATGCGGGGATGAACCGCTCGATGGTGACGGCGTTGGTATCCAGCGGCAGCGTTCCCCGCGTATGCGGGGATGAACCGACTCGGGTGAGTTCGAGTTCGGGCGCGTTGGAGCGTTCCCCGCGTATGCGGGGATGAACCGATGTCCGCGACCATCGCCGGTGTCATGGAGGCGCGTTCCCCGCGTATGCGGGGATGAACCGGCGCGGCAGGTGCTTGCCAACACCAACAACAAGGCGTTCCCCGCGTATGCGGGGATGAACCGTATCAAAAGCAGTGCTCGGGCAGACAATGACGGCGTTCCCCGCGTATGCGGGGATGAACCGTACTACGAGCGCAGGTTTGGGATGCAAGAGGGTGCGTTCCCCGCGTATGCGGGGATGAACCGCGTCGTGCGCAAAATCGCGGACCGCTTAAACAGCGTTCCCCGCGTATGCGGGGATGAACCGCCGCTCCAGCTTCTCCCGGTTCATGTCGTCGAGCGTTCCCCGCGTATGCGGGGATGAACCGGGCAGGAGCATCGAAATTCACGACTGGCGCAACGCGTTCCCCCCGTATGCGGGGATGAACCAGAGATCGGAA
>JBKBRS010000320.1:0-739 GCA_046292095.1 Thiobacillaceae bacterium
GCGCGCTGTACGAGGCCGCGCGCAAGGAAGGCATGGTGGTCAGCTTCGACACCGGCCCGACCTGGGCCAACTGGGCCGCGCAGTTCCGCGCCTTCAAGAACCGCTACCCCGACGTCGAGATCGTCTACAACGACCTCGGCTCGGCGGCCACCGTCGTCGCGCTCGACAAGGCACGCAACCGTCCGCAGGCCGACACGGCGTACTACTTCGCCGCCTCGGCGGTCGACGCCGCCGACAAGGGGCTGGTCGCGCCGTTCAAGCCGGTCAACTTCGACAAGCTGCCCGAGGTGTTCCGCCACCCCGAGGGGCGCTGGTTCACGATCCACTCGCTGACGATCGCTTTCGTCGTCAACACCAAGCTGGTCAGGAACGTGCCGCAGTCGTGGGCCGACCTGCTCAAGCCCGAGTACCGCAACACCATCGTCTACCTCGACCCGCGATCGACCGGCGTCGGCCAGGTGCTGACGTTCGCGGCCAACTTCGGCAACGGCGGCGACATGAACAACGTCAAGCCCGGGCTGGACTACCTCGGGCGGCTGCACCAGGCGGGCAACGTGCTGCGCGTGCTCGGCACGACGCCGTACGCGCAGTTCGTCAAGGGCGAGATCCCGATCTGGATCTCGTACGAGAACGACGGCCTGAAAGCCAAGTACACCGACGGCCTCGGCGACGCGGTGGCCGTCGTGATCCCGAAAGAGGCCTCGGCCGCGGCACCGTACGCGATCAGCCTCGTCGAGCG
>JBKBRS010000321.1:0-737 GCA_046292095.1 Thiobacillaceae bacterium
AAGTCTTGGCTTCCTTTCGATCCCCGCAAGCATGGGTTGGAGCTGGGTTGCGCTTGACGGCGATCACAGTATCTACCCGGGGTGGTCTGCCGGTTCGCGTGGTAGGAGGTCCGCTTGCGGGCCGAACCAGGCGCTTGACGGCGATCACAGTATCTACCGGGGGTGTCGGTCGGTTCGTGCTGCAAGCGGCGCATCTGTCACTCCATCGTGTGGCGCCTGCGACCCTGCGGCTTATGATCAGGATGCGATCTTCGGCTTTCGTCACCGCCTATTGCAGCGCAACATTGGCCATGTCCTACCCGGTTAGGATGCAGATGAATCGCCGAGGTCTCAGGTCACGCTGCTTTCTTTGTGAACGCCATCGGCCCTTTGGCGCGCGCATGACCGGATGCCCAGGGCCTGCGCCCGATTGGGATGCAAACGTTGCCAGTCGGCAGCGGCATCATGCGTGACCTGTCAAACGGTATCCGCCCAGCCCGAAGGTTGCCTCCTTGCCGACGTGTAGCCATTGGCCCAGATGCAGGAAGGGCGCGAAGGGGGAAAGATCGCCGACGAGCCGCCACTCGCCGACGACGCCGCCCAAGTCCATCTTCTTTTGCTGGCGGGAGGAATACCGCGTCCAGTCCTGCCAGCGCAGGCGCTTGTGGCTGTCGATGGCTGCCGCCTGCTGCTTGAGTTGGGTGAAATCGAGGTCGAGTCGGCCCGCGCCGTGGAATTCGTGCAGCAGGGCGATGCGC
>JBKBRS010000322.1:0-734 GCA_046292095.1 Thiobacillaceae bacterium
GCGCAGGAGCTGATCCTGGCGCGGGCCGTCGACGCCCTGCCCGCGCCTGCGCTGGCGGCCTTGGCCGCGCTCAGCATGGCCGACCTCCCGCTCGGCCGCGAGGAGGCGCTGGCCGTGCTCGTGCAGGCTGGGGTGGTGGCGGCCGACGAGGCGGCGCTGGCGTTGCGTCGCGTGCACCAGGCCGGGCTGTCGGAAGCCTTCGGCGGCGACCGGCTAAAGATTCACGACGCAGTGCGCTTGGTGGGGCTGGCGCGGCTCGCGGAGATGGGCGCCGAGCGCAAGCAGGCCGTGCGGCGCGCTCTTCGGGAGGCGCTGTTCGTGTCGCTGATGGAGCGGAGGGACCTGACGCGCCTTGCGCTCTATCTGCGGCTGCTCACCGAGGACGGCGAGATCAAGCCCCTGGTGGAGTTCGCGACGGACGAGCTCTTCCACGAAATGGGGGTCTGGCCGGAGATCCGGGCCTACCTGGAACAGGCGGCAGGGTCGGAAGACGTTGATCCGGAGGACCGGTTCTGGGCCTTGGACGGCTTGGTGTTTGGTGAGATGCGGGCCGGCATCGGACCGGGCGCGCTCGCCAAGGTGGACGAGATGGACCGCCTGGTCGCCGCCCACGGGCTCGGCGTCGCCGAGCGGCTAGCGGCCGGCATGAAGCGCATGAACGTTTTGGCTGCCTTCGGCGACCATGACGGCGTCGTGCAAGCCATCGTCGCGGTAACAGATGAGCTGCAGCCCAG
>JBKBRS010000323.1:0-732 GCA_046292095.1 Thiobacillaceae bacterium
CCTCCAGGGTGCGTAGGTCCGGGTCCACCAGCCAGACGTGCTTGACCCCCCAGCGTGCGTACAGCGGCAGCTTCTCGGTGCGGTCGACGCGGGCGGTGGCGGGCGACAGGATCTCCGCCAGCCAATCCGGGGCGAGCTCGAAATAGGCGGTCTCGGGGAACTTGGGCAGCCGCTCCCGACGCCAGCCAGCCAGGTCCGGCACCAGGATGTCGCCGCCGATGTGGATCTCCGGCTCGTCCAGGATCCACCAGCCACCAGGGCCGCCGCGGCCTTTGTGGAAGGGACCGACGAGCTCGTCACCCAGGTTGGAATAGGCCAGCGCATGCCTGGGCGCCGGGCGCGGGTGGGTGATGAGGCGGCCGTTGAGGATCTCGCCCACCAGGTGCTCCGGCAGGTCGAAGAGGTCTTCGTAACGCGCCGGGCGTGGCACTGCCAAACCCATGCTCATCGCCTCCGCCTCAGTCCGCCCACAACCCTGCCAGCGAGAAGGCCACGGCGTCGAAGGGCGGCAGCTGCACCGCGTCGTCCTCCTTCAGCGCCGCTAGTAGGACCCAGCGGCCGGCCTGGTTCTCGTAAGCCTCCAGGGTGCGTAGGTCCGGGTCCACCAGCCAGACGTGCTTGACCCCCCAGCGTGCGTACAGCGGCAGCTTCTCGGTGCGGTCGACGCGGGCGGTGGCGGGCGACAGGATCTCCGCCAGCCAATCCGGGGCGAGCTCGAAATAGGCGGTGCCC
>JBKBRS010000324.1:0-732 GCA_046292095.1 Thiobacillaceae bacterium
GCTCGGACTGCTTGCGCGCCTCCTCGGCACGCTTGGCCTCGCTGGTCTGACTGCTCGCCACCTGCGCGGCCAGATCCATCGCCTTCTGGGCCAGCTGGCGTGCAAGCTCCAACTCACCGTTGGCCAGCGCCTCGCGCGCCTTCTCCTGGTACTCAGCGATCTGGCGCTTGCGGTCTTCGGTCGCCTCGAACTCCGTCATGCCCTGACGGCGGATGTCGCGGATGCGCTCCTCCGTGGACATCGACAACTGACGCTTGGCTTCCTCGATGCGCTGCACCTCCGCCAGATGCCGGTTGGCTTCGGCGTTGAGGGCGTCGATGTGCTGGCGGTACTCGGAGAGCGCCTGCGCGAGCGTCTGGCGCTTGGTGGCGAGAATGTCGTTCTCGACCCGCTGCACGTTGGCACGGCGCTCGTCCTCGGTCTGGCCTTGCCGGGCGGCGGCGTCCTTGCGCGCCTGCGTTTCCTGATCGATCAGGCCGAGCGTCTCGGTCGTGGCCTGACGGCGCAGGGTCGCCTGCTGCGTCAGCGCCTCGGTGAGCAGCTGCGTGGACTGGGTGATCTTGGCGGTTTCGGACTGCTGGGTGCGGTCGAGCGCCGCCTTCTCCTGGTCGTAGCGGTTCTTCACCGCCTGCACCTGCTGGGCGAGGCTGGCCTCGACCTGCGCGGTCAGCCCCTTGTAGGCCTCGGCCATCTTCGCGGTGGCGTCGTTGACTTGCGCCTGCGCCTTGCCAA
>JBKBRS010000030.1:0-16618 GCA_046292095.1 Thiobacillaceae bacterium
CGTCCGCTCGCAGCATGTCCAGACCGGCGCTGTGCACCACGATCTCCACCTGGCGGCGGCCGCGGTTCTGCGCTGCCAGGGACTCGGCCAGGGTCAGGGCGCGATCGATGACGGCGCGATCGCCGCTGTCGACGTGCATCACCAGTTTGTCGGGGTCTGCCCGTCGGTTGAGCGACACGGGCTGCAAACCGGCCGGCAGGCCCTCGATCCGCTGCAATCCTGGCAGCCGGTGGAATTGTTCGTTGGCGATCCAGCCAAGCCCCAGGCCACAGGCGAGGATCAGGCCGGCGGCCAGGGCTTGGCGCAGCCCGCCCCAGTGGCGCAACCGCAGACCGGCGTGTGCTGGGGGCTGCCTGAGCGGGTAGCTGGTGCGAACCATCTCCTTGAGCGTGCGCAGCTCACAGACCGCCGCCTTGACCGCGGGATCCTGCTCCATCAGCCGCAGCACACGCTCACGCTCGGTCGGGGTCAGCTCCCCATCGAGGTAGGCGCAGAGGAGCTCGTGCGACAGGCGTTCGCTCATTTGACCCTCCGCAGTTGCGTGCGCCGGCCGCCGGACGCCTGCGCCACGAGCCGTTCCTTGAGCGCCTGGCGCGCGCGCGACAGGCGGCTCATGACCGTGCCCACGGGCACCTCCAGGATGCGCGCCACCTCGGCGTAGCTGTATTCCTCCAGATCCACCAGAGTGATGACCTGACGCTGGGCGATGGGCAGGCTGGCGATGGCCTCGCGCACGCGGTCGGTAGTCTGGCGCGACTCATAAAGCACCTCCGGACCCGGCTGAGCATCGAAAACCACGTCATCGAGCTCGTCGATGTCGCTCAGCTCACGCCGCGCCCGAAGATGGTCGCGCCAGCAGTTGTTGAGGATGGCAAACAACCAGGCCGGTGCAGACTCGACCTCGCGCAGCTGGCCACAGCGGGCCAGGGCCTTGGTGATGGTCTCCTGTGTGAGGTCCTCGGCAAGATGGGCATCGTGACACCAGGCATAGGCCATGCGGTACAGCCGCGGGCGCAGGGTCTCGACCTCACGGCGGAGCCGGCTGGGCCAGAGTGCGGACAAGGCTGGGGGCACGCGTGTTCTCCTCCATCGGTCTGTTTCACGTCTCTTGCTGAGACGGTGCAGGCCTCAGGATTATTCCATTCGCCGCCGGGGTCAATGGGCCCAATCACCCATGGAATAAATTGCGCCGCTGTTGCGTCTCTATGACAGTCGCAGACTAACCGGCGACGCTTGCAATGCTTTTTTGACCACTGATCTTCACTGGAGGGACGACATGATCCGCAATGCAATAATCGCCACCGCCCTGGTTCTCGGACTCACCGGCTGCGCCACGGCCGGTCCGACTGCCGACAGCAAGCAGGAAAAGGTGGTCTATCACATCAACGACTCGGCCGTCGCCCGCGTGGCCATGCGTAACGTGCAAAACCACATCAACGCCAACCCCGATGCCAAGATCGTCGTGGTGACCCATGGCAAGGGCATCGATTTCCTGCTCAACGACGCCAAGGACGAAAAGGGCGAGCCCTACCAGCCCCAGGTCGCCGGCCTGAAGGACAAAGGGGTGGAGTTCCGCGTCTGCCGAAACACCTTGATGGGGCGCAAACTGGACGAGAAGGCGGTGATCATGGACGCGACCGTGGTGCCCTCCGGCGTGGCAGAGATCGGCCGGCTGCAGTCCAAAGAGGGTTACGTCTATCTGAAACCCTGAGCGGCCTGCCGGGGAACGCCCCCGGCATCTCACCGCTAACCCAAGAGACGCTGCGGCGTCTCTTTTTTTGTCCTGAGACCAGGGCTGCCGGCGAGCGGCGTGCTGTCGTGATTCGGTGGTATAAGGCATACTGTACAAAACCCTGGCGAAGACGTCAGAACCCGACCGTCCTGCCGACCTCGCCTGACCCCCGCAAGCGCATACCCACCATGAAGGTCCTATTCGCCACCCCGGAGGCCCGCCCGCTGGTGAAGACCGGCGGACTCGCGGACGTCTCGAGCGCCCTGCCCGCCGCCCTGCGTGAGATCGGTTTGGACTGCCGCCTGCTGCTGCCGGGCTACCATCCGGTGATCGCCGGTGTGGAAAACGCGCAGGAACGGCTGCGGCTCAATGACCTGCCGGGCTATGGGGAGGTGCGGCTGCTGGAGGGGCAGATGCCCGACACCGGCGTGCCGGTCTATGTCATCGACTACCCCTGGCATTACCAGCGCGATGGCGGCCCCTACCAGGACGCGAGCGGCCGCGACTACCCCGACAACGCCTGGCGCTTCGCCCTGCTCTCCCGCATCGCCGCCCTGATCTCCGCCCCTGACAACCCCTTGGCCTGGCGGCCGGATGTCCTGCACTGCAACGATTGGCAGACCGGCCTGGCACCGGCCTATCTGCATTTCGCCGGCGGCGGCGCCCCCAGCCTGATGACCATCCACAATCTGGCCTATCAGGGCATCTTCCCCCCCGACCTGGTGGTCCCGCTGGGCCTGCCGGCCGCGAGCTTCCAGGTGGAGGGGGTGGAGTACTACGGCAACTTCTCTTTCCTCAAGGCGGGGCTCTATTACGCCGACTGGATCAGCACGGTGAGCCCCAGCTACGCCCGCGAGATCCAGCAAAGCCCCCTGGGCATGGGCATGGAGGGCCTGCTGGCGAGCCGCCGGGATCGGCTCACCGGCATCCTCAATGGTATCGACATGGCGGACTGGAATCCCTCCAGCGACCTGCACCTGCCCTGCGAGTACACCAGCCGTGCCCTGGCTGGCAAGCGGCGCTGCAAGCTGGCCCTGCAGCAGGACCTCAACCTGGAGATTCAGCCCGAGACCCCCCTGTTCGGGGTGATCTCCCGCCTGACCTACCAGAAGGGCATCGACTGGGTGGCCGCCATCGCCGACCGCCTGGTGGCCGCAGGGGCGCAGCTGGTGATCCTGGGCAAGGGCGAGGCCCATCTGGAACAGGCCTGTCACGACATCGCTGCACACCACCCAGGCCGGGTGGCGAGCATAATCGGCTACGACGAGGGGCTGTCGCACCGCATCGAGGCGGGGGCCGACGTCTTCCTGATGCCATCACGCTTCGAGCCGTGTGGCCTCAACCAGATGTACAGCCAGCGCTACGGGACTATCCCCGTGGTCTTCGCCACCGGCGGGCTCAAGGACACCGTCGAGGACGGCGTGACCGGCTTCGTCTTCACCGAGGCCTCGCCCGAGGGCCTCTGGGGGGCGATCCAGCGGTCCCTGACGGTGTTCCAGGACAAGCCAGCCTGGCGGCGCATGATGCTGGCCGGCATGCAGAAGGACTTCAGCTGGGAGGCGAGCGCCAACCAGTATGCCTGGCTCTACCGGCTGCTGGTCCTGACCCGCTCTGGCAACGACCGGTAGGAGCGACGCCAGTCGCGACGCTCGTCGCTCCTACCGCCTCCGATCAGTCGTATGGATGCCGCCGGACGATGGTCTCCTCCCGGTCGGGACCGGTGGAGACGATGTCGATCGGTACCTCGCACAGCTGCTCCAGGCGGGCCAGGTAGTTGCGCGCGGCCTGCGGTAGGTCGTCGTAGTGACGCACGCCCACGGTGCTCTCCTTCCAGCCCGGCATGTCCTCGTAGACCGGCTCGCAGTCGGCCAGCAGCTCGGCCCCCACCGGTAGGATGTCGCAAAACTGACCGTCGAGCCGGTAGCCCGTGCAGATGCGCACCGTCTCCATGCCATCCAGGACGTCGAGCTTGGTGACACACAGCCCGGACACCCCATTGATCTGAATGGAGCGCTTGAGCGCCGCGGCGTCGAACCAGCCACAGCGGCGCGGACGCCCGGTGGTGGCGCCGAATTCGTGTCCCCGCTCGGCGAGATGGCGCCCGGTTTCGTCGAAGAGTTCGGTCGGGAAGGGTCCAGAGCCCACGCGTGTGGTGTAGGCCTTGGTGATCCCCAGCACGTAGTGCAGGGTGGCAGGCCCCATGCCGCTCCCGGTTGCGGCGCCGCCGGCGGTGCAGTTGGAGGAGGTCACGTACGGGTAGGTGCCGTGGTCGATGTCGAGCAGTGTGCCCTGCGCCCCTTCGAACAGCAGGTTCTCGCCACGGCGGTTGGCTTCATAGAGCAGGCGCGGCACGTCGCCGACCATGGGCTTGATCTTCTCCGCCAGCGCCAGGGTCTCGTCCAGGGTCTTGTGGAAGTCGACCGTTTCCCACTGGAAATAGTGTTTGAGCACGTAGTTATGGTAGTCCAGCACCTCGCCGAGCTTCGCGGCGAAGCGCTCGCGGTGAAAGAGGTCCTGCATGCGGATGGCGCGACGTGCGACCTTATCCTCATAGGCGGGGCCGATGCCGCGTCCGGTGGTGCCGATCTTGCCCGCCCCCTTGGCCGCCTCGCGCGCGTGATCGAGCGCCACGTGGTGCGGCAGGATGAGCGGACAGGCCTCGGAGATCGTCAGTCGGCCGACCACCTCTACGCAATTGCCTTCGAGCATGTTGACCTCTTCGACCAGGGCCTGGGGCGAGACGACCACGCCGTTGCCGATGTAACAGCGCACGTTCTCGCGCAGGATGCCCGAGGGGATCAGGTGCAGCACCGTCTTCTTACCGCCAATGACCAGGGTGTGCCCGGCGTTGTGCCCGCCTTGGAAGCGCACCACGCCTTGGGCGCGGTCTGTCAGCCAGTCGACGATCTTGCCCTTGCCCTCGTCGCCCCACTGGGTCCCGATGACCACCACGTTTTTCATGTCTACCCCTTGATTTCCCTGAACGAAAGAAGCGCGCCCTCAGACGAGCGGCCGGATCTGCCATTCGCCCGACTCGAGGACCAGCATACGATCACAGCCCGATTCGGCGCGATGGGTCTCCTGCCCGGGTAGCTCCACCACCACGCGTTCGCCCGCCGCGCGCAGTGTGTCGATCCGGCGCCTGAGACCGGCGTCGGCCGAGTGGGGGGCGAGGATGCCGCGCGGCTGTGGCGGCACCGGCAGGCTGCCCACCACCCGCCGCAGGTCGAGGCTGAAGCCCGTTGCCGGTCGCGCACGCCCGAACAGCGCGCCGGCACCGTCGTAGCGTCCCCCGAGCGCGATCGCCTGCGCCTGTCCGCCGGCATAGGCGGTGAACATCGCGCCGTTGTGATAACCATAGCCGCGCAGATCGGCCAGATCCACCAGGAGCTCTATGCCGGCCTCGAGCGTGGCCAGATCGGTCAGCTCGTCCAGGGCTCGGGCGATGTCGGGCAGGTCAGGCAGCACGCGACGGGCGGTCGCCAGGACCCCGGCGTCACCGTAAAGCTCCGGCAGGCGCATCAGCGCATTGGCGACATCGGGCGTCAGGCAGCGGCAAAGCCCCTGCAACGCCGGCATGTCCTTGGCCTGCAGGGCCTGGAACAACGCCTGCCGGTCCGCCTCTGCAACCCCGGCCACGGTGGCCAGCGCGTCGAAGATGCCGACATGGCCCAGGCTGACCCGGATGTCGCCCAGGCCTGTCTCGCGCAGGGCGGCGAGCAGGAGTTCGAGCACCTCGCGGTCGGCCTCCACACCGGGGTGACCGAACAGCTCGGCGCCGACCTGAAGCAGCTCCCGCGAGTGGGTGAGCGCCGCCGGTCGGGTGTGGAGCACGGCCCCGGCATAGCATAGCCGGGTCGGACCCTTACGGTTCAGCAGATGGGCATCGATACGCGCCACCTGCGGCGTGATGTCCGCCCGCACGCCCAGCAGTCGCCCGGACAGGACATCCACGACCTTGAAGGTCTTGAGGTCCAGATCCTGGGCCTTGCCGGTCAGCAAGGAATCGAGATACTCGATCAGGGGTGGGCAGACCAGCTCATAGCCCCAGCCGGTGAAAAGATCCAACAAGCGTCGGCGCAGTGCCTCGACCTGCTGCGCGTAGGGCGGCAGGATGTCCTCGATGTATTCGGGCAACAACCAGGCGTGGTTCATCGCGTCAGCGCGAGCAGCAGGAGACCGATCAGCATCGAGACGAGGCCGATGAAGCGGATCTGGCCGTCCTTGAGCCGGATCATACGGGCAAAGGCCTCGCGCCAGGTCGCCGGCGAGACGAAGGGGAGCATGCCCTCGAGGATCAGCATCAGGGCAAAGGCCGGCACGAGCAGTTCACCCAGACCCACGTCGCTCGGCGGGGACTACTTGCCGGCCGGGCGCGGCGAGCGCAAGTAGCGGAAGAATTCCGAGTTCGGCTGCAGGACGAGCACGTCGTTCTTGCTGCGGAAGCTCGAGCGATAGGCCTCCATGCTGCGATAGAAGGCGTAGAACTCGGGGTTGCGGCCAAAGGCCTCGGCGTAGATCGCTGCGGACCGGGCGTCGCCCTCACCCTTGATGCGCTGGGCCTCACGATAGGCCTCGGCAATGATGACCTCGCGCTGGCGGTCGGCGTCCGCACGGATCTTTTCCGCCTCGGCGGCACCCGTGGAGCGCAGTTCGTTGGCCACCCTTTTGCGCTCGGCCTCCATCCGCCGGTAGACGGCCTCGCTCACCTCGGTGGGCAGGTCCACCCGCTTGATGCGGACATCGGTCACCTGCACGCCGAACCGGCGGGCGTCGGCGTCGGCATTCTTGCGCAGCACTTCCATGATGGTGTCGCGCTCGCCGGAGACCACGTCGTGCACCGTGCGTTTGCCGAACTCGGCGCGCATGCCGTCGTTGACCGTCTGCGCCAGGCGGTTCATGGCGCGCGCCTCGTCGCCATTGAAGCTCACATAGAAGCGCTGCACGTCGACGATGCGCCATTTCACGAAGTAGTCGACCAGCACGTTCTTCTTCTCGGAGGTGATGAAGCGCTCCGGGGTCGAAGCGTCCAGCGTGAGGATGCGGGTGTCGAAATAACGCACGTTCTGCAGCAGCGGGATCTTGAAGTAAAGCCCCGGCTCCTTCTTCACGCTGACGATCTCACCGAGTTGGAAGACCAGGGCGGCCTGGCGTTGATCAACCGTGAACAGGGACAGCGAGGCCAGGATGACCGCGACGAGGACGACGATGACGATGTTGCCGATGTTCTTCATGGGCGCTCCTCCCGTTCGCGGGTGCGGAAGGCCTCGCGGGAGCGGAACAGAGTATCGTTTCGGGCTGTGGGTGCGGCGCTATCGGCCGTCATCGGTGCTGATTGCTCTACCGTACCGGTGGGCCCGCCGGCGCCAGCGGCTTGGAGAAGCTTGTCTAATGGCAGCATGAGCAGGTTGGCCCCGCCCTTGTCGTCGACCAGGACCTTGGTGGTGCTGGACAGCACCTGTTGCATGGCCTCCTGGTACAGGCGCTCCCGCGTCACCTGCGGGGCCTTGCTGTACTCCACCAGGATCTTCTTGAAGCGGTCGGCCTCACCCTCGGCATTGGCCACCACCCGCTGCCTGTAGCCCTCGGCCTCTTGCAGCAGCCGTGCCGCCACACCGCGGGCCCTGGGAATGACGTCGTTGGCGTAGGCCTGGCCCTCGTTCTTGAGGCGTTCGCGGTCCTGGCCGGCCTTGACGGCGTCGTCGAAGGCGGCCTGCACCTGTTCGGGCGGCTGGGCGTTCTGCAGGTTCACCTTGCTGATGAGGATGCCGGTGCGATAGCGGTCGTGGATCTCCTGCATGAGCTTGGTCACCCGGTCGGCGATCTCGGCGCGCCCTTCATAGAGCACGAAGTCCATCTTGCTCTTGCCCACCACCTCGCGGATCGCGGTCTCGGCGATCTGCATCGCCGCCTCGTCGGGGTTGCGGTTCATGAACAGATAGTCCTCGGGGTCCTTGAGCAGGTATTGCACCGAGAGCTGCAGGTCGATGATGTTCTCGTCGTCGGTCAGCATCAGCGACTCCGACAGCACTTTGGACTTGACGTCCTTACGGTAGCCGACCTCGACGGTGCGCACCTGCTCGACGTTGACCACCTCGACCGATTCGAAGGGATAGGGCAGGTGCCAACGGGGCCCCGGCTGTGTGGTCTCGACATACTTGCCGAAGCGCAGGACCACCCCGCGCTCGCCGGCATCGACGATGTAGAAGCCGCTCGCCAGCCAGATCGCCACCAGGATGCCGACGATCACCCCCGCGCCGCCGGGCAGCCTGAAGCCTTCGCCACCGCCGGCGCCGCGCGCTTCGCCGCCGCCACGGCGCCCGAACATACCCTCCAGGCGCTGATTGAACCGCCGCCACAACTCGTCCAGGTCGGGCGGGCCCGCATCGTTACGGTTGCCCCATTGGGGATCATTCCATGCCATCTGCCGTGATTTCCGCTGCTGTCGCTTGTTCTACCGGATACGGGCGTCGCGCCTTTGCGACCTCGATCAGGGCCCGCTTGAGCAAGCCGATACCCTCGCCTGTCCGGGCGCTCAAATAAACGGCGTGGATGTTACCACACTCGTCCCGCGCCACATGCGGCGCCGCCCCGGTGAGGTCGATCTTGTTCATGACCAGGATCTGCGGCACCGGTTCCGCACCGATCTCGGCAAGAACGCCGTTGACCGCCTCGATCTGCTGCTGGCGGTTGGGGTTGGCGCTGTCGACCACATGAAGCAGGAGGTCGGCATGCACGGTCTCCTCCAGCGTGGCGTGAAAGGCAGCCACCAGGCTGTGCGGCAGCCGGGTGATGAAGCCCACGGTGTCGGACAACACCACCTGCCCTGCCCCCGGCAGCCACAGCTTGCGGCTGGTGGTGTCCAGGGTGGCGAAGAGCTGATCGGCGGCATAGACCCCGGCGTGGGTCAGCCGGTTGAACAGGGTGGACTTGCCGGCGTTGGTATAGCCCACCAAGGAGACCGACAGCACGCCGCCGCGATGGCGGGCACGGCGCTGGATGGCGCGGCTCTTCTCCAGCTTGGCGAGCCTGCCCTCGATGGTCTTGATCTTACCGGCGATGAGCCGCCGGTCGATCTCCAGCTGGGTCTCGCCCGGGCCGCCGCGCACGCCGATGCCGCCGCGCTGACGTTCCAGGTGGGTCCAGCCACGCACCAGGCGCGTCGCATAGTGGCGCAACTGCGCCAACTCGACCTGGAGCTTGCCGGCCCCGCTCTGTGCCCGCTGCGCGAAGATCTCCAGGATCAGCGCCGTGCGGTCCAGCACCCGACAATGTAGGGCGCGCTCCAGGTTGCGTTCCTGGATGGGCGACAGTTCGTGGTTGAAGATGACCTGGCTGGCGCCGGACTCGCGCACCGCCCGGGCGATCTCCTCGACCTTGCCCGAGCCGGCGAAAGTGGCGGCCTCCGGTCGCCCCCTGCGACCCGTGACGACCTGGGCAACCATGAGGCCGGCGCTTTGCGCGAGCAGGCCCAGTTCGGCCAGGGACTCTTCGTGATCCGGCGTCCCGACGTCGAGACTGACCAGGACGACCCGGGGTTGGTCCGTCATCCGTACGCGTCGGTGTTGCGTCTCAAATCGCCGGCCTGCCCCTGGGCAGGCCCCCGACGGCAGTGGTGGCCGGGGGATGGCATCGATTGGCGCTCGCGCCGAACGAACGCCAAGACCTTCCTCGACCGGTCCGCGTCACGCAGAGGACGGGGCTTCATCCTCAGTCCGGTAGTTGACCGGCCGTGCGGGAACGACGGTGGAGATGGCGTGCTTGTAGATCATCTGGGTGACCGCGTTTTTCAGCAGCACCACGTATGGGTCGAAATTTTCGATGTGGCCCTGGAGTTTGATCCCGTTGACCAGGTAGACGGAGACCTGCACCTGCTCCTGCCTGAGCGCGTTCAGGAACGGGTCTTGTAGTTGTTGCCCTTTGCTCATGATGCCACCGTAACTTGTTGTTGGAAGTCGAATATTAACGCATTTCAGCGATGTTTCAGGTGGATTGGAGCGCCCCGGCCTGGATATGTTCCCCGTTGGGCGATAACGGTGCGCCTCCCCTTCAGTCCGCGCCCCAGTGCGGTGTAGCGATCCCTTCGCCAAGATCCGCCTCGACCAGGCGCCGGCGCACCTCGAACAGTCGCTCGAGCAGCGCCGGTTCCGCACGCGCGTAGGCCTCGGCGTCCGGCACCCGCCGGACCACCACACCCAACAGCTCGGTGATGGCATTGCCGATCGAGTTCTGACTGATGGTGACGATCAGCTGCCCGCGGTCGTTGCGGTAGATCAACTGCTTGAAGGCGGGCTGCCAGCGGATGGCGTTGGCGTAACGCGCATCGCGGATGCAGCGGTCGCGCACCATTTTCGCCGTCTTGAGGAAATCGTTGTTGAACAGCAGCCGCTCCTCGACCAGCTGCGGGAAGAAGACGTCCTTGGGCATGGGCGAGTTGCGCGTGGACACCTGGCCAAAGAAGGTGCGGTAGAAATCGAGGAAGCCCATCAGGATGGTGTCGTATTCGCGCCAGAAGCGCACCTCCTTGAGCGCCTCGGCGCCGCCCTGAACCTCCCAGCTCGGCAGGCCCTGCGGGTAGCCGGTGAGCGCGATGCGGCAGGATCCGGCCTGGCAGGGCCGCAGGATCTCGAGATCGAGCTCGTCGAAGAAGGCGCGGTAGACCTCGCGCATGTGCGCCTGGAACAGCGAGTGTTGGCCGCCGTCGGTGAGGTTGGGGTTGTCAGGGTCGGCGAGCGGCGCCTCGGCGAGCGCCCGCTTGTCGAAGACGATGAAGTGGTTGTGCAACATGCGGATGGAGGGGACCCCAGGCGAGGTAAGCGGCCAGGTCGCGTCCAGGCTGGCCTCGCCGGCCAGTATCAAATGGGCCTCGGGGTCGGGGTATTGCTCCAGCATGTAGGCGAAGATGATCTGGTTCATGCGGTTCCAGACGTTCTTCACCGGCTCCGGCACCTGGGTGCGGCGCACCGGCCGCCCAAGGGGGTCGAGGATCATGCGCGAGGTGTTGTAGATGATGGAGGTGTCGAACTCGTTGCTGTGGCCCAGGGCCTTGCGGTAGAGCAGCAGCCCCTCAGGGTTGCGCAAAAGACCGTTGTTGTGTTCCAGATCGTTCAGGTTCTCGGTGCTGTTGAAGAACTCGTTGGGCTTCATTCCCTCGGGGACTTCGAGCGGGATGGGCCGATAGGGGGTGACGATCTCGCGCGGGCCGGATTGCATCGGGGTCATGTCCTTTAACGAGCACTCGGTGGAGGGGGCACTGTCGCCCAAGAATCCACGATTGCACCATGCGGCCACGCTGCCGGCAAAAAGGGCCTTTTTATCGGTCTATTGGCGTCATTAATCCCTATCGCGGGGCGATATGATGAAAGGGTCGTCACAAGCCTGCCTGCACCTGCCCATGCGCAGTCTCTTGCCCTGGATATGCTTCCTGTTGGTGCACCCGGCCTGGGCCGCCCAGCTCACGGCCGGCCCTATGCTCGGCCACGTCACCAGCCGCACGGCCGATATCTGGCTGCAGACGGATGGCCCGGCCGAGGTCACGATCGAATACTGGCCCAGCGCCCACCCGGCCGAGCGCGTCGTTGGGCCACGTCTGCGTCTGGAGGCAGCGAGCGACTTCGCCGGGCGACTAAGCCTGGTTGGGCTTAAGCCCGGCACCCTTTATTCCTACCAACTCTATGTGGACGGTCAGCGGATCGCATCCAGCCTCGTATTCGAAACGCCGGCCATCTGGCGGGTGGGCCGCACACCGGCCGATTTCACCCTCTATCTCGGTTCCTGCGCCTATATCAACGACCCCACGGTCGATCGTCCCGGCCCGCCGGCAGGCAGCGGCTATCGCATCTTCCAGAGCATCGCCCGTGCCGCCTCAGCCAATCCTCACCCCGGCCTGATGCTGTGGCTGGGCGACAACATCTATCTGCGCGAGGCGGACTATGCGAGCCCCTGGGGCATGAATGCCCGCTACCGCCATGCCCGCTCGCTGCCCGAGCTGCAACCCCTGCTCGCCGCCCTGCCCCATTACGCGATTTGGGACGACCACGACTACGGGCCCAACGACGCCAACCGCAGCTTCGTCTTCAAAGACGAGAGCCTGCGCCTGTTCCGGCGCTACTGGACCAACCCGAGCCAGGGGTTGGCGGCGCTGCCCGGCAACTTCACCGCGTTCTCGTACCAGGATGCCGACGTCTTCCTGCTCGACAACCGCTTCTACCGCGCCGCCGACAAGACGGCGCTGCCCAAGGAAGAGCTCGATCTGCTGAAGGAGGCGCGTGACTGGGCCCTGGGACAGAACCCGATTACCCGCCTCATCGGCCGGCGCTACTTCGGTAGCCAGCCCATGCTGCTCGGCGAGAACAAGGCGATGTTCGGGGCCGAGCAGCTCGACTGGCTCAAACAGGCCTTGCTCCAGTCGCGCGCCACCTTCAAGTTCATCGCTGCCGGCAGCCAGCTCCTGAACGATGGCCACCCCTTCGAGGGCTGGCACAACTTCCCGGCCGAGCGCGAGGCCTTCCTCGCCTGGCTCAGGCGGCAGAACATCCCCGGCGTCGTCTTCCTCTCCGGCGACCGCCACTTCACCGAACTCATCCGGCGCGAGGTGAAGGATCTCTATCCGCTCTACGAGCTCACCTGCTCGCCACTCACCGCGGTAGCCCATAGCCCCCAGGACAAGGAGCTGGACAACCCGCTGCGGGTCAGGGGCACGCTGGTGACACAGCGCAACTTTTGCAGCATCGACGTGACCGGCCCGGCCGATGACCGCCGCCTGGTCCTGCGCAGCCATGACAGCGACGGACGGCTGCTGTGGGAGCGCGTTTTGCGCGCCGCAGAACTGCGCCGGCCCGAGCCGGCCAGCGAGTAGCGCTCAGCCGAAGATCCGCCGGCGCCGACGGCGCTCGCGGCGGGCCTTGTTGGCCTGGCGCTGGGTCAGCGGTTTGGGCTTGCGTTCCTCGTAGGGATTCACGTTCGCCTTCAACTCCACCCGCAGAGGCGTGCCCTGCAGGTTGAAGGCGGCGCGGAAGCTGTTTTCGAGATAGCGCCGGTAGTCGTTCGTGAGCCCCTCGAGATGGTTGCCGTGGATGACGATCACCGGCGGGTTCTGGCCACCCTGATGGGCATACTTGGGCTTGGGGCGGAACAGCCCCGACTTGTGCGGCGGGTGGTGTGCGACCGCCTCGTGCAGGACCTTGGTGAGCTTGGGTGTGGGTAGCCTCGCCATGGCCGCGGCGTAGGCCTCGTCCACCGATTTGAGCAGCTCCCCCACACCGCTGCCATGCAGGGCCGAGATGAAGTGGAAACGGGCAAAGGACAGGAAGGCCAAACGCCGTGCGAGCTCGCGCTTGACCTGTTCACGTCGGTAGGCATCCAGATCGTCCCATTTGTTCACCGCCACGACCAGGGCGCGGCCCGCCTCGAGGATGAAGCCGGCCAGGTGCGCATCCTGATCGACGATGTCCTGGCGCGCATCCAGCACCAGGATCACCACGTTGGCGTCCTCTATAGCCTGCAGGGTCTTGATCACGGAGAACTTCTCCACCGCCTCGAACACCCGCCCGCGGCGCCGCACGCCGGCGGTGTCGATCAGGGTGTACTTGCGCCCTGCCCGCTCGAAGTCGACGTGGATGGCATCGCGCGTGGTGCCGGGTTGATCGAAGGCGATCACCCGCTCCTCGCCGACGAGGGTGTTGACCAGGGTGGACTTGCCCACGTTGGGTCGGCCGACGATGGCAATGCGCGGGCGCGCATCCTCTGCAGGGGTCTCCTCGGCCGGGGGGAATCGCTCCAGGATCAGGTCCATGAGTTCGCGCACCCCCTCGCCGTGGGCCCCGGAGATGGCATGGGGCACGCCCAGGCCGAGCGCGTGGAACTCGGCCACCGCCGTGTCCTCCGGCATGCCCTCGGTCTTGTTCACCGCCACATAGACGGGCCGTCCGCAGCGGCGCAGGCGCTCGGCGATCAACTCGTCCTGCGGCGTGAGCCCCACGCGGCCGTCGACGAGAAAGACGATGGCATCGGCCTCGTCCACCGCCTGCAGGGTCTGTTTGGCCATCTCGGCGAGGATGCCGCTGTCGGCCACCGGTTCGAAACCGCCCGTATCCA
This sequence comes from Thiobacillaceae bacterium, assembly GCA_046292095.1. GTDB lineage: Bacteria > Pseudomonadota > Gammaproteobacteria > Burkholderiales > Thiobacillaceae > JANWZL01. The sequence goes on from JBKBRS010000030.1 coordinate 13,829, forward strand.
CCACCAGATAGGGCTTGTCACCCACACGTCCATGCCCGTAGAGACGGTCGCGCGTGAGCCCCGGCTGATCATGCACCAGGGCATCGCGCGTCTTGGTCAGACGGTTGAAGAGGGTCGACTTGCCCACATTGGGCCGGCCGACGAGGACGATGGTAGGCAACATGGGTCGAGTGGAGATGAAAGGCGCCCGGCAGGGCGCGTACATGAGGGTCATGGGGGTGATCGGCTTGGAACCGCCGGGCCGCCGATCAGACCCCCTGGCCGCGGACGGCTATCATGCCATAAACCAGGCCGAACGCCTGTGCCCTGTCGGCAGGCCCCAGGCCGGATCGTAGCGTACCCCCGTGAGATATAGGCCATCGGGGGCGAAGGTGGCAGCCCCCAGCCGCCGGTCGCGGCTCACCAGCACCTCCCCCACCCAGTCGGCGGGACGGCGCCCCAGTCCGACCCAGACCAGGGCCCCGACCATGTTGCGGACCTGATGGTGCAGAAAGGCGTTGGCGCTGAACTCGAACACGATCAGATCGCCGCGCCGGGTCACCGACACCCGCCGCATCTCGCGTATCGGGGAGCGCGCCTGGCATTCGGCGGCGCGAAAGGCGGAGAAATCGTGCCGTCCGAGCAAATAGCGGGCGGCCGCCTGCATGCGTGCGATATCCAGGGGCTGGTGGACCCACCCGACCCGTCCTGCCAGGAGCGCCGGCCGCACCTGGTGATTGAGCAGGACGTAGTGATAGGTGCGTTCGAGGGCACGGGTTCGTGCATGGAAATCCGGCGGCACCTCACGCGCCCAGAGCACGGCCATCCCGTTGGGCAGACAGGCGTTGACGCCACGCACCCAAGCCTCCAGCGGTCGTGCATTGACCACGTCGAAATGCACCACCTGGGCCAGTGCGTGCACCCCGGCATCGGTGCGTCCAGCCACGATGGTGCTGACGGGTGCTGCGTGCACACGCGCGAGCGCCGCCTCCAGGGCGTCCTGCACCGCGCAGCCACCGGGCTGGGTCTGCCAGCCGCAGAAGGCGCTGCCGTCGTATTCGAGACCCAGCGCTATGCGTACAGCCACGGGATGCCCAGCAGCATCAGGGTGAGGACGACCCAATCCCACCGGCCAAAGTGCTGTCGGGTGAGGGTGTAGCGGTCGGGCAGCTGGCCCTCTGGCAGGCGACCGGCGATGATCTCATGCACGCCACTCCAGGCCGGTGGACAGGTCATGACCTCGAGGGTGAGGGCCAGGCGGACCGTGGCACGTGCCCGATCCAGCCCGAACAGGGCAAAGGGGGCAAGGACTTGATGGATACCGCTCAACAGGGCGGCAGTCGGCATGCGCAGGACCAGGGCGTCCAACAGCAGGAGCAGTACGCTAAGCCGCGCCGCCTGGAGCAGGCCTTGGGCAAGCCCCGCCTGCGAGGGCGATAAGGCGCCCGCCTGCGGCCAGACGGCCTCACCCGGCAGGCTGTAGGCATAGGTCAGAACCAGCAGCAGGAGGAGCCAGCGCGTCCGCCGGATGAGCCGCCAGACCTGCCGCTGCCGCCCCATGCTCGCCAGCGCTGTGACGCTGGCGAGCAGCGCGAGCTGCATCTCATTGAGCGCCGGCAGCGCCAACGCTGCCAGGGCATAGATGAGGATGCGTGTGCCGGGATGCAGCACTGGACGACCCATCGGGCCACAACGCTCGATATCGGATTGGCTGGGCGTGCGTTCAGTGTCACGGCCCTGCGGGGTGAGTGTCTCAGCGTCCGTGGCCCCACGAGCCAGCGGCAAAGGCGGGCGAGAGGCGCCGCCGTCCGGAGCGGGGTCCCTATTGAGTCTGTCAGGCGGCCTCAGCCAGGAGCTTGCGGGCCTCGTCCTTTTGCCGGCTATCACCGTCAGCCAGGACCTCCTGCAGGATCTCGCGCGCCCCCTCCTGGTCCCCCATCTCGAGGTAGGCACGCGCCAGGTCGAGCTTGGTGTTGGTCTCCTCCCAGACCTCGGGGTCGATCTCGGTCGGCGCCTCGGTCACCGTCTCGGCGCTGACGGGGCTCTCGAGCCCGGATCCGGTCAGGGCCGTCTCTACCGCGGGCGGGGCCTCAGGCACCAAGTCCTCCTTGAGCTCGAGATCGATCCCGGAGAGGTCCATCTCGGGCAGTACTTGGTTGGTCTCTGCCGGCGCGGCAGGCGTCTCGAGCGCGATCTCATCATGAGCTGACGGGGCCGAGGGCGGCGCGGCCTCGGGCAGCTCCAGCTCCTCGACCTCGGCGACCGTGAGGTCCGACAGGTCGGGGGCACTGGCCTGCTCGGCCGGCGGCGGTTCCAGGTCGAAATCGAGCGTTGTCGTCTCGGGGGTCTCGAGCGATGCCAGCGTCGAGCTTACAGCAGCAGCCGCCTCTCCCGACGCCTCACTCTCTGGGAGGAGCAGGTCGGTGAGCGTCGGCTGCGCCGCAGCACCTTCCTCGCTCACCGGGCCGAGATCGAAATCCAGTGTGGCACCTGCCTCCGTACCAGGCGCCGGTTGCTCGCCGGCCGACGGCGGCGTTGCCGCAGTTTCGGCGCCGGGGGCGAATTCAAGCGGCTCGGGCTCCGGGACCGGCTCCGTCATCGCCGTGGTGGCCGCGGCTGCGGTGGCAGCCGTGGCCGCTGCGGCGACGGCTGCGACGCCCGGTGTGGCAGTGGCCGGAGTGACGCGGTACAAGGGGTTGTCCGGATCGATGCTGCGGCCCATCTCGGCCGCCTTGAGCCACACCTCGGTCGGCTGCCCACCCAGGCTGGCATAGAGCTCGCTCGCCTGGGCCTCGAAGGCGACGGTGTCCT
>JBKBRS010000325.1:0-721 GCA_046292095.1 Thiobacillaceae bacterium
CGTCGTGGGCGCGCCGGGCAGCGGCAAGTCGACCATCGCCAACCTGATCCCCCGCTTCTACGACGTCACCGGCGGCAGGATCACCATCGACGGCCAGGACATCCGCGAGGTGACGCTCGCCTCCCTGCGCCAGTATGTGGGCCTGGTGCAGCAGGAAGCCTTCCTGTTCGACACCACCGTGACCAACAACGTCGCCTATGCCGATCCCTGGGCCGAGGAGGACCGCATCGTCGGGGCCGCCCGCACGGCCCAGCTGCACGACTACATCGCCGGCCTGCCGACCGGCTATTCGACGCGGGTGGGCGAGCGGGGCGTGGCGCTGTCGGGCGGTCAGCGCCAGCGGATGTCCATCGCCCGCGGCGTGGTGCCGGGGCCGGGCGTCATGATCTTCGACGACTCCACCGCCGCCATCGACGCGGTGACCGAGCGCAAGGTGCGCGAAGCCCTGGCCAGCGCCACCAGGACCAAGGCGACGATCATCATCGCCCACCGCCTGTCCTCCCTCATGCACGCCGACCAGATCGTGGTGCTGGACGAGGGGCGGGTGGTGGAGCGCGGCACGCACGCCGAACTGGTCGCGCGCGGCGGCGCCTATGCCGATCTCTACGCCTTGCAGACCAAGGCCGATCCCGGCCTGCCGGAGGAAGCGCCGGCCAGCCGCCAGGAGGAACGGGCGTGAGCGACTTCGTCTTCGACCGCGGCTCCGACGACCCGGCCCAGG
>JBKBRS010000326.1:0-715 GCA_046292095.1 Thiobacillaceae bacterium
AAGCCCCGCCCGTCGCCGAGCCTGCATCGACAAGGTGCGGGCCGAGCTTGGCGTGTCGGAGCGCCGTGCCTGCGCGGTGCTCCGACAACATCGATCCACCCAGCGCAAGCCGCCCCGCGGCCGCGACGACGAGGCGGCGCTGACCGCCGACATCATCGCCTTGGCCAAGGCCTACGGCCGCTACGGCTACCGGCGGATCACCGCTCTGCTGCGCCACGCCGGCTGGGCGGTGAACGCCAAGCGGGTGCAGCGGATCTGGCGACGGGAGGGGCTGAAGGTCCCGCAGAAACACCCAAAACGCGGCCGGCTTTGGCTGAACGATGGCTCGTGCGTGCGGCTGCGCGCCGAGCGGCCCAACCACGTCTGGTCCTACGACTTCGTCGAGGATCGGACCCATGATGGACGGAAATTCCGCATGCTCTGCGTTATCGACGAGTTCACCCGCGAGGCCCTGGCGATCCGGGTCAAGCGCAAGCTCAACTCCACCGACGTGCTGGAGACCCTGGCCGACCTGATGATCCTGCGCGGCCCGCCCGCCTATGTGCGATCCGACAATGGCCCGGAGTTCATCGCCGCGACCCTGCGGGAATGGATCGCCGCGGTCGGCTCCCAGACCGCCTACATCGAGCCCGGCAGCCCCTGGGAGAATGGCTACTGCGAGAGCTTCAACTCAAAGCTCCGAGACGAACTGTTGAACGGCGAACTGTTCTTCAGC
>JBKBRS010000327.1:0-703 GCA_046292095.1 Thiobacillaceae bacterium
CGCCACACCGATGCTGGCGCTGCGTGCCGATGGCCGCGGGGGGCCTGCGCAGTTCGTGTTTCGCCGGGCGGCACCCAAGGGCGGCCGGGATGGCCTCGCCTTCGTGGCCAGCGCGCCCCCCCTGGCGTCCGATCGGTTGGCCCTGACCGAAGCCGTTCGGGTGCAGGCGGCATCGGCGCTGGGACTGCACGGCGGCACGGTACGGCAAACCGTGGTGGAAAAGCGCGCCACCTTCGCCTGCACACCGGGCCTGCGCCGGCCCGCTGCGCGCATCGCCGACGGACTGCTGGCCGCCGGCGACTACGTCGCGGGGCCCTACCCCGCCACACTGGAAGGCGCCGTGCGCAGCGGGCTGGCAGCGGCGGCCGCGCTCACCCCTGCTGCCCCTTCGCCGCCGCCTTGAGCGCCTGGTAGGCGGGGCGGGCATGACAGCGCTGCAGCCAGTCGTGCACGCGCGGAAAGGCGTGCATCAGTTCGTGCGACGGCCGCACCCAGTTGGCCACGCACGCCACGCACAGGTCGGCAATGGTGAAGCGCGCCACGGCCAGGTGGTCATGCCCCTGCGGGGCGCGGGCACTCAAATGATCCTCCAGCACCTTCAGCGGCACACGCAGGCGCCGCTCGGCAGCGGCGAGCTTGTCGGCGTCGCGGCGCTCGGGCGGCAGGCCCAGCCGGTGCATCAGCACGCACAGCGCGTCGGCCT
>JBKBRS010000328.1:0-700 GCA_046292095.1 Thiobacillaceae bacterium
GATTGTTTGCGGCAGCCCCTGCCACGCCAGGTCAGCGCTGGCTTTCGAGCCTAGCCAGGTCTGCCTGTGCCTTGTTGTAGGGGCGTCTGCAGCAATGCCGCCTCAGCGCCTAATACGCAAAGCCCACAGTGGATATCAGCATCAATGCCGTTTAGTTAAGCCGAAACTTGCTGCGGATGGCCTGTTGTGGTAGTATACTGCATGTAACTCATTGATAAGCAAGGAGAAAACCGCCATGACCTCCTTGCAAGTTCTATGCCATGGGCGCTCGCCTGCGCGAGTGTCTGCACGCTCTAGACTTCATCGCCGCGCACCGCAATCGGCCGCAAGACTTCACCCGCCAGCGTGCCTTGCCCTTCGCCACCGTGGTGATGTGGCTGCTGCTCAATTTCCAATCCTCCATGCCTCCATGCGACAGGTCTTGCAGCGCCTGCTCGATGAGGCCGGCATGAACGCTTAGGCGGTGACCAAAAGCGTGATCTCGCAGCTACAGAGGATCAAGGCCTCGGCGCTGGCGGCCTTGAACCAGGTGGTCGTTGCCGAGGCCGAGGCTGCCGGTGACAGCGCGCGCTGGATGGGGCACCGGCTGCTGGCGGTCGATGGCAGCGGCTTGCGATTGCACGACCTAACGGACATGCCACGGCAGCGTGCCACCCCTGTAGAATGAAACAACTGAACGGCTTGCTTGCCTACCAAAGTT
>JBKBRS010000329.1:0-692 GCA_046292095.1 Thiobacillaceae bacterium
AGCAGCTCTTGCAGGATGCTGCGCGCCAGCAGGTATCCACGGCGGCAGGGGATTATATGATCATACGGGATCATACAACTAGGCCACAGGCTTGTAAGCAAAGGAGAACTCCCGTTGCATCCTGGGCTTGTTGCGTGGATAGGTGCGTCCTGGTCGGATGGCCTCTTAAGCGCTGGCGAGTCTGTGCAAGATCTCGCGCACCAAGGCCAATGTCGAGCGCAGTCGCAAACGCGGCAAGTAGTGGCGGATCTGGGACAAGGCCCAGGCGCGGTTGGTCTGGTGCGAAAGGCGCCGCTGGCGTTCTCGGTCCTTGTCACGAATACGCCGATCCGACCCCAGTGCGAACAGCTGGGTGAGGTTGGCCAGCAACACGCGGGCATGGAAGTCTTGCCGCACGGCCAGTTCATTGCGGCCCGTGAAGTTCTCCAACAGCACGCGCCGCTTGAGGAATTTGAACGCCTCCTCCACCGCAAAGCGGCGAGCGTAGAGGTCCGCGAAGAGGTGTTGCGGGTAGCGCTCGGCATCCAACGAGGTCGCCAGATACAACGGATAGAGCACGCCCATTTTTCTGGGGGTGGGTTCGGCCCGCAAGCGGACCTCCTACCACGCGAACCGCCGGTAGATACTGTGATCGCCGTCAAGCGCAACCCAGCTCCAACCCATGCTTGCGGGGATCGAAAGGAAGCCAAGAC
>JBKBRS010000330.1:0-690 GCA_046292095.1 Thiobacillaceae bacterium
CGTGGCTGGCCGAGTGGTCGTTCTGGAAGTCGCTGTAGGCCAGCCGCCGCACGCCGAGGGGGCGGCCATCTTCGTCCATCAGCGCTTCGTCGGTGTAGGCCAGCACCGCCGACGGACAGGCATCGAGCGCATCGGCCAGATGCGCGAAGGCCCCGGCCTCGTAGCGGTCGTCGGGATCGACGAAGGACACGAGCGGCAAGGTCCCTCGCGCGAGGCCCGCCGCGCGGGCTTGCCCGACACGCCCCGGGATGCCGGGCAGCCGGTGCAGGCGGATCGGCGCGCCGGCGAGGCTCGCGAGGCATTCCTCGCGCCAGTGCCCGGGCTCGTCGAGGGTGAGCAGGTGCACGTCGATGCGCGGCGGACTCATAGCTGCCCCCGCCGCTGGGCGGCGGCCCCCCGAGGGGGCGCGCCATGATCTTGGGACGGCCCGGCGATCATGGCGACACCCCGCCCCAGTACTGCCCCCAGAGCAAGCCGTAGCCCGCGCGCTCGACGCTGCGCACCTGCGCCTGCCAACTCACGAGCCCGTCGCGTTCGGCCTCGATCTCGACGGTGACGCGATCGCCCGCGACGCCGGCGTCCAGGGCGGCGCTGGTCACGTCCCAGGTCCAGGCGTGGCCGGTGAGGCCGGCCTCGGTGCGCACCAGCGCGCCGTCGCGGTCTCTGATGCGCACGGTGTAGGCGGTTCCG
>JBKBRS010000331.1:0-689 GCA_046292095.1 Thiobacillaceae bacterium
GCATGTTCTCGACGAGGGCGGGGGCTTGGGTCGGTTCAGTCATGGGCGGTCTCCAAAAACGACGAACCCGCCACGCGGGCGGGTTCGGGGGTGACGGACGCGGTGCGGGGTCAGACGGGAACGCCGGCGCTCCAGCCAGAGGATTTGTAGACGGCGAGCCTGTCCTCGGCGGCGATGTAGGCGAGCCAGCCGACTTTCGGCACGTGGTACTCCCAGGCGCCTGCGACCCACACCGCGATCTGGTCGGTCCTGCCGGCCCAGGCGCCGGTGGCGCCAGCCGGCACGATGTAGCGATCACCTTCGGCGGGGCTGGCAGGCGGCGTGGTCGTGGTGCGGCTCGTCACCGACAGGCCCACGACGGCGCCCAGGCGCTTCAGGTTCGCGTCCATCCCGGCGTGCCAGCCGGACTCGCCCAGCGTCCAGCCGTAGGCGAGGCCCAGGTTCGGATCGAGCTGTGGCATGGGTTCAACTCCTCTCAAGGTGGGTCATCGCCCGCCGGTCAGGCAGAGCGCGGCGGTGGTGTTGGTTCGGGTGCTGCCGCCAGTGGCGCCCGACGAGGGGCAGGTGCAGCACGCTGCCCTGCCTGGCCACGAGGCGGGTGAGCAGCCAGTCGGCGTCGGCGTCGAGATCGGCGATGCGTGTCAGCACCGGCTCGACGGCGCTTCGGCGCATCACGATCAGGCCGTGGA
>JBKBRS010000332.1:0-686 GCA_046292095.1 Thiobacillaceae bacterium
GTGGCGCCAAGCTGAAGATGATTGCCAGCCTCGCGCAGCGCGGCCTGATCGAGCAGCAAGGCGGCCAGTGGCGCATCACGCGCCGGGCCATCGCCCTCGTCGACGGCGAGGCGCTGCCGGACGACGCCCAGCCGGCCGCCGTCGCATCGCCCATGGCCGACGCCCACGATGTCGATGACGCAGACGCCTACTGGGCGAAAAAGAAACAGGAGTCAGCCAGGCGGCTGCTCCAGATCGGGATCGAGGGCAAGCCTCGATCCCGGCAAAACAGCAAGCTCGCGGTCGTGATCCGGATGCTGCAACGCCCCGAGGGCGCAACCATCGGCCAGATCTGCGCCGCCACCGGTTGGCAGAAGCACACCGTGCGCGGCGCAATCTCCGGCCTTCTCAAGAAAAGGCACGGATTCGCCGTCGTCTCGGACAAGCCCGAGGGCAGCGAGCGCATCTACCGAATAATCTGAATCAGCAACCACACCCGGTCGACCGGCGCCCAGGCTCGTCGGAGGCCACCGACGAGAGGATGCGGTGCCCGTCGGCCCAGGCCGCCACCGACAGCGTCGGATCGGGCGACAGCGCCGCGCGCCAGGACCGGCCAACCAACGCTTCCGGCATCAAAGGCATCGCATAACGCCCGTCAACATTCCAAAGGAATGATTCAACGCGATTCGCTTGGCTTTTAAGCAGAA
>JBKBRS010000333.1:0-683 GCA_046292095.1 Thiobacillaceae bacterium
CGGCGGCGCTGTACGCGCCGGCCAAATATGGCTGGATCACCGAATCGACGCCCGGGCGCGACCTGGTGGCCGCCAACGGCTGGGCGGAGGTGTCGGTGGTGCTGTCGGTGCTGTTGGGCACCGCCCTGGGCGGCTGGTGGGTGTCGCCGGCGTGGCAGGCACCGCAGGCGCTGCCTTGGCTGGGGCTGGACGGCTGGCTGCCGGCCACGGCGCTGCTGCCGGCTTTCGCGGCGGTGCTGACGCTGTACGGCCTGGCAGCCTGGTGCAATCGCCACATCCCGTCGCGGCCGGCGCGGCGCGCGCTGCCGCTGCGCGACTGGCCGGCGCTGTGGCCGCGCTTCTGGCGCGACAACGCACGGCTCTGGCGCGATCCGCTCGGCGGGCTGTCGCTGGCGGTGACGACGTGGTTCTGGGGCTTTGGCGCGCTGATGCAGATCGCCGTGCTGCGCTGGGCCGAGCTTCGGCTGGAGCTGCCGCTGTCACAGGCGGCCTACCTGCAGGCCACCGTCGCGCTGGGTGTGGTGGCCGGCGCGGTATGGGCGGCGCGACAGGTGGAGCTGCGCCGCGCCTGGCGCGTACTGCCGCTGGGCGTCGTGCTGGGCGCGCTATTGGCGGTCGCGGTACACGCGCAGGAGCTGGCGTGGGCGGTGCTCGGGCTGCTGCTGATCGGGGCGCTGGGCGGG
>JBKBRS010000334.1:0-674 GCA_046292095.1 Thiobacillaceae bacterium
AGCCTGAACACGTAGCGCGCGTCGGCGACGACCTGGCCGGCATAGCCGCCGTCGAGCTGCCAGCCGGTGAACTTCGCGTGCGGGCACAGGTTCTCGCGCCCGGCGCGGCAGTGCTCGCAGCTGCCGCAGGTCCAGCCGAGCCACGGCACGCCGACGCGGTCGCCGACGGCCAGACCGCTGACGCCCTCGCCGAGCTCGGCGACGCGGCCGACGACCTCGTGCCCCGGCACGACGGGCCGCCCCGGGTGCGCGAGGTCGCCGTCGACGAGGTGCAGGTCGGTGCGGCACACGCCGCAGGCGGCCACGCGGATGCGCACCTGTCCCGGCCCGGGCTGCGGCAGCGCGTCGCGCCAGACGGCCTGCAGCGGCCGCCCCGGCGCCACGCACTCCATCGCGAGCCAGCGCGCCATCGCGTGCCGCCGTCAGTGCAGCACGAGCAGCGGCAGCGTCGAGCGCGCGAGCACCGCCTTCGTGTGCGAGCCAAACAGGAACTCGCCGAACGCGCCGCGCCCGTGCGTGACCATCACGATCAGGTCGCAGCCGCGCGCCTGCGCCGCGTCGACGATGGCCTGGTCGACCAGCGGCGCCTGCTCGTAATGCCCCTCGAACGCGACGCCGGCCGCGCGCGCGCGTTCCTCGAAGCGCGCGAGCACCTGCTTGGCGTGCGCCTCGGT
>JBKBRS010000031.1:0-5486 GCA_046292095.1 Thiobacillaceae bacterium
GTAGCTCTGCAGCTTGCGCATGGGCGGCAGCCGCTCAAGCCCCGGCAGCCGGGCGAGCGGTTCGATCACGCCGCGGCGCAGCGGCGCGGGGATGCGCTGCCAGGCCTCGAATATCTTTTGTTTGGCGTAGCGCGCGTTGCCGCCGAAGATCTCGTCGCCGCCGTCGCCTGCCAGCATGACTTGGAAGCCATCCGCCGCCGCCATGCGGGCACAGTAATAGGCCGGCACCGCTGACTCGTTGGCGAAGGGCTCGTCATACTGGGCGGCGATCACCGGGATGGCGGTGAGGATGTCCTCCGGCTTGAGGTAGTACTCGCGCGCGTCCAGGCCAAAGTGACGGGCGGCGATGCGCGCATATTCCATCTCGTCAAAGCCCTCGGCGGCGAAGCCGATGGAATAGGTGCGCACCGGCTGACCAGCGAGTTCTCTGTAGACACCGGCAACCGTGGAGCTGTCGGTGCCGCCGGAGAGGAAGGCCGCCGTGGCGCCCGGCTCGGCGGCACGGGCGACGCACACGCGCAGCAGCGCGTGGAAGCGCTGCGACATGGCGGCGAAGTCGTGGCGCGGGGCATCGCGGTATTGCAGATGCCAGTAGAAACCTCGCTCGACACGGCCGCGGCGGTACCAGGCGTACTGGCCCGGCAGCAGCTTCTCCACTCCCTGATAGATGGTGCGCGGCGCCGGCACGTCGTAGAAATAGAAGTAGTCGAACAAGGCCTGTGGGTCGAGCGCATGTCCGACCGCTGGATGTGTCGCCACCGCGTCGGCGCGGTCGGCGAAGACGATGCGGTCGCCGTCCGCAGCGAAGGACAGGCTGTGGATGCCGATGCGGTCTATGGCCAGGTAGACCGAATCGTTACGCCGATCGACGATGGCCAGGGCATAGGGGCCGTACACCTGGGCGGCGACGTTGCCGCCGTGTCTGTGCCACAGCTCGATCAAATGGCCAGCGTCCAGCCGCCCGCCGGCCGCCCTGCGCGGCAGGCCGATGATGGCGGCGAGGATGCCGTCCTCTTCAGCGATCTGCGCCGACTCGCCTGACACTGCGAGCAGGCCGTGCGTGTGGGCATGGCTGGTCGGACGGCCGACCACGGTCGGGCGAACCTGGCGCATGCGCGCCAGCGTCTCGCCGGCCCGGTTCGGGTCTTCCGTCTCGGTGCCGAACCAGCCGATGAGCTCGTGCATGGGGACTGTCTGGCGGGGTTTGTTGTTTTGTGTTGTGGTCTAAAGGGGCCGAATCAAGGACCCTTGGCCTCCGTGCGCACGGGGTAGCCCGCCGCGCTGAGCAGGCCCTCCCAGGCGGCCGGGTCGAAGCCCTTCTGATGCTTGCCGCCCACCTGTATCACCGGCACCTCAAGGACGCCCACCAGCTGCTTCAGCGCCACGGCGTCCTCCGGCACCCGCTGCGGGTCCTTGCGGGTGAAGGGGATCTTGCGCTGGGCGAGGAACTCGCGCGCCTGATCGCAGGGCTCGCCGCAATCGGTAATGTAGAGGACTACCGGGTTTGCCTCGCGCGCCCGGCGCATCTCGAAGCCCTCCTTGTCGGTCTCCACCACGCTCGGGCGGGGCTTCAGCGTCTGCGCCTCACGCACCTTGGGGGGCGGCGGTTGGTCGGAGTAGTACACGCGGCCGCGCTCGTCCACCCAGCGGTACACCTGACCGGCGGACGCAACCGTCATGGTCAGGGTCAACAGGATCAACAGCCCGAGTCCTTTCAGCATACGCGCGCTCACCTCCAGCATAGGATTCTAGCAGCGGTCGCCGACAAAACGACAACGCCGGCGCGGGCCGGCGTTGTAAGGGGCAAACCTACCTCAGGCCATGCCGTTGTGCCGCAGCAGAGCGTCTATGGTCGGCTCCCGCCCGCGGAAGGCCTTGAACGACTCGATGGCCGGGCGCGCGCCGCCCTGGGCGAGGATCTCGCTCCAGAAGCGGTGGCCGATCTCAGGGTTGAGCACCCCATTCTCCTCGAACAGGCTGTAGGCGTCGGCCGAGAGCACCTCCGCCCACTTATAGCTGTAGTAGCCCGCCGCGTAGCCGCCAGCGAAGATGTGCGAGAAGTTGTTGGGGAAGCGGTTGTAGGCGGGCGGGAAGACCACGGCGACCTGGCGGCGGATGTCGTCGAGGAGCGCCAGCACACTCTTGCCACCGTCCGGGTCGAAGTCGTAATGCAGGTGCATGTCGAACAGGGCAAACTCGATCTGCCGCACCATTTGCATGCCGGCCTGGAAGTTCTTGGCCGCCAGCATCTTGTCGAAGAGCGCACGCGGCAGCGGCTCGCCGGTCTCCACATGGGCGGTCATGTGCTTGAGCACGTCCCACTCCCAGCAGAAGTTCTCCATGAACTGGCTGGGCAGCTCCACCGCGTCCCACTCCACGCCGTTGATGCCCGACACACCCAGGTCCTCGACCTGGGTGAGCAGGTGGTGTAGCCCGTGGCCGAACTCATGGAAGAGGGTGGTCACCTCGTCGTGGGTCAGGAGCGCCGGCTTGCCGCCCACCGGGCGAGAGAAGTTGCAGTTGAGATAGGCCACCGGGGTCTGGATGGCTTGACCGCGGCGCCTACGGGTGATGGCGTCGTCCATCCAGGCGCCGCCGCGTTTGCTCTCGCGGGCATAGAGGTCGAGATAGAACTGGCCGATCAGCTGGCCCGTGCGGTCGCGGATGTCGAAAAACTTTACACTTTCGTGCCACACCGGCGCCTGGGATTCCCGTATCTCCAGACCGTATAAGGTCTCGATCAGGCGGAAGAGTCCGGCCAGTACGCGCGGCTCCTGGAAGTATTGCTTGACCTCCTGTTCGGAGAAGGCGTAACGCGCCTCGCGGAGCTTTTCCGAGGCGTAGGCCACGTCCCACGCCTCGATCTGCGGCAGGGCGAGCTCGCGGGCGGCGTATTCGCGCAGCTCCCGCATGTCCCGCTCGGCATAGGGCTTGGCACGGCGGGCCAGTTCCTCGAGGAAGTCGAGCACTTCCTGGGGGCTTTGCGCCATCTTCGGCACCAGCGAGACGTGGGCGTAGTCGGGGTAGCCCAGCAGTTTGGCGGCCTCGCGCCGCAGACGCAGGATCTGGTTGATGAGCGGGGTGTTGTCCAACTGCGCAGGACCGAATTCGGAGGCGCGGGTGACATAGGCGCGGTACATCTCCTCGCGCAGCCCCCGGTTGGCGCAGAACTGCATGACTGGCAGATAGGAAGGGGCCTGCAGGTTGAGCCGCCACCCCGTCTGGCCCGCGGCCTGGGCCTGCTCGGCGAACATCCGTTTGACGTCCTCGGGCACGCCCTCGAGCTCGTTCTCGTCGGTGACGAGCCTGGACCAGGCGTTGGTGGCGTCGAGCAGGTTCTCCTCGAACTTGGCGGACAGCCGCGCCAGTTCCTCCTGGATCGCCTTGAAGCGGGCCTTCTGCGCCGGCGGCAGCTCCGCGCCACCGAGGCGGAAGTCGCGCAGCTCGTTGTCGATGATGCGCCGGCGCGCCGCACTGAGCTGCGCATATTCGGGGCTCGTCGCCAGGGCCTTGAACTTGCGATACAGCCCCTCGTGCTGCGAGAGTTCGGCGTAGTACTGGGTGATCTTGGGCAGGTTTTCGTTGTAGACCGCCCTGAGTTCGGGGCTATCGAGCACCGCGTGCAGGTGCGACACCTGCCCCCAGGCGCGGGAGAGGCGCTCGTTGGTGTCCTCCAGCGGCTCAACGAAGCCGTCCCAGGTCGACGGTGTCGGGTCAGCGGCAAGCCGCTCCACCAGGGCGCGGTTCTCAGTGAGCAACTGGTCGACGGCGGGGGTGACATGTTCCGGCCGGATCTCGCCGTAGCGCGGCAGGCCGGTGAAATCGAGCAAGGGGTTCATGTCGATGCGGGTGCGTTCGTGAGCACTATACTTGCGGACAGACCGCGGGTTTTCCAAGGGGTTCTGGTCATGGCCATCGAGGCGTTTGCCGGCATTTTGCCCAAAATGGGCAGGGGCGTGTTCGTCCATCCGACCGCCACGGTGATCGGCGACGTGACGCTGGGGGATGCGGTCTCGGTGTGGCCCGGGGCAGTGATCCGCGGCGATGTCAACCGCATCCGCGTGGGCGAGGCGAGCAACATCCAGGACAACGCGGTCTTGCACGTGAGCCATCGCCGGCCGGAAGACCCGGACGGGGCGCCCCTAGTGATCGGCGCACGCGTCACCGTGGGCCACGGGGTCATCCTGCACGGCTGCACGGTGGGTGACGAGTGTCTGATCGGCATGGGCGCCCTGGTGATGGACCATGCGGTGATCGAGCCACAGGTGCTGCTGGCGGCCGGCAGCCTGGTGACCGAGCGCCAGGTCCTGGCGGGCGGCTGGCTCTACCTGGGACGGCCGGCGCGCCCCGTGCGACGCCTGAGCAGTGAGGAGCTCGCCCATTTCGCCTACCAGGCCGAGCGCTACGTCGAGCTGGCCCGTGTCTATCTGAGTGCGCGCACATGAATCTGAGCAGCTACGTCAACCCGGTCATCCTGCAGACCATGGTCCTGTTGTCACTGTCTAATCTGTTCATGACCGTGGCCTGGTACGCCCACCTCAAACACCTGAACGACAAGCCCTGGTGGATCGCCGCCCTGGCGAGCTGGGGGGTGGCCCTGTTCGAGTACCTGTTGCAGGTGCCGGCCAACCGCATCGGCTACCAGCAGTTGACCCTACCGCAACTGAAGGTCATGCAGGAGGTGATCACGCTGGCGGTGTTCGCCCCCTTCGCCGTGCTCTACATGCGCGAGACACTCACCTGGAACTATCTGTGGGCCGGTCTGTGTCTCATCGGCGCCGTGTATTTCATCTTCCGCGGCTGAAGTGCCGACCCGCGACCGGCCGGCCCCGCGTGTTAGAATGACAAAATTTGTTTTTTCAGGACCTTAGCCATGTTTGCCGCCGATCACACCATCCAGAACGTCGATCCCGAGCTGTGGGCCGCCATCGAGAACGAGGCCCGGCGGCAGGAGGAACACATCGAGCTGATCGCCTCCGAGAACTACACGAGCCCCGCCGTGATGCAGGCCCAGGGCTCGGTGCTGACCAACAAGTACGCCGAGGGTTACCCCGGCAAGCGCTATTACGGCGGCTGCGAGTGGGTGGACGTGGCCGAGCAGCTGGCCATCGACCGGGCGAAGAAGCTGTTCGGCGCCGAGGCGGCCAACGTGCAGCCCAACTCCGGCTCACAGGCCAACCAAGCGGTGTTCATGGCCTTCCTCAAGCCCGGCGACACCATCATGGGCATGAGCCTGGCCGAGGGGGGGCACCTCACCCACGGCATGGCCCTCAACATGTCCGGCAAGTGGTTCAATGTCGTCACTTACGGGTTGGACGCCAACGAGGACATCGACTACGCCGGCATGGAGGCCAAGGCCCGCGAGCACCGGCCCAAGCTGATCATCGCCGGGGCCTCGGCCTTCTCGCTACGCATCGATTTCGAGCGTTTCGCCCGTGTGGCCAAGGAGATCGGCGCCATCTTCATGGTCGACATGGCCCACTACG
>JBKBRS010000031.1:5496-16401 GCA_046292095.1 Thiobacillaceae bacterium
CCCGGGGGTGCAGGGCGGACCTCTGATGCACGTCTTCGCCGGCAAGGCGGTCGCCTTCATGGAGGCGATGGGCAAGGACTTCCGCGCCTACCAGGAGCAGGTGGTGGCCAACGCCCGCGTGATGGCGCGGGTGCTGTCCGAGGAGCGGGGCCTCAGGATCGTCTCCGGTCGCACCGAGAGCCACATGTTCCTGGTCGATCTGCGCGCCAAGGGCATCACCGGCAAGGACGCCGAGGCCGCCCTGGGCCGCGCCCACATCACGGTCAACAAGAACGCCATCCCCAACGACCCGCAAAAGCCCTTCATCACCAGCGGCATCCGCATCGGCACCCCGGCGATGACCACGCGCGGCTTCCGCGAGATCGAGGCCGAGCGTCTGGCGCACCTGATCGCCGACGTGCTCGACGCGCCCAACGACGATGCCGTCATCGCCCGGGTCAAGGGTGAGGTGGCGGAGCTTGCGCGGGCGTTCCCGGTCTACGCGAGGTGAAAAGTGCTGCGAGCCGAGGGGTGGTCGCGGGGCTTGGCCGTCTCTTCCTGACTGATCTCTCGCATCTTGCCCCATGAAATGCCCCTTCTGCGGTCACCCCGACACCCAGGTCGCCGAGACCCGGCTGTCCGAAGACGGCGCCACGGTGCGCCGCCGGCGGCGCTGCGCGGCCTGTGACAAGCGCTTCACCACCTATGAGACGGCGGAGATCCGGCTGCCGACGGTGGTCAAGCAGGATGGCGAGCGGCAGGACTTCTCACTCGACAAGCTGCGCGAGGGCTTTCGCCGCGCCTTGCACAAGCGGCCCGTGCCCACCGAGCTCACCGACGAGGCGATCAACCGGGTCATCCAGAAACTGCTCGCCCTGGGCGAGCGCGAGGTCACTTCGCGCTACATCGGCGAATTGGTGATGAACGAGCTCAAGCGCCTGGACAAGGTGGCCTACATCCGCTTCGCCTCCGTCTATAAGAGCTTCCAGGACGTGGACGACTTCCGCGACGCGATCCGGGATCTGGACAAGTAAGGCCGGATGTTCAGCGCCGAAGACCATACCCATATGGCGCGGGCGCTCCGGTTGGCGGCGCGGGGGCTCTATACCACCACGCCCAATCCGTGCGTGGGCTGCGTCATCGTCAAGGACGGCCAAGTGGTTGGGGAGGGCTGGCATGCGCGCGCCGGCGAGCCGCATGCGGAGATCCACGCCCTCCATGCGGCCGGCGCGCGAGCACGCGGCGCCACGGTCTATGTCACGCTGGAGCCTTGCAGCCACTACGGTCGCACGCCACCCTGTGCCCACGCCCTGATCGATGCCGGCGTGGCACGCGTGGTGGCGGCCATGCGCGACCCCAATCCGCAGGTCGCGGGGCGCGGCATCGAGCTGTTGACGCTGGCTGGCATCCGTGCCGAGGTGGGGTTGCTGGAGCAGGCCGCGCGCGAGATCAACGTCGGCTTTGTCAGCCGCATGACCCGCGGCCGCCCCTGGGTGCGGGTCAAGACCGCTGCCAGCCTGGACGGCAAGACCGCCCTGCTCAATGGGCAGTCGCAGTGGATCACCGGCGAGGCGGCGCGCCGCGATGTCCACCGTTGGCGGGCGCGCGCCTGCGCCGTGCTCACCGGGGTGGGCACGGTCCTCGCCGACGACCCGCAGCTGAACGTGCGCACACTGGACACAGCGCGTCAGCCGCTCAAGGTGGTGCTCGACAGCGGGCTGCGTACCCCGCCTGCCGCCCGTATCCTGCAGGGCGGCAACGCCCTCATCGTCTGCCAGCAGGCCCGGCCCGATCGGCTCGAAGCGCTTCTGGCGGCAGGCGCCAGCGTGCTGGAACTGCCTGGCCCCGCCGGCCGGCCCGACCTCGCGCTGCTCATGGAGGTCCTGGCCCAGCGGGGGGTGAACGAGTTACACGTGGAGGCCGGCGCCACGGTGAACGGCGCCCTGCTTGCCGCCGGACTGGTCGATGAATGGCTCGCCTACCTTGCCCCGGTGACGCTGGGGCATGAGGCGCGCGGGCTGTTCGACCTGCCGGCACTCACCGACATGGGTGCGCGTCAGGGCTGGCGGCTGCTGGAGGTGCGGCAGGTCGGCAGCGACCTGCGCCTGCGTCTCAGGCCGGAGTAGTAGAATGCGCGCAACGACACAGCGCGCACGGAGTCGAACATGACCCTACCCGCCACCTGTCACCCTCTGTCGGTGGAAGAATACCTGCGTATGGAGGCCGAGGCCGCGGTCAAGCACGAATACGTGAACGGCGAGATCTACGCCATGTCTGGGGCCAGCGAGCGGCACAACCGCATCGCCCTCAACGCGGCTTTTCACCTGCGCGCCGCCACCCGCGGCAGTCCCTGTGCCGTGTTCATCTCTGACATGAAGCTCAGGATCGTCGGGCTCAATGCCTTCTATTACCCCGACGTCATGCTCTGCTGCGACCCGGCGGACGATCACCCGCTGTACAAGACCGCCCCCTGCCTCGTCGTCGAGGTCCTCTCGCCCTCGACCGTGAACATCGACCGGCGGGAGAAATGGCTGGCCTATCGCGGGCTCGCCAGCCTGCAGTGCTACCTGTTGGTGGAATCGGAACGGCGCCAGGCGGACTACTATTTGCGCGACGCGGCGGTCGGTTGGCGCACTGGCCGTCTGGCAGAGGGCGAGGTGTTGAATCTGCGCTGCGGCGGGCTCGACCTGGCGTTGAGCCTCGACGACCTCTACGAGGACGTGCCTTTGCCGCCGCAATGAGGCCATAGGTGCGGGGTTCTCGACCACGCGGCGAACCCCTACAATGACGGTTTTCTTCTCTGTCCGCCGCGATGACCGCGGCGGCGCGCAATTTAAATAGGACCGTCATGTTCACAGGCATCATCCAGGCCGTCGGCCACGTGCAGCATCTCACCGAATCGGCCGGCGGCCACGCCCGCGTCACCATCGCCGGCGGAGGGCTCGACCTCGACGACGTGGCGATCGGCGACTCGATCGCCGTCAACGGCGTTTGTCTCACCGTGGTCGAGAAGGGGCCGGCTCATTTCAGCGTCGATGTCTCGCAGGAGACCTTCGCCTGCACCGTCGGTTTCACGCCGGGCGAGGCGGTCAATCTGGAAAAGGCCCTGCGCCTGTCGGACCGCCTGGGCGGTCATCTCGTCTCCGGCCATGTCGACGCCGTGGGGGAGGTGCAACGGGTCGAGCGTGCGGGCGACAGCCTGCGTTTCGACATCCGCGCGCCCAAGGGCCTGGAGCGCTACATCGCGCCCAAGGGCTCGATCGCCGTCAATGGGGTATCCCTCACGGTCAACCGGGTGCACGATGGGGAATTCTCCATCAATCTGATCCCCCACACCCTCGAGGCCACCATGCTCAAGAACCTCAAGCCGGGCGACAGGGTCAACCTGGAGGTGGACTTGCTGGCACGCTATGCCGAGCGTCTGCTCGCCTATGCCAGCGCCACGGACAAGGACTGAACCGGACGATGCTCACCCCCATCGAAGACATCATCGCCGAGATCCGCGCCGGCCGCATGGTCATCCTCGTGGACGAGGAGGACCGTGAGAACGAGGGCGACCTGGTCATGGCCGCCGAGCACGTCACACCCGAGGCGATCAACTTCATGGCCAAACACGGCCGTGGCCTCATCTGTCTGACCTTGACCGGCGCCCGTTGCGAGCAGCTGGGCCTGTCCATGATGGTGGCCAACAACCAGACCCCGCACGGCACCGCCTTCACCGTCTCCATCGAGGCGGCCGAAGGGGTCACCACCGGCATCTCCGCGCACGACCGCGCCCGTACCGTGCAGGTCGCAGTGGCCAAGAACGCCAAACCGAGCGACATCATCCAGCCGGGCCACGTCTTCCCACTGCGCGCCCAGGACGGCGGCGTGTTGGTGCGCGCCGGCCACACCGAGGCCGGCTGCGACCTGGCGGCGCTCGCGGGGCTGGAGCCGGCGGCAGTGATCTGCGAGATCCTCAAGGAGGACGGCAGCATGGCGCGGCTGCCGGACCTGATGGAATACGCCCGTCAGCACAACCTCAAGATCGGCACCATCGCCGACCTGATCCATTATCGCGCCGCTCACGAAAGCCTGATCGAGCGGGTGGGCGAGCGCCACATCGACACCGCCTACGGCGCCTTCCGGCTGGTCGTCTACCGCGACAAGATCGCCCGCGCCACGCATCTGGCCCTGACCCGTGGCGAGGTCCGGCCGGAACTGGAGACCCTGGTGCGCGTGCATGAACCCGTCTCCCTCCTGGACGTTCTGGAAGAGACGGCGCACGGCCACAGCTTCAGCGTGCCCCAGGCCTTGCGCCTGATCGCCGAGGCCGGGCGCGGTGCGATCATCCTCCTACACCGCCCGGAGACAGCCGATGAGCTGGCCGCCCGCGCCTTGCCGACCGACGCCCCGCGCTCGGCGCGCAAGTTCGATCTGCGCAATTACGGCATCGGCGCCCAGATCCTGCGCGACCTCGGGGTGGGCAAGATGCGCCTGCTCGCCATGCCGCGCAAGATGCCCGCCATGGATGGCTTCGGCCTGGAGGTCACAGGCTATCTTCAACCCGAGGGAGAATGACATGGCCCGTTATGACAACATCCTGGAGATCGAGCCCAATGTGGACGGCACGGGCCTGAAGATCGGCATCGCCTTAAGCCGCTTCAACCCGGACGTCGGCGAGGGCCTGCTTGCCGCCGCCACGGCAACGCTCACGCGCAAGGGGGTGAAGGCGTCGGACATGGTCATCGTTACCGTGCCCGGCGCCCTGGAGCTTCCTCTGGTGTTGCAGAAGATGGCCCGCAGCGGTCGTTTCGACGCCTTGATCGCCCTGGGCGCGGTCATCCGCGGCGAGACCTATCACTTCGAGATCGTCGCCAACGAGATGGCCGCCGGCATCGCTCGCGTCGGCCTGGACACCGGCGTGCCGATCGCCAATGGGGTGCTCACCACCGACACCGAGCACCAAGCCACCCACCGCATGTCCGAGAAAGGGCGCGACGCCGCCCTGTGCGCCATCGAGATGGCGCGCTTGCTCGCGCTGCTATGAGCAAGCCCCGCGGCAGCCGCCGTATCGCCCGCGAGCTCGCCCTGCGCGCCCTCTACCAGTGGCTGCTCACGGGCGACGACCTGGCCCGCCTGCTCGTGCAAAGCGAAGAGGCCGAGGAATATCGCGACGCCAACCCGGTCCACCTGAAGGCGTTGCTCGATGGCGTGCTCGAGCATGCCGCGGCCCTCGACGCGGCACTCGCCCCCCATCTCGATCGACCGGCCGCCCAGCTCTCGCCCGTCGAGCATGCCATCCTGCTGCTTGGGGCCTATGAACTGATCCACAGCCCGGACGTGCCCTACCGGGTGGTGCTCAACGAGGCGGTCGAGCTGGCCAAGCGCTACGGTGGCACCGACGGTCACAAGTACGTCAACGGCGTGCTCGACAAACTCGCCCGCACGACGCGCGCCGTGGAGCTGCAGGCCGAAGGTCGTTGACCGCCCTGTGGGGCCGCATCGCGCTTCGCCCTGACCCCTTACCGCATCGGATGCCTTCCGAGTTCGAACTGATCGCCCGTCACTTCAGCCGCGCAACGCCCAGTGCCAGGCTGGGCGTGGGCGACGATGCCGCGCTTTTGCAGCTCGAGGCGGGCCTAGAGCTGGCTGTCTCCACCGACATGCTGCTCGCCGGCCGTCACTTCTTGCCCGAGGCCGACCCCGAGGCCCTCGGGCACAAGACGCTGGCCGTCAACCTGTCCGATCTCGCCGCCATGGGTGCCAAGCCGCGCTGGGCCTTGCTCGCCATCGCCCTGCCACAGGCCGACGAGGCCTGGCTTTCAGCCTTCAGCCGCGGTTTCTATGCGTTGGCCGGGCGCTTCGGCGTCGATCTGGTCGGCGGCGACACCACACGCGGGCCGCTCTCCTTATGCGTGACCGTCCTGGGCGAGGTCGAGACAGGACAGGCGCTCACGCGCTCAGGCGCCCGGCCGGGCGATCATGTCTGGGTCTCCGGCCGCCTGGGCGGGGCCGCCCTGGGGCTCGCCCACTGCCAAGGCCGTGTCAACCTCGATCCCCGCCTGGCCGCCGAATGTCGGCTGCGTCTGGACCGGCCCGAACCCCGGGTTGCGCTGGGGCGTGCCTTGCGCGGGCTCGCCAGCGCCGCCATCGACCTCTCCGACGGCCTGTTGGCCGACCTGGGCCACATCCTCGAGCGTTCGGGCGTCGGGGCCGAGCTCGAACTCGCGCGCATCCCGGCTGACCCGGCCCTAGCCGCCGGCGTGCCCGAGGGCCTCGCGCGCCACAGTCTGCTGGTGGGCGGCGACGACTATGAGCTCATCTTCACCGCCCCGCCCGCCCAAGAAGGGGCCATCGCGGGGCTCGCCCAGCGCCTCGGCTTCCCCCTCACCCGCATCGGCCACATCGTCGCGGGCGCCGATCTCGTCGTTCGCGACGTGCATGGCCGGCCGCTCGCCCTCCACGAGCGGGGCTATGACCACTTCGCAGACCCTGGCGGCGACGCGCTCTGACCCATGCCGGCCAACTACGCCTTGCTGCGCGCCCACCCCGCCTACTTTCTCGCCCTGGGCTTCGGCGCTGGGCTTGTCCCGCGCGCCCCCGGCACGGTCGGCACCCTCGCCGCCTTCCCGCTCTATTGGGCCTTGGTCGGTCTGCCGAGCAGCGCCTACTGGCTGCTCGTCGGCCTGGGTTTTCTGGTCGGGGTCTGGGCCTGCGCGCGCACGGCCCAGGCGCTGGACGAGCCCGACCCCGGCAGTGTGGTCTGGGACGAGATCGTCGCCTTCCTTGTCGTGCTACCCTTCGCGGCCGCCGGCCTATGGGGGATGCTCACCGCCTTTGTTCTCTTCCGCCTGTTCGACATCCTCAAACCCTTTCCCATCGGCTGGCTGGAACGCCGGCTCGGCGGCGGCATCGGCATCATGCTCGACGATCTCATCGCCGCGTTCTATGCCATCCTTTGCCTACGGGGGATAGCGCTATGGATCTGACCCAAGAGGCGCTCGAGGCGCTCGCCGCCCGCCTCGGTGAGGCGCTCATGAGGCGCGGCTGGATGCTCGCCGCGGCCGAATCCTGCACCGGTGGCTGGGCCGCCCAGGCGATCACCGCCGTTGCCGGTAGCTCGGCCTGGTTCGACCGCGGCTTCGTGACCTACAGCAACGCCGCCAAGTGCGAGCTGCTCGGCGTGCGACCGGATACACTCGCCGCCCATGGCGCCGTCAGCGAGCCCACCGTGCGTGAGATGGCGCTCGGGGCACTCGCGCACAGTCAGGCCCAGGTCGCCTTCGCCATCTCCGGCATCGCCGGGCCGGGCGGCGGCACCCCGGACAAGCCCGTCGGCACGGTTTGTTTCGCCTGGGCCCTGCAGGGCGGGGGGGTCGAGACCACGACCTGCCGCTTCGACGGCGATCGACGCGGCATCCGCGCCCAAGCCGTGGCTCATGCCCTCCAAGGCATGCTGGAGCGAATACAATAGACATCGGGAAGACAGACCCATTCGTACACGCTAGAATCGAACTTTCGTTCGACATCCAGGAAGGCATCATGGACGACAACAAGGCCAAGGCGCTCTCCGCCGCGCTCGCGCAGATCGAAAAGCAGTTCGGCAAGGGTTCCATCATGCGCATGGGCGACGGCAGCGTGAGTGATGACCTGCAGGTCATCTCCACCGGCTCGCTGGGCCTGGACCTCGCGCTGGGCGTGGGCGGCCTGCCACGCGGCCGCATCGTCGAGATCTACGGCCCCGAGTCCTCGGGCAAGACGACGCTCACCCTGCAGGTGGTGGCCGAGGCGCAAAAGCTCGGCGGCACCTGCGCCTTCATCGACGCCGAGCACGCCCTGGACCCGGTCTATGCCCAGAAGCTGGGGGTCAACGTCTCAGAGCTCCTGATCTCTCAGCCCGACACCGGCGAGCAGGCCCTGGAGATCGCCGACATGCTGGTGCGCTCGGGGGCGGTGGACGTGATCGTGGTCGACTCGGTGGCCGCCCTCACGCCCAAGGCCGAGATCGAGGGCGAGATGGGGGACAGCCATGTGGGCCTGCAGGCGCGGCTGATGAGCCAGGCCCTGCGCAAGCTCACCGCCAACATCAAGCGCACCAACACGCTGGTCATCTTCATCAACCAGATCCGCATGAAGATCGGTGTGATGTTCGGCAACCCGGAGACCACCACCGGCGGCAATGCCCTCAAGTTCTACGCCTCGGTGCGGCTGGACATCCGTCGCATCGGCTCGATTAAGAAGGGCGAGGAGGTCATCGGCAGCGAGACCAAGGTCAAGGTGGTCAAGAACAAGGTCTCGCCACCCTTCAAGGAGGCCGTCTTCGACATCCTCTACGGCCAGGGCATCTCGCGCGAGGGCGAGATCATCGAGCTGGGTGTGGCGCACAAGCTGATCGAAAAGTCCGGCGCCTGGTACGCCTACCAAGGCGAGAAGATCGGCCAGGGCAAAGACAACGCCCGCGAATATCTGCGCGAACACCCCGACATCGCCCGCGAGATCGAGGGGCTGATCCGCGAGCGCGCGGGCGTGCGGCTGCCGGGCGCGACCGCCACCAGCGAAGCGTAAGTGGATCTGCGCGAGCGGGCCTTGCGGCTTCTCGCCCGGCGTGAACACAGCCGGGCCGAACTCGCCCGCAAGCTCGCCGCCCATGCAGGGCCCGAGGTCATCGCCGCCCTGCTCGACGCCTTGGAGCGCGAAGGGCTGCTATCCGACGCCCGTTACGCCGAGGCCCTCGCCTACGCCTATCAGGGCCGCCATGGCAGCCTGCGCCTGCAGCAGACCCTGCGCCGCCAGGGCGTCGAGGCCGACCTCACCGACGCCGCCGTGCAGCACGCGCGGGCGCAGGACCTGGAGGCCTGCCGCGCGCTCTGGCAGAAGAAGTTCGGCGCGCCGCCCGTTACGCTCAAGGACAAGGCCCGACAGTATCGCTTCCTCATGGGCCGCGGTTTTCCCGCCGAGATCGTCGCCCAGGTCGTCGGCGACCCGGATGGGCAGTGAGCGGATTCCACAGGAGCGATTCGACCGCAAGGGCATCGGGCGGCGCTCATAGCCGCGCTGTGATCACCTCGGCGATCTCCGCATCGGTCAGCACGATCGGGTTGGTCTTCATGCTACTGCCGCGGCTGTGGGCGACGATGCGCGGGATGTCATCGGTGCGCACGCCAAAGGCGGACAGTCGCGGCAGCCCGAGCCGTCGGGTCCAATCCTCCAGTGTCGCCAGCAGCGCAGCGATGGCCGCATCATCGTCCAAATCACGCTGAGTCAGCAGGCGCCCCACCTCGGCATACTTCTTGAGCGCCTCTGCCTCGGGCGATCGCGCCCGCAGGGCGGTGACGTTCACGCGCGTGGCCGCCGCCAGCAGCGTGCCGCAGACCACGCCGTGCGGGATGGGGAAGAAAGCGCCGAGCGGCGAGGCCAGGCCGTGCACCGAGCCCAGACCCACCTGGGCCAGGGTGATCCCCGAGACGAGCGCGGCATAGGCCATGCGCGCGCGGCACTCGGCGGCATCGGCCGTGCCCTCGTACCAGGGCAGCAGCCCATCGCGCGCCGCCACAAGGCCGGAGCGAGCAAGCGCGTCGGTCAGCGGATTGGCGCGGATCGAGACATAAGATTCCAGCAGCTGGGTGAAGGCGTCCATGCCATTGGCCGCCAGCACGGGGCGGGGACAGCTCGCGAGCAGATCGGGGTCCACCACCGCGTACTCGGCCATCAGCTTTTCGTCGCGGAACGACTTCTTGAACCCGCCCGGCCCCTGTACCGACAGCACCGCGTTCTTGGTCGCCTCCGAGCCGGTCCCGGCGGTGGTCGGCACGGCGATGAAGGGCGCGGCCGGCCCCCGGTAGGGCAGCTCCGGGCCCACCCCCTCGAGGTGATCCATCACCGAGTTGCCGGGGATCAACAGGCCGGCGATCGCCTTCGCCGCATCGAGCGCGCTACCGCCACCGATGCCGACCACCACCGACCACTGCCGGCCCCGCTCTCGGGTCACCACCGCGTCGACGAGCTGCGGCGAGGGCTCGCCCACGACATTCACCATGGTCCACTCCACCGCGGCGGCCTCTAGCGCCGCATGCAAATCCCGCCAATGTGGACTATCCTGAAATGAGCGAGCACCGGTCACGAGCAACGCTCGGCGACCAAAGCCCTGGATCAGCTCCGGCAGCTTGGCCCTTGTGCCCGGGCCAAAGAGGATCCTCGGCAGGCGCGAGAGGCTGAAGGTTGGGATCACGGTTCGACTCCTTCTGGCTGCAGGCCCTCATCCTAGCCGGAATGCGGGCGCCAGTGCAGTCGACAGCCTGATGCAAAAGGGTGTTGACATGTCCGGTGGGGTTCTCCATAATCACGCTTCTCTCGGACGCGGGGTGGAGCAGTCTGGCAGCTCGTCGGGCTCATAACCCGAAGGTCACAGGTTCAAATCCTGTCCCCGCAACCAACGGTTCTTTAACAAGCTAACCAGCCTTTGAAGTGTGGGCATGGGTTTTTGGGCGTTGGCCTGGTGCTTATGGAAGCCTTGTTGGGTGGAAGTGGGTGCTGGGCTGGTGTGTGGAAGAGACCTTGAGTGCCCACATTAAGAGAAGTTGATTCTTGAGAGTGGGCGGCCTGCTCTGGGTGCGCGAGTGCCGGAGTGGGAAGCTTAAACAGGCATTGAACTGAAGAGTTTGATCCTGGCTCAGATTGAACGCTGGCGGCATGCTTTACACATGCAAGTCGAACGGCAGCGGTCCCTTCGGGGAGCCGGCGAGTGGCGAACGGGTGAGTAATGCATCGGAACGTACCGCGTAGTGGGGGATAACCCAGCGAAAGTTGGGCTAATACCGCATACGTCCTGAGGGAGAAAGCGGGGGACCGGAGACGGCCTCGTGCTATGCGAGCGGCCGATGTCCGATTAGCTAGTTGGTGGGGTAAAGGCCTACCAAGGCGACGATCGGTAGCGGGTCTGAGAGG
>JBKBRS010000335.1:0-672 GCA_046292095.1 Thiobacillaceae bacterium
TGCACGTCGCCCTCACCCACCGCCACCCGCGCGTGCTCAAGGCCGCCGACACCCTGGTGTGTCTGCTCGGCCTCGTGGCGGCCGGCGAGCCGCTGCGCGGTGCGATCGAGGCGCACGCGACCGACTGGATCGCGCCCCAGCGCTTGCATCACTGGTCGCAGGAGGATGACCGCGAGGTCGTCGGCCTGCGCTTGAGCGCAGCCTGCTACATCGAACAGGCCTTCCCCGCCGCCCTCTACCTCGCCTGGAAGTACCACGACGACTTCACCGCCGGCATCACCGCCAACGCCCGCGTCGGCGGCGACAACTGCCACCGCGGCGCCGTGGTCGGCAGCCTGCTGGGGCTCGCCCTGGATGTGCCCTCCGCCTGGTTCGAGGGTCTGAAGGATGCGCCCGAGCGGTCCCCCACAACCCCGCCCACCCCCCGAAAGGAGACGCCATGGAGATGATGACCCTCAAGTTGCGCGGCCGCGACGCCGAGGGCAACGAGCGCTACCGCAGCTACTACCTGGTCACCGATGGCGGCCGCATGGCCGGGCGGGGTCGCGCCTCGGTGATCCCCATGTCCATCGGCGCCCCCATGCCCGAGTACGACCACGTCGAGGTAGACGAGGGTGGCGAGGAGCATGCCCTGATCGAGCTGGTCCACACCCTGCTCGCCCTGCCCGGCAA
>JBKBRS010000336.1:0-668 GCA_046292095.1 Thiobacillaceae bacterium
TGGCCAGCCAGCCGTGCACGCGCTGCGCAACCTGCGGGTCGTAGTGAGCCAGGGGCTGGCTGGCGAGGGTGTTGTTTGATGTCGTCGGGGTCATGGCTTCTCCTGGGGTGGTAACCCGGCACGGCGCCGGGTGGTAACCGGTAACCTCATTTCGGGGCCTGTCGCTGGCCAAGCGCCGCGCTCGCGCCCCCCGCATGGCGCTTGGGCCAGGAAGGACCCGTTTCGCGTGTGAGCTGGGACTGTGACGATCACGCGGCGGGCATCTCGGCGGCCAAGGCCGCTTGCGCCGCCTGCACCAGGTCCATCGGAATCTCGATCTGAAAGCGGTCTTCGATGTGGTGGTAGTTGCATTGCCGTCGGGCCGCCGAGGCACGGGCTAGCGCGTTCATCACCGGCATCAATTGCTCGTAAAGTTCGACTTCGGCCAGATCGGCCCGGCAGTGGATGAAGGCGCGCTCGGCCTGGTGAATGAGGGCGGGCAGTTCGGCCAGCTTGGCCTTGGCCGTCTCGCGCCGGCTGTGCAGATCGGCCAGGGAAGACCGGGCGATGCGCAATTCCACTTCGAGTCGGGTCAGCGCGTCGGGGACGACGAACTCGCCCTCGCCCGTCAGCAGCGTCTGGGTGGCAGCTTTGGTTTCAGTGACGAGGCGGGCCTCGAGCGCGGCAAT
>JBKBRS010000337.1:0-327 GCA_046292095.1 Thiobacillaceae bacterium
GGCTCCGCGGCGGAGGAGGTCGGCCAGCAGGCCGTTCCACAGGCGCACGTCGGTCTGGGGCGCGATGGCCAGGTGCAGGTCGGCGACCTCGGCGGTGTCGGTGCGGCGGGGGTCGATGACGACGTGGCGCTGGCCGCGCCGGCGGGCGGCTTCCATGCGGCGGAACAGGACGGGGTGGGTCCAGGCGGCGTTGTGGCCGGAGAAGACGACGAGGTCGGCCAGCTCCAGGTCCTCGTAGCAGCCGGGCACGAGGTCGGCGCCGAAGGCCAGCTTGTGCGCGACGACGGCCGAGGCCATGCAGAGGCGCGAGTTGGTGTCGATGTTGCC
>JBKBRS010000337.1:337-667 GCA_046292095.1 Thiobacillaceae bacterium
TCCGTGGCGGGCGATCGCCTCCCTGAAGCGCCGGGCCACCAGGGCGGTCGCCTCGGGCCAGGTGGCGCGGCGGTCACCGATCATCGGCGCGAGAAGGCGGCCCTCCAGGCCCACGGTGGAGCCGAGGGCGGAGCCCTTGGAGCAGAGGCGTCCGAAGTTGGCGGGGTGGGCCGGATCCCCCTCGACGGCCAGTGCGCGCCCGTCCGCCTGGCCGCGCACGCCGCAGCCGACGCCGCAATAGGGACAGGCCGTGCGAACAACGCCCACCGCGTCAGACCCTCGCCAGCAGCAGCCGGCCGTCGCGGACCTGGAGGGGGACGACCGGGGCGC
>JBKBRS010000338.1:0-662 GCA_046292095.1 Thiobacillaceae bacterium
ATCAACGGACGCAAAGGCGGAAGGCCGCGCACGAAAAGCGCGTGATCGATCGGTACACGCCTTTCGCTGCAACCGCTTTTGTCAAAACTGCGTGGGCACAGCGTAACTTTCCCCAAAAGATTCAAAGGTCGATCCCCGCGTGCGCGGGGGAGACGTGATCGGCACGGCACGCCCGATCGATCTTACAGGTCGATCCCCGCGTGCGCGGGGGAGACGTGTGGTGTGTCCGCCGCATAGCGGGGTGCTCGGGTCGATCCCCGCGTGCGCGGGGGAGACATGCAGACCGTCAGGGAACCGCCGCCGCAGCGGGGTCGATCCCCGCGTGCGCGGGGGAGACCTTTGGCGCGCCGGTCGTCGTCACACCGGGAAGGGTCGATCCCCGCGTGCGCGGGGGAGACCTCGACATGAAACAGCGCTGGACGGATGAAATGGGTCGATCCCCGCGTGCGCGGGGGAGACACCAGCTGAAAGCGGTTGCGATTTTGTCTAGAGGGTCGATCCCCGCGTGCGCGGGGGAGACTCAGCTTGAGAGTGATTGGAGTAGGTCGACCAGGGTCGATCCCCGCGTGCGCGGGGGAGACTTTTTGCTTCGCGGCGGCTTTTTTCTCTTTGAGGGTCGATCCCCGCGTGCGCGGGGGAGACACCGCGAACTCCCACTCTCT
>JBKBRS010000339.1:0-656 GCA_046292095.1 Thiobacillaceae bacterium
GTTCCGCATGCGCGATCTCTGGCAGGGGCGGCAGCTCCGACAAGGCCCTCAGGTTGAGGTCGCTCAGGAAACGCTTGGTGGTGGCATAGAGGGACGGGCGGCCGGGCACCTCCCGGTGCCCCACCGTCTCGATCCAGCCGCGTTCCTCCAGCGTGCGGATGATCTGGCTGCTCACCGCCACCCCGCGGATCGCCTCGATGTCCCCGCGGGTGACCGGCTGTCGGTAGGCGATGATGGCCAATGTCTCCAGTATAGCGCGTGAGTAACGCGGCGGCTTTTCGGGATGTAGCCGGTCGAGATAGGGCTGGTACTCGGGACGGGTGCGGAAGCGCCAGCCCTCGGCCACCTGGACGAGCTCCACCGCCCTACCCTCCCATTCGTGACGCAGTTCATCCAGCGCTCGGCGCAGGAAGTCCGGATGCAACGCATCCTCGAACACCTTGCGCAGCTCGCCGAGCGGCAGCGGCTCACGCTGGGTGAGCAATACCGCCTCCAGGACACGCTTGACCTCCTCCAGACTATTGGGCGGACTCGCCATGGCACAGACGGGCATGAATGGGGGCGAAGGGTGCGGTCTGGACGATCTCCACCAGGCGCTCGCGCACCAGCTCCAGCAGGGCGAGCAAGGTGACCACCAGCTCGGCGCGCCCACCCTC
>JBKBRS010000340.1:0-655 GCA_046292095.1 Thiobacillaceae bacterium
TGCCGTGGTTCTTCAGCGTGCGCACCACTTTCCACGCGTGCTTGCCATAGCGCTTGTCCTCCGGCGCCGTGCCGATCACCGCCACGGTATCGTCGCCGAGGTGTCCCGTCGCCCAAACCGGCCCGTATTCCTTGTCGACCCAGTTGGCGCCGCGACCCGGGTGCGGCTTGGTGCCGACTTTCACCTTGGCGGCAAGCTGGCCGGTCTTGGTGTCCACGGCCACGACGGTGTTGCGCATGTTGGCGGCGACCAGGAAATAGCGTTTCGAACCGTCCCAGCCGCCATCGTGCAGGAAGCGCTCGGCCTCGATCTCGGTGGTCTTGAGATTCTTGATGTCCGAGTAGTTCACCAGAAGGATCTTGCCGGTCTCCTTCACGTTGATGACGAACTCGGGCTTGATGTGCGAGGAGACGATGGAGGCCACCCGCGGCTCGGGATGGTATTCGCCCTCGTCATAGGTATAACCGCGCGTGCTCATGACCTTGAGCGGCTCCAGGGTGAAACCGTCGAGCAGGACATAGGACGGCGGCCAGTAGGAGCCGGCCACGGCGATTTTGTCATCGAAGCCTTTGAACTTCGCGGTGTCCACCGAACGCGCATCGGAGCCGATGCGAACCTGCGCCACCGTCTCCGGCTCCGGCATCCACAGGTCGAT
>JBKBRS010000341.1:0-649 GCA_046292095.1 Thiobacillaceae bacterium
TCAGGCGAAGCGCCGGACGACATGAACCGGCTCGTCATCACCCCGCTGGCCGCAAGCGACATCGAGGAAATCGGCGACTACATCGCCCAGGACAATCCGAGCCGGGCCGTCAGCTTCATGGCAGAACTTCGCATGCAATGCAGGAAGATCGCCGCGGCACCCCAGGCGTACCGGCTTCGCCCCGAGCTCGGCGACGGCATTCGATCCTGCGCCCACGGCAACTACGTGATCTTCTTCTGCGCGTCCGACGATGAAGTGAGCATCGTGCGCGTCTTGCACGGCGCGCGCGATATCGGCGCCCAGTTCGGTGGCTAGCACCGGTCAAGTGGGCGTCTTGGATGGCCATGAAGAATCGCCCCGACCGGATCCTCGAGGCCGTCCACGAGACGGCGCGCGACCTGCATCGCCTGGGCTTCATCGACAAGCGCAAGATGCGCAAGTACGACGCGCTGTGCCTGGAGCCGGTGCATGAATACGACGCTGAGAAAGTGCGCGCCTTGCGCGAACGCCTGCACTTGAGTCAGGCCGTGCTGGCATCGGTCCTCAACACCAGCGTCTCGACCGTGCGCAAGTGGGAAGTGGGCGACAAGAAGCCCAGCGGTCCCTCGCAGAAGCTGCTCGACCTCATCGAACGCAAAGGGCTGGAGGC
>JBKBRS010000342.1:0-647 GCA_046292095.1 Thiobacillaceae bacterium
CTCGCCGGCATGGCGCCGGCGTTCCGCCACCAGCCGGTGGGCGTATTCCATGGCCGCGTCGGGATCGTGGATGGAACAGGGCCCCACGACCACCAGCAGGCGCTCGTCGCGGCCGTGGATGATGTCCTGGGCGGCCTTGCGCGCGGCGGTGACGGCGGCGGTGGCGCGCTCGGTGCGGGGGAGGGCGGCGATGATCTCGTCCGGCGGCGTCAGCGGCCTGATGGTGCTGATGCGCAGATCGTCGGTGGCGGCGGGGGTCGGCATGGCGGAGCTCCGGGAGGGCGTCCGGCGGCCAACAAAAAAGCCGCCGGTGGGCGGCGGCTGATGGTGGTCTGGTCTACGTCGGCATCACGTCAACAGAACCCCGTCCTCCGCCAGTGGCATCGGATAGCCGTAATACCAAAAGAGATAGGTGGCGGCGTTCGGGGTCATAACGGGGGTGAAATAACCCAGCGGAGCGGCCTTGTCACGCGCCTTGAGGCAAAACCTTGCTCGACCCGTCCCGCCGGCGCCGCGCGGCGGAGGGAGCGAGCCCTGCCGCCACCCGCCAGGGGCGACCGGCGTTGCCTAACCGCGGTCGCAAAACTAGCCTAGCCCCCAACCAAACACCGATAACCTTGGGAGACGCTCGGATGCTCGGCTTGATG
>JBKBRS010000343.1:0-636 GCA_046292095.1 Thiobacillaceae bacterium
GGGGCACTGCGGCGTTCCGCCCGAGCGCAGCGGGCGCTCAACCGGGCGGCCGCCGTCGTCTTCGCGGCGCTGGCGGCGCGCCTGGCCTTTGCCACACGCTAGTCCGACGCGCGGCCCGGCGAGACCAGGACATCGCAGGGCGCCTCGGACAGCACATGCTCGGTGACGCTGCCCAGCAGCAGTTCCTCCGCGGCGCTCAAGCCGTGCTTGCCGATGACGATCAGGTCGCACGCCCGACGGGCGGCCTGCTGCACGATGCCCGGCGCCGCATCGCCCTCGTGCAGCGTGGCGTGGTAGCGCGAGGGCGGCCAGCCCCGCTGTCGCGCCAGTTCGTGCAGGCGAGCGGCGGCGCGCTCGCGCGTCTTTTCCCGATACAGGGCGATCATGTCGTCGTCCACGCCGGCAAACCGCAGCTTTTCTTCGAACGGCACGGTATAGGCGTGCAGCATCTCGACCGCGGCATGGGGCGCGAGCGCATCGGCCAGCGCCAGGGCCGGTGCCGACCAGGGCGAAAAGTCCACGGGCACCAGCGCGCACCGGTAGCCGTGTTGCACCGGCTGGCGCACCACGAGCAAGGGATAGGTGGCCTTGCGCAACAAACGCTCGGCCGTGGTGCCCAGCAACAGGCGCTGCAAT
>JBKBRS010000344.1:0-635 GCA_046292095.1 Thiobacillaceae bacterium
GTTTCCACCGGTCTCCCCCGCGCCCGCGGGGATCGACCCTTAGTGGCTGCCTTGTGGCTGGCTGCCAATTAGTCTCCCCCGCGCACGCGGGGATCGACCCGGCCCGCGCAGGGTCTGGGGCCAGGATTTGAAGTCTCCCCCGCGCACGCGGGGATCGACCCGGCGCCGGATATTCGCGATCAAGGGGCGTGCCGTCTCCCCCGCGCACGCGGGGATCGACCCTAATCGCGCAGGCAGCGCATGAAGCGATCGATGTCTCCCCCGCGCACGCGGGGATCGACCGCAATGGCGGCGCTGACCGACGAGACGCGGCAGGTCTCCCCCGCGCACGCGGGGATCGACCTTGTGGGAGTCTTGCACCATGTCCTGGCAACAAGTCTCCCCCGCGCACGCGGGGATCGACCTTGCACGAACGATGGGCAAGAGGCTATTGTCCGGTCTCCCCCGCGCACGCGGGGATCGACCCGACTGCGGTCCACAGTTGCAGATCGTGGAGAGGTCTCCCCCGCGCACGCGGGGATCGACCCATGCCTCGCAGACGGTCGATGAGTTTCAAGCGGTCTCCCCCGCGCACGCGGGGATCGACCCGAACTGGCCGCCATGTGGCTGGCTGCCAAGGAGTCTCCCCCGCGCAC
>JBKBRS010000032.1:0-16287 GCA_046292095.1 Thiobacillaceae bacterium
AGAGCGTTCAACACGTTGTGGCGGCCGGGGAGCGCGAGCCGCACGTCGATGGGCGAGCGCTCGCCGTTGCGTAGCGCCGTGAAGGCCATCCCGCCGCCCGCCTCGCGCACGTCTACCGCCTGAATGGCGCAGTCCTCCGAGGTGCCGTAGGTCATCACCGGCCGGTCCACGCGCGGCAGGATGGCGCGCACATTGGGGTCGTCGGCGCACAGCACGGCCATGCCCCAGAACGGCAGACGATGTAAAAACTCGACGAAGGCCGACTTCAGCCGTTCGAAGTCGTGGCCGTAGGTCTCCATGTGGTCGTGGTCGATGTTAGTGACCACGCTGATGACCGGATTGAGGTGCAGGAAGGAGGCGTCCGACTCGTCCGCCTCGGCCACCAGGTATTCGCCCCGTCCCAGCCGCGCATTGGCCCCCGCAGCGAGCAGCTTGCCGCCGATGACGAAGGTGGGGTCGCAGCCCGCCTCCGACAGCACGCTGGCGATCAGGCTCGTGGTGGTGGTCTTGCCGTGCGTGCCGGCGACCGCAATGCCCTGCTTGAAGCGCATCAGCTCGGCCAGCATCATGGCGCGCGGGACCACCGGGATGCACCGCAGGCGCGCCGCCTGCACCTCCGGGTTGTCCGGGCGCACCGCGGTGGAGACCACTAGGACGTCGGCATCCGCGACATTCGTCGCGGCATGGCCGCGGTGGATGCGCGCGCCCAGCGCCGCCAGGCGCCGGGTTGCCGCGTTGTCGGCGAGGTCGCTGCCGGAGACGGTGTAGCCCAGGTTGAGCAGCACCTCGGCGATGCCGCTCATGCCGGAGCCGCCGATGCCAACGAGGTGGATATGACGGACCTTGTGTTTCATCGGGCGCCTCGCATGGGCATCATTGCCTCGACGGCTTGGCGCCCCGCGCGGCCGGTCGCACCTACCGCCTGACGGCGGCAGGCACTGCTCCCTGCGCGGGTCGCCCCACCTATGCCAACGAAGTGGATGTGGTGGACCTTGTGTTTCATCCCGCCAGCTCCTTCACCACGGCCGCGACCCGTTCGGTCGCGTCCGGCTTGGCCAGGCTACGCGCGCGCACGGCGCGATCCAGCAACTCGCTGCGGTTGCGCGCGGCGAGCCAGTCGGCGAGCGACTGCGGCGTGAGGTCGCGCTGCTGCATGATCCAGGCAGCGCCGGCGTCGGCCAGGAAACGGGCGTTTTCCGTCTGATGATCGTCCGCCGCGTAGGGATAGGGCACGAACAAGGCGGCGAGACCGGCGGCGGCGATCTCGGCCACGGTCGAGGCCCCTGCCCGGCAGATGACGAGGTCGGCCCAGGCATAGGCCGTTGCCATCTCGGCGATGAATTCCAGGCACTCGGCCTCGACCCCGGCGGCGGCATATTCCGCCTGCAAGGGGGCGAGCTTGTCGCGGCCGCCCTGGTGGCGCACGACGGGGCGCTCGCCGGGCGGCAGCAGGGCCAGTGCCCGCGGGACCAGTTCGTTTAAGGCTTGGGCGCCCAGGCTGCCGCCCACCACCAGCAGGCGCAAGGGGCCGTGGCGCCCGCCATAGCGCTGCTCGGGTGATGGCAGCGCAGCGATCTCCGGCCGCACGGGGTTGCCGACCCAGAGGGCATTCACCTTGCCGCAGGGGATGGGGCGGTCCGTGCCGTGCGTGAAGGCGGCCGGCAGCCCCAGCAGCACGCGGTCGGCCAGGCAGGCGAGCACACGGTTGGCGAGTCCGGCCACGGCGTTCTGCTCGTGGATGGCGAGCGGCCGGTTGAACAGCGCGACCATCATCCCCCCTGGAAAGGCGGCATAGCCCCCCAGGCCGAGGGCGGCGTCCGGCCGCACGCGGAAGATCGCGCGCGCCGCCTGCCAGAAGGCGACGAGCAGCCTGAGCGGCAGCAGGATAAGGCGCAGCCACCCCTTGCCGCGCACCCCGCCAAAGGCGAGCCATTCCACCTCGAAGCCGCGCTCGGGCGCCAGACGCGCCTCCAGTCCGGTGCGGGTGCCCAACCAGACCACGCGCCAGCCCTCGTCGCGCAGCCGTTCGGCCACCGCCAGGGCGGGAAAGACATGCCCCCCGGTACCGCCAGCCATGATCAACACCGTGCGGCTCACTGCCCACCTCCATCGAGCGCAATGCGGGGCATGTCTTCGGCGTAGGCTAATGCCGCCGAAGGCGGCGTTAAGCGCGCAGCGCGGCCGTAGCCAAAGACATGCCCTCCAGTACCGCCAGCCATGATCAACACCGTGCGGTTCATGGCCTCTTCCCCCGCATCAGACAACGATTCTCGTAGTCGATGCGCATCAGGATGCCCAAGGCGATGCAGTTGGCCACGATCCCCGAGCCGCCATAGCTCATCAGCGGCAGCGTCAGCCCTTTGGTGGGCAGCAGACCCAGGTTCACCCCCATGTTGATGAAGCCCTGCACCCCCAGCCAAACGCCGATGCCCTGCGCCGCCAGGGCGGGGAAGTTGCGCGCCATCAGGGCCGCTTGCCAGCCGATGGAGAAGGCGCGCCAGATGAGCCAGGCGAACAAGGCGATGACGAGTAGCACGCCGATCAGCCCCAGCTCCTCGCCGATCACCGCCAGCAGGAAGTCGTTGTGCGCCTCGGGCAGGTAGTGCAGCTTCTCGACGCTATCGCCCAGCCCCACGCCGGTGAGTTCCCCCCGGCCGAAGGCGATCAGGGCGTGGGTGAGCTGATAGCCCTTGCCGAGCGGGTCGTCCCAGGGGTTGAGGTAGCCGGCCAGGCGCGCCATGCGGTAGGGCGAGAGGTAGATCAGCAGCACGAAGCCCGCCGCCAGCAGCAGTATGAGGCCGACGAAGAGCCGCCAGTTGAGCCCCCCCAGGAACAGGATGCCCAAGGCGATGGTGACGATGACGGCGAAGGCGCCGAAGTCGGGCTGCATGAGCAATAGCGTGCCGACGGTGAGCATGACCGCGAACATCGGCATGAAGCCCTTGCGCAGACTGTCCATCAGGCCTGCCTTGCGCACGGTGTAGTCGGCGGCGTAGAGCACGGCGGCGAGCTTGACGAATTCGGAGGGCTGCAGGTTGCCCAGCGGCCCGAGCGGGATCCAGCGGCGCGCGCCCTTGACCTCATGGCCGATGCCGGGGATGAGCACGAGCACCAGCAGGATCACACCCGCCACGAACAGGGCGGGGGCGAGCCGCTGCCAGATCTGGGTGGGTAGCTGCACCGCCGCGTAGCCCAGGGCCAGCCCCAGCACCAGATACATGGCATGGCGGGTGAGGTATTGGCTCGGGTTGCCGCTCGCCGCCTCGGCGATGGCCACCGATGCCGAGTAGACCATGACTAGGCCGAGGCCCAGGAGGCTCAGCGCCACCCACAGCAGGCCCCAGTCATACGGGGTCAAGGCGGTGCGCTGGGCGGCGGCGTTATGAAACATCCCGTCCTCCTCGCGGCGAGGGGTGAGGGGTGAGGGGTGAGCAGGGCTGCAGGGCGCGCACGGCCGCGACGAAGACCTCGGCGCGGTGCACGTAGTTGCGGAACATGTCGAAGCTGGCGCAGGCCGGTGACAGCAGCACCGCATCACCCGGCCGTGCCTCGCGCTGGGCCATCTGTACCGCCGCCTCCAGCGAGGCGGCATGTAGGCAGCGCGTGGCGCCGCCGATGGCCGCTTCGATGCGAGGGGCGTCGCGGCCGATCAGGATCACGCAGCGGGTGCGCGCGACCGCCTCGCGCAGGGGGTTGAAGTCCTGGCCCTTGCCATCGCCGCCGGCGATCAGCACCACCGGTTGCGCAAGACCCTTGAGCGCCGCCACCGTGGCGCCGACGTTGGTCCCCTTGGAGTCGTCGTACCAGGTCACCCCGTCGATCTCGGCCACCTTTTCGACGCGGTGGGGCAGCCCCTGGAAGGTCGCCAGCCCCTCCAGCAGGGGCGCATAGGGCAGGTCGATGGCGCGGGCGAGGGCCAGGGCGGCCAGTGCATTGGCGGCGTTGTGCAGCCCGGCGATGGGCAGGTGTTCGACCGGCATGAGCGGCGTGGTGCCCTCGGCGAGCCAACGCTCGTGGCCGCGCACGGTGAGCCCCCACTCGCCCGGCTGAAAGCCGGTGCCCAGTCCGAAGGTCCACAGCCGCCAGCCCGGACGCACCATCTTCATCACCAGCGAGTCGTCGCGGTTGAGCACCTGTGTGCGCTTAGGCCTCGGTGCCGCGTGTGGGTTGAGGGGCCCGAAGATGCGCGCTTTGGCCGCGGCGTAGTCCGCCATGCTGGCGTAGCGGTCCATGTGGTCCTCGCTCAGGTTGAGGACCGTCGCGGCGTCGGGGGCGAGGCTCCTCGTGGTCTCGAGCTGGAAGCTGGACAGCTCCAGCACCCAGACCTCGGGCCAGGAACCGGCGTCCTCCACTTGCGCCAAAGCGTCCAGCACCGGCTGGCCGATGTTGCCGGCCACCGCCGTTTGCCGGCCGGCCGTGCGGCACAGGTGTCCGGTCAGGGCGGTGACCGTGCTTTTGCCGTTGCTGCCGGTGATGGCCAGCACCTGCGGCGCATAACCCATCTCCGGCAGGGCGCGGGCGAAGAGCTCGATGTCGCCGACCACCGCCTTGCCGGCGGCGGCGGCGCGGGCGATCTCGGGCGTGGCCACCGGCACGCCGGGGCTCACGACGATCATCTCCGCCCAGTCGAAGTCGGCCGCATTGAGCATGCCCAGGCCGATGGCGAGCTCCGGATACTCGGCGCGCAGGCGTTCGGCATGCGGGGCCGTGGCGCGCGTGTCCACCGCCCGCACCTGGGCCCCGTGCGTGAGCAGCCAGCGCACACAGGATAGCCCCGTGTCGCCCAGCCCCACGACCAAGGCCTTGCGCCCTGCGTAATCCACCCTATCCCCTGTCACGCCTCACCCCTCACCGCAGCTTCAGCGTGGACAGGCCGATCAGCACCAGGACGATGCTGATGATCCAGAAGCGCACCACCACCTGGGTCTCCTTCCAGCCCTTGAGCTCAAAGTGGTGGTGCAGCGGCGCCATGAGGAAGATGCGCTTGCGCCTGAGCTTGTAGGAGCCGACCTGGAGCATGACCGAGACCGTCTCCAGCACGAAGACCCCGCCCATGATGAACAGCACGATCTCCTGGCGCACGATCACCGCCACGACACCGAGCGCCGCGCCCAGGGCGAGCGCCCCCACGTCGCCCATGAAAACCTCGGCCGGATAGGCGTTGAACCAGAGGAAGGCGAGTCCCGCCCCCACCAGCGCGGCGCAAAAGATGGTCAGTTCCCCCGCCCCGGGGATGTGCGGCAGGCCCAGGTATTTGGCGAACACCGCATGGCCGGCGACATAGGCGAAGATGCCCAGGGCGCCGGCCACCATGACCGTGGGCAGAATGGCCAACCCGTCCGCCCCGTCGGTGAGGTTGACCGCGTTGCTGGTGCCGACGATGACGAAATAGGCGAGCAGGATGAAGCCCACCACGCCGAGCGGCATGACGATCTGCTTGAAGAAGGGCACGATCAACGCGGTCTGCGCCGGCAGGTGAGCGGAGTAGACGAGGTAGGCCGCCACCAGGAGCGCCACCACCGACTGCCAGAAGTACTTCCAGCGCGCCGGCAGCCCACGCGGATTCTTCTCCACCACCTTGCGCCAGTCGTCCACCCAGCCGATGGCGCCGAAGCCGGCCAGGGTGAGCAGGGCCACCCAGACGTAGGTGTTGCGCAGATCGGCCCACAACAGGGTGGCCGCCGCCATGGCGATCAGGATCAGCGCGCCGCCCATGGTGGGGGTGCCGGCCTTGGCCAGATGCGTCTGCGGCCCGTCGTCGCGCACCGCCTGGCCGATCTTGAGCTGGGTCAGCCGGCGGATCATCCACGGGCCGATGAGGAAGGAGATTATCAGCGCGGTGAGCGCCGCCAGCACCGAACGCAGGGTGATGTACTGGAAGACGTTGAACGCGCGGATGTCGTGGCCGAGCCACTGGGCGAGCATCAGGAGCACAGGTGTTCCTCCTTGAAGCTTTGCACCACGCGCTCCATGCGCATGAAGCGCGAGCCCTTCACCAGAACGGTGACTTCGGGTCCCAGCGCATTCTCGATCTCGGCCAGCAGCTCCTCGATGCGCTCGAAATGCATGGCGCCGGGGCCGAAGCCCTGCACGGCATTCACACTGAGCTCGCCCAGGGCGAGCAGGCGGTCGATGCCGGCGGCCTTGGCCTGGCGCCCAATCTCGCGGTGCAGCTCGGCCGCACCTGCACCCAGCTCGCCCATGTCGCCCAACACCAGGATGCGCCGGCCGGGTAGGGCGGCCAGCACCTGAATGGCCGCCCCCACCGAGTCGGGATTGGCGTTGTAGGTGTCGTCGATGAGCCGCGCCCCCAGGATGCAGGGGTGGACCTGCAGCCGCCCCTTCACCCCACGGTAGGCGGCCAGCCCCTGCGCGATGCTGGCCGGAGTGACGCCCAGGGCGAGGGCGGCGGCGGCCGCGGCGGCCGCGTTGCGCACGTTGTGTAGTCCTGGGACGGCGAGCTGGGTCTCGATCAGCCCCTGCGGGGTGTGCAGACGCAACCGGGCGCCCTCGGGCAAGAGTTCATACTCTGCTCGCACATCCGCTTCGGGTCCCAAGCCGAAGCGCAGGATGCGGCGGCCGGCATTGAGTTCGAGCCACAGGTCGGCATAGGGGTCGTCGCCGTTGACCAGCGCGATGCCATCGGCCGCGAGGCCCTCGTAGATCTCCCCCTTGGCGCGGGCCACGGCTGCCACGCTGGTGAGCCCCTCCAGGTGCGCGCGCTGGGCATTGTTGACCAGCGCCACATCCGGCCGGGCCAGGCGGGTGAGGTAGGCGAGCTCGCCGGCATGGTTCATCCCCATCTCGATCACGCCAAAGCGGTGGGCGGGGGTGAGCTTAAGCAGGGTGAGCGGCACGCCGATATCGTTGTTGAGATTGCCCTCTGTGGCGAGCACCGCGGCCTCGCCCGCCGCGGCGCGCAGGATGGCGGCGGTCATCTCCTTCACCGTGGTCTTGCCGTTGCTGCCGGTGACGGCCAGGATGCGCGTCGGCATGCGGCCGCGGTGCCAGGCGGCGAGCCTTCCTAACGCCAGGCGCGTGTCCTCGACGATGAGTGAGGGGTGAGGGGTGAGGGGTGAGACGTGCGCGGCATCGATCATTACCGCCGCCGCACCCTTGGCGATGGCCTCGGCGATGAAGGCATGGCCGTCGTAGCGCTCGCCCTTGAGGGCGACGAACAAGCAGCCGGGGCTGAGCCGACGGGTGTCGGTCTCCACCCGCTCGAAACCCACATCACCACCCGCCGTCGCGGCGCCAATGGCCCGCGCGGCCTCGGACAGCAGAAACAGCGGGCGGTTGGAATCCTGGTCAGTGGTGGAAGCGTTCATGCTGGTCTGGATCTCCCCTGCCACAGCTGGGGCAGCAGCGTCGGCGCTCGCCGACTGTCCTCTGGAGGCCAGCGCCGAGCGGGCCACCTCGACATCGGAGAAGGGGTGGCGCACGCCATGGATCTCCTGATAGTCCTCGTGGCCCTTGCCGGCGATCAGCACCACGTCGCCTGTGGCCGCCTCGGTCACCGCGGTGCGGATCGCCTCGGCGCGATCGGTGATCGCGGTCTGGCCGGGGGGCATGCCGGCGAGGATGTCGGCGATGATCGCGGCGGGGTCCTCAAAGCGCGGGTTGTCCGAGGTGACGATCACGCGGTCGGCCAGCGCAGCGGCGCAGGCGCCCATGAGCGGGCGCTTGCCACGGTCGCGGCCGCCGCCGGCGCCGAACACGCACCACAGCCGCCCGGTGGCGAGCGGGCGCAGGGTCTTCAAGGTCTTCTCCAGCGCATCCGGGGTATGCGCGTAGTCGACCACCACCGTAGGCGCCGCCTCAGCGCGCAGGGTCTGCAGCCGCCCGGCCACGGGCTTGAGCTGCGCCAGCTGCGCCAGCGCCTGGTCGAGCGGCAGGCCGCTGGCGAGCAGCCCGCCCAGCACGGCGAGCAGGTTGTAGGCGTTGAATTCGCCCAGGAGCGGGCTCTCGATCTCACCCTGGCCCCAGGGGGTGACCACCGACAGGCGCAACCCCTCGGCGGTTAGTTCGAGCATGCTGGCGCGGATCTCGCCGCGCCTGAGGCCATAGCCCAGGCACTTCACCGGCGTGCCTTGCAACCGCGCGTGCAGCGCGGCGCCGAAGTCATCGTCCAGATTGAGCACCGCCCACTTCAGACCCGGCCAGCCGAACAGCTTCGCCTTGGCCTGGGCATACGACGCCATGTCGCCGTGATAGTCCAGGTGGTCGCGTGAGAGGTTGGAGAGGATGGCCACGTCGAAGTGCACACCCGCGACGCGGCCCTGATCCAGGCCGTGCGAGGAGACCTCCATCGCCACCGCCTGCGCCCCCGCCGCGCGGAAGCCCGCGAGCAGTCGCTGCAGGCTCACGCAGTCCGGCGTGGTGTGGCTGCTGGGGGCAAGCGCCCCCACCAGGCCGTTGCCCAGGGTGCCGAGGACGGCGCAGCGGCGGCCGCAGGCGTCCAGGCCCTGGCCCAGCCAATGGGCGATGGAGGTCTTGCCGTTGGTGCCGGTTACCCCACACATCCACAGGGCCGCGCTCGCGTCGCCATACCAATGCACGGCCAGCGCCGCCGCCAGGGCGCGCAGCCCCGGCACCGCGAGGTTGGGCACGCTCAGGCCGGCAGGCCATTCGAAGCCGTCCGCCTCCCACACCACGGCCGCCGCCCCGGCCTGGACCGCCTGGGCGATGTAATGGCGGCCGTCATGGACTTGCCCGGGGAAGGCGAGGAAGACGTCGCCGGGGCGGATCAAGCGGCTGTCGGCGCTCAGGTCGGCGGCAGCCGGGCATAAGACCCTTAGCCTCTCCACGAGCTGTGCGGCCTGCCTGGCAAGCTCGGCGCGGGTGGTCATACATCCTCCCCGATCACGGGCGCCTGGCTGTTGGGGGCGGTGACCGCGTCCATGGGCGCATCCGGCGGCACGGCCATCAGCCGCAGCGCCCCTGCCATGACCTTGGAGAACACCGGCGCTGCGACCAGGCCGCCGTAATACTGCCTGCCCAAGGGTTCGTCGAGCATCACCGCCACCACCAGGCGCGGGTCGGACACGGGCGCGAGCCCCACGAAGGAGGCGATGTACTTATTAGGGGCGTAACTACCACCGACCAGTTTGTGAGCGGTGCCGGTCTTGCCGGCCACGCGGTAGCCCATCACCCGCGCCTGCGGGGCGGTGCCGCCGTCCTGCGTCACGGCCTCCAGCATCGCGCGCACCATCCGCGCCGTCTTGGCCGACATCACCCGCTGTCCGACCGGCTGTTCGCGCAGTTTCAGCACGGTGAGTGGCGGCATCACCCCGTCGTTGGCGAAGGCGGTGTAGGCGCGCGCCAGTTGCAGCAGCGAGACCGACATGCCGTGGCCGAAACCCATGGTGGCCTTCTCGATCGGCCGCCAGGTGCGCCAGGCGCGCAGCCGGCCGCTCACCTCACCGGGCAGCCCGGCGCCGGGGGCGCGCCCGAAGCCGGCCTGGCTGAGCAGCTGCCAATAGTCCTCCGCGCGCAGGTCCATGGCGATGCGCGCGGCAGCGACGTTGCTGGAGACCTGCAAGGCCTCGGTGACGGAGAGCACCCCCTTCGGGTGCACATCGGTGATCCGTTTGTCGCCCACGTAGTAATAGCCGGGACCGGTGTCGATGCGGGTATCCGGCGTGATGATGCCGGCCTCCAGCGCCGCTGCCATCAGGAAGGGCTTGATGGTGGAGCCGGGTTCAAAGGCGTCGGTCGCCGGCCGGTTGCGCGCCCGATCCGCGCTGTAGGTCGTGCGGTTGTTGGGGTTGAAG
The DNA here is from genome assembly GCA_046292095.1 of Thiobacillaceae bacterium. Lineage (GTDB taxonomy): Bacteria > Pseudomonadota > Gammaproteobacteria > Burkholderiales > Thiobacillaceae > JANWZL01. The sequence goes on from JBKBRS010000032.1 coordinate 9,774, forward strand.
GAGGGCACGGTGGCCATGGCCAGGATCTCGCCGGTGCGGCTGTCCAACACCACCACCGAGCCGGCGCGCGCCTGATGCCGCTCCACCGCAGCGGCGAGCTCGCGGTAGGCGAGATACTGGATCTGCAGGTTGAGCGACAGGGTCAGGTGGTTGCCGGGCTTGGGCAGCCGCAGGAGCTCAAGCTCCTCCACGACATTGCCCTTGCGGTCGCGGATGACCCGCTTCAGCCCCGGCTCGCCGGCGAGCCAGGTGTTGTAGAGCACCTCCAGCCCCTCGATGCCGCGGTCCTCGATGTTGGTCATCCCCACCACCTGGGCGATCACGTCGCCGGCCGGATAGAAGCGGCGGAACTCGGGCTGTGCGTGCACCCCTTTGATGCCCAGCTCCAGGCAGCGCTTGGCCAGATCGGGCGGGATCTGGCGCTTGAGATAGACGAAGGTCTTGTCGCGAGCGGCGAAGATCCGGGCGATGGCGTCGGCGTCCTCCTGCAGCAGGGCGGCCAGGGCGGCGATCTGCTCGGGGCTGGCCTCCGCCTCTCGCGGATTGACCCAGACCGACTCGACCGGCGTGCTGATCGCCAGCGGCTCACCGCGGCGGTCGAGGATCATGCCGCGGTGGGCGGGGATGGGGACCACCCGGTTGATGCGCTTGTCGCCCTGTAGGCTCAGGAACTCGTTCTGCCAGATCTGCAGATAGGCCGCACGCCCGGCCAGCACGGCGAAGCCGCCGAAGATCAGGCTCATCACCAGGCGCATGCGCCAGCGCTGCAGGTCCAGCCGCAGCAGCGGGTTGGCGTGGCGGTTGGCATGGCGCAGCGACCTCATGGCTCAACCCCCTGCGCCGGTGCGATCAGATGGATGCGGGCCGCCTCCGGCGCGGCCATGTGCAGCTGGTGGCGCGCCACCACCTCGATGCGGCTGTGCATCGCCCAGGTGCTCTGTTCCAGCAACAGCCGCCCCCACTCGATGTCCAGCTCGCGCGCCTCACGTTGCGCCGCCTGCAGCTCGACGAACAGGGTACGGGCCTGATGCCGGGCGGAGACCACGGCGATGGCACAGGCCAGGAGGACGAGCGCCAGGGCGGCGTTGATCTTGTGCCTCACGGGCCCGCCCTCCCGGGGCTGTTTATGGGGGCTTTGGGTGTGCCAGCAGCCTCCTCCAGCCGCTCGGCCACGCGCAGCACGGCGCTGCGCGCGCGCGGGTTGGCTGCGACCTCCGCGGCAGAGGCCCGAATGGGTTTTCCCAGGATGCGCAGGCGGCCGGCGGGCAGGGCCTCCTGCCGGAGCGGGATCTCGGCCGGGACCTCCGGGCCCTTTTCCTCCGCGCGCAGGAAGCGCTTCACCAGACGGTCCTCGAGCGAGTGGAAGCTGATCACCGCCAGCCTCCCCTTGGGGCGCAGCAGCGCCAGCGCCTGGGGTAGCGCGTAAGCCAATTCCTCAAGCTCCTGGTTAACGTGAATCCGAATCGCCTGGAAGGTGCGCGTGGCGGGGTCCTGGCCGGGCTCGCGGCTGCGGACGGCCTGGGCGCACAGTCGTGCGAGCTGGCCCGTGGTGCGGATGGGCTCACGCGCGCGCGCCGCGACAATCGCCCTTGCAATCGGGCGAGCAAACCGCTCCTCGCCATATTCCCTGACCACGCGGGCGATCTCCGCTTCATCGGCGCTCGCCAGCCACTCTGCCGCGCTCATGCCGCAGCTGACGTCCATGCGCATGTCCAGTGGCGCATCCTGGCGAAAGCTGAAGCCGCGCGCCGGCGTGTCGAGCTGCGGGCTGGACACCCCCAGATCGAACAACACTCCGTCGGCCGCCGCGATCCCATGCGCCTGCGCCGTCTCGGCGAGCGCGCTGAAGGGGGCATGGGCGATGGCGAAGCGCGGGTCGTCCCAGGTCCGCCCGAAGGCGACCGCCTCCGGGTCGCGGTCGAGCGCCAGCAGCCGACCAGACGGACCCAGCCGGGCGAGGATGGCGCGGCTGTGTCCACCACGGCCGAAGGTGGCGTCGATATAGACGCCATCCGGGCGGATGGCCAGCGCTGCCAGGGTCTCCGCCAGCAGCACCGGTCGATGCTGGTCCGTCACAGGGCGAAATCCTTGAGCTCATCGGGCAGGTCCCCGCGCTGCCGGGCCTCCTCCAGGGCGGCGGTGAAGTTGGTCGCCGCGTCGTATTCGGCCTGCCAGGCCGCCTCGTTCCAGATCTCGAACTTGTTGCCCTGCCCCACCAGCACCACGTCCTTGTCCAGGCGCGCCTTCTCGCGCAACGGCGCCGGTACCAGGATGCGGCCGCTGCCGTCCAGCTCCAGCTCGGTGGCGGAGCCGACCAGGATCAGCTTGAGCTGCCGGCTCAGGGGATGGAAGCTCGACAGGTCCAGGATCTTGCGCTCGATCGGCTCCCATTCGGTGGCCGGATAGAGCAGCATGCAGCGGCCGGGGTCGAGGGTGAGGACGACGCGCCCGCCGCAGCGCTGCATCAGCGCATCGCGATAGCGGCTCGGGATGGCCAGGCGGCCTTTGCCATCCAGGCTCAGGGGCGTGAACCCACGGAACATCGTCGTCGCGACAGCCGAGTTTTACCACTCTGCTGCACTTTCCTCCACTCTCCACCACTTTGCCCCACTATAGTGGCCGGCTTCCACACCCGTCAAGGGGGAATTACAGGTTTTTTATGTGCGAACAATGACTTAGCGCAGGCTTGTCGTCATGGCCATAGCCGCGCACAATGAATCGACTACGAGGGAAAGTTAAAGTGGATTGTTAGCTGCCGCCCGTGCCCGTTGGGCCGTTCAGGCGAGCGCCCAAGATTTGGGCTCTCGGGCTGCGGACGGGTGCGCAGCCGCGCGCGTGGTATAGCCATCCCGTCGGCGCTGGCACCGACAACCCAGTCTTCTGTCCTCCGTCCTCTGACGACAGAGTCGTGTATCCCCGCGCCGCAAGGCGGCACGCTCGCCGACAGCCCTCAGTCCTCTGTCTTCAGTCCTCAGAAACGGGAGCCGGCCGGTAAGCCGGGTTCTGTCGTGGACAGCCATTCATCTGGGACGGCGGTCGCCCGCCGCCTCATGCAGCCTACCCGCAGGCTTCGACGGGCCGCCTATGTCACGAGGACGCGCCTGCCTATTTGGCCTTGCTCCGGGTGGGGTTTGCCCGCCGCAGCCGTTACCGGTGCGGCCGTGCGCTCTTACCGCACGATTTCACCCTTGCCTGAGCCAACTCGTCGTTGGCCATCGGCGGTATGTTTCTGTTGCACTTTCCGTCGCCTTGGGGCCTTGCGGCCTTGCTGCGCCCAGGCGTTACCTGGCACCCTGCCCTGTGGAGCCCGGACTTTCCTCTGCACATGACGCGCAGCGGCTGTCTAGCCGACTCCCTCGATCAATATAGGGGCGAGGGCGGCGCAGGGCAAGCGCCGCTCGCATGCGGCCCGCCAGTGCGCCCGGATTCAGGCCAGGGTGAGGCCGCCGCCGTCGTCCGCGTCGAGGGGGCCGCGCCGGACCATGTTCTTGAGCATCAGGCGCAGTTCGTTGTAGGAGTCGGCATAGCGCAGCACGGTCTGCGGCTCGGCCAGACCGGCCACGCAAAGGTCATAGAGGGCCTGGTCGAAGGTGCGCATGCCGAGGTCCTTGGACTTGGCCATCGCCTCCTTGATCTCGTGCACCTCGCCCTTGAGGATCAGGTCGGCCACGCGCGGGGTGTTGAGCAGGATCTCCACCGCCGGGACGCGTCCGCCCTGGGTCGAGGGGATCAGGCGCTGCGAGACGATGGCCTTCAGGTTGAGCGAGAGGTCCATGAGGATCTGTTGCCGCCGCTCCACCGGGAAGAAGTTGATGATGCGGTCCAGGGCCTGGTTGGCGTTGTTGGCGTGCAGGGTGGCGAGGCACAGGTGACCGGTCTCGGCGAAGGCGATGGCGTAGTCCATGGTCTCACGGTCGCGGATCTCGCCGATCAGGATCACGTCCGGGGCCTGGCGCAGGGTGTTCTTGAGCGCCGCATGCCAGCTGTCGGTGTCCACCCCCACCTCGCGCTGCATGACCAGGCACTTCTTGTGCTGGTGCACGAACTCCACCGGGTCCTCGATGGTGATGATGTGGCCGCGCGAGTTCTCGTTGCGGTGGTCGAGCATGGCGGCGAGGCTGGTGGACTTGCCCGAGCCGGTGGCCCCGACCATCAGCACGAGGCCGCGCTTCTCCATGACGATCTCCTTGAGCACGGCCGGTAGCCTCAGCGCGTCCAGGGTGGGGATGACGGTGTTGATCACCCGCGCCACCAGGCCGTGCGAGCCGCGCTGGACATAGGCATTGACGCGGAAGCGGCCGATGCCGTCGAGCGACAGGGCGAAATTGCACTCCTTGGTCTCGCGGAACTCGGCGCGCTGCTTGTCGTTCATCACCGCGGCGACGATCTCTTCGGCCTGCTCGCGGGTCACCGGCTTGCCGCCGAAGGGTGTCATCTCGCCGTGCAGCTTGATGGCGGGCGGCGCGCCCACGGTGATGAACAGATCGGAGCCGCCCCTCTCCAGCATGACCTTGAGCAGCTCCACCACGTATTTGAAATAGGGGCTGTCCTTCTGCATCCTCCCTCCGCCGGTAACTGAGAAAATCGGCGCAGCCGATCACGACGCTCCCCTCGCCCGCTGGGGGTTGTGGGGGGGGGGGTTCGGGAACCGTTCATGGCCGGCGCTCGCATTTGCATCGGCAGGACGGTCCGCCGGCCATGAACGGTTCGCACAACGCCCCCCGTGCATTACGGCAGATGGACGGCGGGACTTGAAGGCGGCTGTCCTCAGCGCAACCGCCAGGCCACGGTCTCGCCCGCGCGCAGCGGGATCAGGCGTCGCCCCTCGCCGAAATCCAGGGCGGCGGGGACCGACCAGGGCTCGCGCACCAGGGTGATGCGCTCCGTGTTGCGCGGCAGCCCATAAAAGTCCGGCCCATGGAAGCTGGCGAAGGGCTCCAGGCGGTCGAGCGCGCCGGCCGCCTCGAACGCCTCGGCATACAGTTCGATGGCGGCGTGGGCCGTGTAGATGCCGGCGCAGCCACAGGCGCTTTCCTTGTCGGCCTGCGCGTGCGGGGCGCTGTCGGTGCCCAGGAAGAAGCGCGGATCGCCCGACACCGCCGCCTCGACGAGGGCCTGGCGATGGCGTTCGCGCTTGAGCACGGGCAGGCAGTAGAAGTGCGGGCGCAGGCCGCCGCGAAACAGCGCATTGCGGTCGTAGAGGAGATGGTGCGCCGTGATCGTGCCGGCGGTCGGCCCTGTCGCGTGGCGGACGAATTCCACCCCCTCGCGGGTAGTGACGTGCTCCAAGACCAGCTTCAGGCGCGGGAAGCGGGCGCGCAAGGGGGCCAGCACACGCTCGATGAACACCGCCTCGCGGTCGAAGACATCCACCGCCGGGTCGGTGACCTCGCCGTGCACCAGCAGCGGCAGCCCGACCGCCTCCATCGCCGCGATGGCGGGATAGGCGCGCTCGACCGCGGTGACGCCGAAGTCCGAGTTCGTCGTGGCCCCGGCCGGGTAATACTTGATGGCATGCACGAAGCCGCTCGCCTTGGCCGCGGCGATCTCTTCGGGCCGGGTGTTGTCGGTGAGGTAGAGCGTCATCAGCGGCTCGAAATCAAGGCCCTGCGGTAGCGCCGCCAGGATGCGGCCGCGATAGGCCGCGGCCTCGGCCACCGTGCGCACGGGGGGTTTCAGATTGGGCATGACGATGGCGCGGGCGAAGCGGCGCGCGGTGTCCGGCAGCACGGCCGCGAGCGCCGCGCCGTCGCGCAGATGCAGATGCCAGTCGTCGGGACGGGTGAGTGTGATCATCTGCATGGGGCGCGTTCGAGTGCCGGGTGACCGGAAGGCTGCTCCCATTACCCGCTCATCGCTATCCGCCCCTCACCCCTGGCGCCTCACGCCTCACCCGTCACCGCCGCTTGCGCGGCTCGTAGTGCACCACGGCGCGCATGATCTCGGAATAGGGGAAGGCCGCCACCTCGCCGTGGCGGGCCAGCCCCTCGGCGATCAAGTGGGCGATGTCGGGCGGGTCCGTGTCGGGCTGTCCCAGGGCCTCGCGCAGGCCCAGGGCGCCGCCGCACTGGGCGCGGATCTCCTTGCCGAAGGGCCAGGGTTGGTTGGGATCCATGTGCAGGGCGAAGCGGGCGTTTTCATGCAGGGCGCGGTAATAGTCCTTGCACAGCGCATTGGCGGCCGCCTCGGTGCAGGTGATGGCCTCGCGCTCCGCCAGCAGCAGCTTGCGCGATTTGTAGCAGCAAGCACAACGGGCGAGCAGCGCCCGCTCGAAGGGGCAGGGCAGGGCGATGGCGCTACTGCGTGCCTGCCGGTAGGCCTCCTCGTTGTAGCCGGACATCGTGCTGGGTGAGGGGGGAGGCGTGAGGGGCCGGGCGGGGCGTCAATAGTCGTCGCCGGCCAGGCTGGGGTCCAGCTCGCGCGGTTGCGATAGGATGTCCTCCGCCGCGAGCTCGTTCTCGGCAAAGATCATCTTCACCGTCACCCCGCTCATGGGGTCCAGCCCCTTGCGCAG
>JBKBRS010000345.1:0-633 GCA_046292095.1 Thiobacillaceae bacterium
AAGGCATCGCCGAGCCACTGAATGGCGATATTGACGTCCGTCATCTTCTCTTCGTAGTCGGGCCAGCTCGCGCCGCACTGCCGGCACTGGCGTGTCTTCTGCAGGTCGTGGCCGAACTGATAGCGCACGCCGCGCAGGGCCAGGGCTTCGAGGTAGTCGTTCTGCCGCTTCTGGTCAGCCCAGTTACGGCCATTGGCGCGGATGTGGGCCGTAAAGCAGTGCGTGGCTAGCAGTGGCTGCCGGGGCTTGAGGAGGCTCTGTGCAAGCGCCGAGATGTCGAGCCAGTCGTAGCGCTTGAAGCCGGAATCCTTCAGGCCGAAGTGGAGATTGAAGCCATCCACGTAGGCCATCACGCGCTGCATGGCTGGCCTCCGGTAACGCTGTCGGGTTTGGCAGCAGAGCCTGGGCTGACGACAATCTGCTTCATCAACCCCGCCGGAGATAGCATCTTCGGCCCGACGCCTCCCTCGGGAGGCGTCTCTTTTGGCAGCCCCGCCAAGGTGAGTAGCCCTGGCCCGACGCCCTCCCCGTGAGGGCGTTTCTGTTTCTGAGGGCAGCCCAGGCTCACAGCGAGCCCTCCGCCGCCGTGGCGCGCGCGAGCAGCGCGTCCAGGTCCAGGTTGATGCTGGTCAC
>JBKBRS010000346.1:0-254 GCA_046292095.1 Thiobacillaceae bacterium
GGGCGTGCTCTCCCGCCAGGCTGAGGCCCTGACCCGCGCCGTCGCCCGCTCCGTGGAGATGAAGGCCGAGATCGTCGCGCAGGACGAGCGTGAGGCCGGCCGCCGGGCGCTGCTCAATCTCGGCCACACCTTCGGCCACGCCCTGGAGGCCGAGACCGGCTACGGCGAGGCCCTGCTGCACGGCGAGGCCGTCGCCGCCGGCATGGCCATGGCCTTCCGTTTCTCCGCCCGCCAGGGGCTCTGTCCCCGCCAGG
>JBKBRS010000346.1:264-627 GCA_046292095.1 Thiobacillaceae bacterium
GGACGCCGAGCGCGCCCAGGCCGCCATCGCCGCCGTCGGCCTGCCTGTGCGCATGGACGAGGTGGCGGGCTATCCCTTCGACGCCGACGCGCTCGTCCGCCACATGGGCCAGGACAAGAAGGCGGAGGGCGGTCGCCTGACCTTCATCCTGGCGCGCGCCCTCGGCGAAGCCTTCGTGGCCAAGGACGTGGACGCCGGCGCCATCCGGGACTTCCTGATCGAAGACGGCGCGGTCGCCGAAGGCGCCGCCGCATGATCACCGCCGTCCTGATCGGCCTCGCGCCGGCGATCATCTTCCTGCTCTTCTGTTCGGCCATGATCTCGGGCACCGAGACGGCGATGACGGCCGCCAGCCGCAGCCGC
>JBKBRS010000347.1:0-625 GCA_046292095.1 Thiobacillaceae bacterium
AATGCGCCTGCGGCGCACCGGGGCGCTTGCCGTGGAAAACGCTGCGCGCCTCCCAGCGCGCCCCTTTGCCCACAAGCTCCACAGCCCTCGATCAAGATTATGATGGATCATGAGGGTCAACATACAAGGAGCGCCGCTTGCGGCGCGAACCGGCAACCCAGTGGCAAGAGCGCCGCTTGCGGCGCGAATCAAACACCGCTTGCGGCGCGAACCAAAGGCCGCATACGGCGCGAACCAAAGGCCGCATACCCAGCAACGCGTGGATACGACGCACGGTTCGGCCCGCAAGCGGGCCTCCTACCGCGGCACGAACCGTTGGCGTTCGGCCCGCAAGCGGGCCTCCTACCGCGGCGCGATCCGCTGGCGTTCGGCCCGCAAGCGGGCCTCCTGCCTACGGCGGTTTGGGTCGGTCGGGTTCGGTCTGCATGTGTTTTTCTGGGTAGAATGCGCTTTTCACCGCCAAGATGCCGCTCTCTACGCTCCTGTCGCCGTTTTCCCGCCTGCGCGCTTACCGCGACCTGCTCCTGCGCCTGACCTGGCGCGAGATCGCCGGGCGCTATCGCGGCGCCTGGCTGGGGTTGGCCTGGTCGGTGTTGACGCCTTTGTTGCTATTGGCCGTCTATAC
>JBKBRS010000348.1:0-624 GCA_046292095.1 Thiobacillaceae bacterium
CACCCACAAGGCGTTCGGCCGGTCGGCGGTGAACTGCCGTTTCACCAGATCCATCGGTTTCTCCTCGACCAGCTCCTGCCCGATCCACTTGCGCGGCTTGCCGCGCACCACGCCCTGAAGGCCAGCCCGGCGCATCAGCCGCTCCACCGTGCAGCGGGCAACCTTCACGCCTTCCCGGTGCAACTGCCGCCACACCTTGCGCGCCCCGTAGGTCTGGCGGTTCTCTTGCCAGACCCGGTCGATCTGCGACGCCAGCGCCTGCTCCCGGTGCCAGCGTGGGGGCTGGCGCACCGGGTCGACCTGGCGGCTGGCGTGGTCGTAGTACGTCGACGGGGCGATCGGCAGCACCTTGCAGATCGGCTCGACCCCGTAGGCATCGCGGTTGCGATCGATGAAGTCCTTCAGGACTTGTACCGGCGGTCGAGCTCCGCCTGGGCAAAAAACGCCGACGCCTTGCGCAGGATCTCGTTGGCCTGGCGCAGCTCGCGCACTTCGCGCTCCAAGGCCTTGATCCGCGCCTGCTCGTCGGTCGTCAGCCCCGGCCGCAGCCCACTGTCCCGCTCGGCCCGACGGACCCACGTCCGCAGCGTCTCTGCCTTGCAGCCGATCTTCCCGGCCACCGAC
>JBKBRS010000349.1:0-622 GCA_046292095.1 Thiobacillaceae bacterium
GTCCGAGCGCTGGATCGAAGCCCGGCCCACCCGGCACGCCTGGCGGGAACGGCTGGCGTGGTGGCCAGTTCCGCTGCTGGCCCTGGTGGTGTTTTTGATCGCAGGTGCTCAGGCGCGTGCGGCTTGGCATGCCTTGGGCTCGCTGGCCGGGGTCGTCCCTGTCTTCGTCGTTTTTCTGCTGCTGGGCGGCGCGATCGCCAAGGTGCTGGCCCGCGTGATGCGACTGCCGCGCGAGCAGGGCCGCACGCTCGCCTTTAGTCTGGGCACGCGCAACTCCTTCGTCGTGCTGCCGTTTGCACTCGGCCTACCCCCGGGGTGGGAGGTGGTCACCCTGATCATCGTCCTGCAATCGCTGGTGGAACTGGCGGGGATGGTGTTCTATCTGTGGTGGATTCCTCGCTACCTGTTCCGGTGAGCGGATCAGGCCGTTGCCTGGACGATCTCGGGGCCGCGCCCTCTTGCTCCATCCAACGCAGCAGCGGCCACGTCCCGGGCAGCACCGGCGCCACCGTCACCGGCAGCGTTTGCCACGCGTACGCCTGCCCCTCGTGCATCTGCAGCCCACCGCACCAGTCGAACACGCGACAGACGTGTAGCCGCACGTGCGCGTGCGGGTAGTCGG
>JBKBRS010000350.1:0-622 GCA_046292095.1 Thiobacillaceae bacterium
CTGCCGCAAGGAGCAGGTTCGTGGTATCGGCCTGGCGTTCTGCCAGGAAGAGCCGGCCGCCCTCGACGATGGCTGCTGCTATCACGCCCCAGGTCGCTGCCTGCCCGGCCAATCGCCCAGCGGCCATGGCCCGGCCGGCGAGTGCCCATGTCAATATCCCCACCGGCAGATAAGCCAGGAAAGCCCCGGTCAGGCTGAGTGCCGCGACGGCGATGTTCGCCTCGTAGGCACGCTTCAGCGGTAGCAACGCCTCTTCGTTCAGGCGTGCAGCCGCTGTCTCCCCGTCGAGCCAGGGGGAGTCGAACCAGCCGGCAAGCCAAAACAGGGCCAATCCATAGAACGGTAAGGCGGCCAGGCCCCAAGGCCGTAAGGTCTCACCCGCTGGTCAACAGGGCATTGCCAGGCGCTCACGCCAGCGCGCAGACCCCACGAGCAAGCCCCGGCCCGTCAGAGGCCACAGCAGCAGGCCGGCGGCAGCGCTCACGGCATTGGCGACGATGTCGTGCAGGAGCGTGGTGCGTTGCGTGCTGAAGACCTGGGCAAACTCCATCAGACCACTGAGCGCGACACATCCCAGCCAGACGAGCAAACCCAGGATCCAGCCGCGCCGGGGCAGGGCGGC
>JBKBRS010000351.1:0-620 GCA_046292095.1 Thiobacillaceae bacterium
GTGTTGAAGTCCCCGCACAACACCGCCTCGCCCGCCCACACCCGCGCATGGAAGGGGGTGTCCACGGACTCCGCGTCGGTGCGGGGCGGCGACGCGGCGACCGCGGCCGCCTCCTGCTGCCACGCGACGAGCGCGCCGGCCTGGGCCAGGCGCTGCGTGGCGGAGTAGTACGCCAAATGGGTGCAACCGACGCGCAACGGTCCCCAAGGGGCCTGCACGGTCAGCGCTGCCAGCACGCGCGGCATGGACGGCACCGCGGGGTCGGGGGGATAGGGCAGCGCCTGATGGTGGACCTGCCACACCGGCACGCGGGCGGCGATCTGGTTGCCCAAGCGCTGGCGCGTGGTGCGACCCGGCCGCCAGTCGTCCATCGCCGGCGCAAAAAACACCTCGTACCCGGGCAGGGCCGCGGCCACCGCCGCGACCTGGTCCGCCTCTCCGGCACCGGCCAGGCCGCCAAAGTGCTGCGCGACCTCCTGCAGACAGATCACCTCGGGGGCGCCGCCCCACTCCCGCGCGTGGGCCAGCACCCGCGCGACATCCACCCGGCCGTCCATGCCGCGAAACCACTGCACATTCCACGTGAGAATACGCATTGCCATCTCCCAGGCCAGCCTCGG
>JBKBRS010000352.1:0-619 GCA_046292095.1 Thiobacillaceae bacterium
AGCGCCTGCCGCAGGACTGGATTACCGTCACCGTGGCGGTGCGCCACCAAGCCCCCGATGCCGCCGCCGTGCAAGCGCATCTTCGGCGGACGCTCGATCAGGCGCTGGCGCACATCCGCCCGCGTGAGCGGACCGGGCGGCTGGAGGTGGCCAGCGGTGGCTTCCAGATCCAGCCGCGCTACGGACGCGACGGTCAGATCACCGGATGGCAGGGCAGCGCTGAGCTGCTGCTGCAGGGGCGGGACCTGGCGGGCGTCGCCGCCCTGGCGGCCGAGCTGCCGGGCATGGCCGTCACCGGGCTGCAGATGTCGCTCAGCCGTGAGGCCGCCCGGCAGGCCGAGGCGGCGGTGCGCGGGCAGGCGATCGAGGTCTTTCGCCAACAGGCCGCGGAGGTGGCGCGGGCGTTCGGTTTTCAGGGCTACGAGCTGCGCGAGGTCCACGTCGGAGCGCAGACCCTGGGGTCGGAGCCGCGCCCCTTGCTGCGCGCCATGGCCGCCAACGGCGCAGAGGCGGCACCCGCGCTGCCGGTGGAGCCCGGGCAGGCGCTGCTGCAGGTCACCGTCTCGGGGGCTGTGCGCCTGAAGTGACGCGGCCCGTCACTGCGCGGCCCAACCGCCGT
>JBKBRS010000353.1:0-615 GCA_046292095.1 Thiobacillaceae bacterium
GCTGTGGCGTGCGCCCATCCGCGCCGGGCAGCAGCCACAGCGGCTTGCCGCTCTCCATATCGAGGATCAGCGCCACGGCGCGCCGCCACAGCGCTGGCAGGTCGCGCCACTGCGCATCTGTGAGCGCGTTGCCATCGTCTTCGTGGCGCTTGGCCTTGGGGCCATGGACGAGGCCGGGCCGCACCATCACCTCGGCGGTCTGCGGCTCAATGCCAGCGCTCATCAGGTGCGCCAGATCGCGCGGTGAAATGACCCCCAGCCAACCTAGGCGGTTGCGCTCTTTGCCGTCGAGCGCGGCATCGATCCACCCCGCCCAGTCGCGCTCGACGAGCGGGGCGATGTCATCCGCCAGCTGCGCGCCGATGGCAGCGGCGTAGCCGGCCACCTTCTCTCGCGCGGCCTCCAGCAGCCCTTGCCAGCGCTGCGCCGCCTCGCCGACGTTGTAGCCAAAGCCTGGGTCGATGCGCGCCGGGATCATGCGCACTTCGCCCGTGCGCGGGTTCGTCCACGGCACGTCCGGCTCGCTCGGGGGCTGGCGTTGCAGGTCGCCCCTTTGCTCGAATTCCGCGCGACGCATGGGCACCGCGCGGCAGCGGCAGCGCCAGCCGCACGGCG
>JBKBRS010000354.1:0-257 GCA_046292095.1 Thiobacillaceae bacterium
GCTCAGATCACGGTAGGCCCCACGACGGAACACCTGCACGGCCACACGGGTGCCCGGACGGGTGGCCGCCACCTGGCGAGAGAGGTCGGCCGGGGAATCAACCGCCTGGCCGTTGAAGCGGGTGACGATATCGCCTGCCTCCAGGCCGGCCTTGTCAGCAGGCAGCCCCGGCTCCACCCCCTGCACCAAGGCGCCCATGGCGCGCTTCAAGCCCAGGGACTCAGCCACCTCTAAGCTGACCGGGCCAATCGACACCC
>JBKBRS010000354.1:267-615 GCA_046292095.1 Thiobacillaceae bacterium
CCCCGATGCGCCCCCGGGTGACCTTGCCGTCCGTGCGCAGCTGGTCGGCCACGCGCATGGCATCGTCGATGGGGATAGACAGCGAAATGCCCATGAAGCCACCCGAGCGGCTCAGGATCTGGGAGTTGATCCCCACCACCTCGCCGCGCATGTTGATCAGGGGGCCGCCCGAGTTGCCCGGGTTGACCGCCACATCCGTCTGGATGAAACGCACCTCTTCACCGGTGTCGCGCGCCTTGGCACTCACGATGCCGGCCGTGACGGTGTTCTCCAGACCGAAGGGGGTGCCGATGGCCATGACCCACTCACCCACCTTCAGGCGCCCCACATCACCGATGGTGACGGCGG
>JBKBRS010000033.1:0-15600 GCA_046292095.1 Thiobacillaceae bacterium
GTCCTTGAAGCCCATGATCGCCGCCATCTTGAAGGCCTGCTCCGAGGAGTCGACCTCGTGGTAAGAGCCGTCGAACAAGGTGACCTTGACGTCGACCACTGGGAAACCGGCCAGCACGCCGTTGTTCATGGCCTCCTGCACGCCCTTGTCCACCGCGGGGATGTACTCGCGCGGCACCGTGCCGCCCTTGATGGCGTCGATGAACTCATAGCCCTTACCCGGCTCGTTCGGCTCCAGCCTGAGCCAGACGTGGCCGTACTGGCCCTTACCACCCGACTGCTTGACGAACTTGCCTTCGGACTCGACGGCCTTGCGGATCGCCTCGCGGTAGGCCACCTGGGGCGCGCCGACGTTGGCCTCGACGCCGAACTCCCGCTTCATCCGGTCGACGATAATCTCCAGGTGCAGCTCGCCCATGCCGGAGATGATGGTCTGGCCCGACTCCTCGTCGGTGCGCACGCGGAAGGAGGGGTCCTCCTGCGCCAGGCGGTTCAAGGCAATGCCCATCTTCTCCTGGTCGGCCTTGGTCTTGGGTTCCACGGCCACGTGGATGACCGGCTCGGGGAACTCCATGCGCTCCAGGATGATGGGCTTGTCGACGGCGCACAGCGTGTCGCCGGTGATGGCCTCCTTGAGGCCCACCGCGGCGGCGATGTCGCCGGCGCGCACCTCCTTGATCTCATCCCGCTGGTTGGCGTGCATCTGCAGCAGTCGGCCGATGCGCTCCTTCTTGCCCTTGACCGAGTTGAGCACGGTGTCGCCTGAGGTGAGCACACCGGAATAGACGCGCAGGAAGGTGAGCTGGCCGACGTAGGGGTCGGACATGATCTTGAAGGCGAGCGCGGCGAAGGGCTCATCGTCGCTGGCCTTGCGCTCATCGGGCTGCCCCCCTTCCGTCTCCCCTTTGACCGGCGGGATGTCCACCGGCGAGGGCAGATAGTCGATCACCGCGTCGAGCATGGCCTGCACGCCTTTGTTCTTGAAGGCGGAGCCGCAGAGCATGGGCACGATCTCGCCGCTGATGGTGCGCGCGCGCAGCGCCTGCTTGATCTCCGCCTCGCTGAGCTCACCCGTCTCCAGGTATTTGTTCATGAGCTCTTCGTTCGCCTCGGCGGCCGCCTCGACCATCTTCTCGCGCCACTCGCGACAGGTGTCTAGCAGGTCGGCGGGGATTTCCCGGTATTCGAAGCGCATGCCCTGGGTGGCCTCGTCCCAGATGATGGCCTTCATCTTGACGAGATCGACCACGCCCTGGAACTTGTCCTCGGCGCCGATGGGCACCTGGATGGGCACCGGGTTCGCCTTGAGGCGGCTGCGCATCTGCTCATAGACGCGGAAGAAGTTGGCGCCGGTGCGGTCCATCTTGTTGACGAAGGCCAGCCGCGGCACCTTGTACTTGTTGGCCTGGCGCCACACCGTCTCGGACTGTGGCTGCACACCACCGACCGCACAGTAGACCATGCAGGCGCCGTCGAGCACGCGCATGGAGCGCTCCACCTCGATGGTGAAGTCAACGTGGCCGGGGGTGTCGATGATGTTGATGCGGTGCTCGGGATAGGACTGGTCCATGCCCCGCCAGAAGCAGGTGGTGGCGGCGGAGGTGATGGTGATGCCGCGCTCCTGCTCCTGTTCCATCCAGTCCATGGTCGCAGCGCCGTCGTGCACCTCGCCGATCTTGTGCGACACGCCGGTGTAGTAGAGGATGCGCTCGGTCGTAGTGGTCTTGCCGGCGTCGATGTGGGCCGAGATACCGATGTTGCGGTAGCGCTCGATGGGGGTCTTGCGTGCCACTTTGAACCTTTCTCCGTTCAGAACCGGAAGTGCGAGAAGGCCTTGTTGGCCTCGGCCATGCGGTGCACTTCTTCACGCTTCTTCATGGCGCCACCGCGACCCTCGGCCGCCTCGAGCAATTCGCCCGCCAGACGCTGACCCATGGACTTCTCGCCACGCTTGCGCGCCGCCTCTTTCAGCCAGCGCATGGCCAGCGCCGAGCGGCGCGCCGGACGCACCTCGACCGGCACCTGGTAGTTGGCGCCACCGACCCGGCGCGACTTGACCTCGACCACGGGCTTGACATTGTTGAGCGCAGTCGAGAAGACCTCGAGTGGGTCCTTGCCGCTTTTCTTCTCGATCTGCTCGAACGCGCCATAGACGATACGCTCGGCCACGGCCTTCTTGCCGCTGGTCATGATCACGTTCATGAATTTGGCGACGTCCTGGCTGCCGTATTTGGGATCGGGCAGGACCTCGCGCTTGGGCACCTCTCGACGACGGGGCATCGCTTGACTCCTTGAGAATTACTTGCCGGACTTGGCCCGCTTGGCGCCGTATTTGGAGCGACCCTGCTTGCGGTCCTTCACGCCTTGGGTGTCCAGACTGCCGCGCACGATGTGATAGCGCACACCGGGGAGGTCTTTGACACGGCCGCCTCGCACCAGCACCACGGAGTGCTCCTGCAGGTTGTGGCCTTCACCGCCGATGTAACCGATCACCTCGTAGCCGTTCGACAGGCGCACCTTGGCGACCTTGCGCAGGGCCGAGTTGGGCTTTTTCGGCGTGGTGGTGTAGACGCGGGTGCACACGCCGCGCTTCTGCGGGCAGGACTCCAGGGCCGGCACCTTGCTCTTTTCGACGGGAGCCTTGCGCGGCTTCCGCACCAATTGGTTGATGGTAGGCATCGAATGTGTTCCCGATCTGTTGGATTCCGTCACACCCGCGCGGCGTAGCGAGCACGGGAAAACCGAAAGCGGCCCGCAAAAGCGGGCCGTCAGTAAAGACGTTGGAATATAAGGGGCGGTTGCTGGGCTGTCAAGCCTCCGGGGTCTCGCCGTTCGGCTCGAAGATCGCCTCGGCGGCCGCCGTGGCCGACTCGGCCTCCTCCTGCGCCTGGCGGCGGCGGAGGCGGTGATAGGCCATGCCGGTGCCGGCGGGGATGAGCCGGCCGACGATGACGTTCTCCTTGAGGCCCCGCAGCTCGTCTCGTTTGGCCATGATGGCCGCCTCGGTGAGCACCCGCGTGGTCTCCTGGAAGGATGCCGCGGAGATGAACGAGTCGGTCGATAGCGACGCCTTGGTGATGCCCAGCAGGATGTTCTCGTAGGTCGCCGGGCGCTTGCCCTCGGCGAGCATCCGGTCGTTCTCCTCCAGGACCTCGGAGCGCTCGACCTGTTCGCCAGGAATGAAGCGGGTGTCGCCCGGATCGAGCACGTTCACCCGCCGCAGCATCTGGCGCACGACCACCTCGATGTGCTTGTCGTTGATCTTCACGCCCTGCAACCGATAGACGTCCTGCACCTCGTCGATGATGTAGCGAGCGAGCGCCTCGACCCCCTGCAGGCGCAGGATGTCGTGCGGGTCGGCCGGCCCGTCGACGATCATCTCCCCTTTCTGCACCACCTGGCCGTCATGCACGGTGACGTGCTTGTCCTTGGGGATCAGGTATTCGTGGGCCACCCCGTCGAGGTCGGTGATCACCAGGCGCTGCTTGCCCTTGGTGTCCTTGCCGAAGGAGACCGTGCCGGTGACCTCGGCGAGCATGCCCGCATCCTTGGGACTGCGCGCCTCGAACAGCTCCGCCACGCGTGGCAGACCGCCGGTGATGTCGCGGGTCTTGGTGGTCTCCAGGGGGATGCGCGCCAGCACCTCGCCCACGCCCACCTCCTGGCCATCCTTGACGGTGATGATGGCACCGATCTGGAAGGTGATGGACACGGGGGTGTCGGTACCGGCGACCTTGACCTCGGAGCCGTCCGGGGCCATCAGCCGCACCTGCGGGCGCAGGCCGCGGCCGACCGCCACACCGCGCCGCTTGGGGTCGATGACGATGAGGGTGGACAGGCCCGTGACCTCGTCAATCTGCTTGGCCACCGTGACGCCTTCCTCGACGTTCTCGAACTTCACCCGGCCAGCATACTCGGTGATGATGGGACGGGTGTGCGGATCCCAGGTCGCCAGCACCGCACCGGCCTTGACCTCGTTGCCGTCCAGCGCCGCCAGGGTGGCGCCGTAGGGGACCTTGTGGCGCTCGCGCTCGCGGCCGGCCTCGTCGGTGATGAGGACCTCGCCGTTGCGGGAGATGACGATCTGCTCACCGCGGGCGTTGGTGACATAGCGCATGGCCGGGGTGAAGCGCACCACGCCGGCGGCCTTGGCTTGCACCTGGTTGGCCACCGCGGCGCGCGAGGCCGCACCCCCGATGTGGAAGGTGCGCATGGTGAGCTGCGTGCCCGGCTCGCCGATCGACTGGGCGGCGATGACGCCAACCGCCTCGCCGACATTGACCAGGTGGCCGCGGCCGAGGTCGCGCCCGTAGCACTTGGCGCACAGACCCCAGCGGGTGTCGCAGGTCAGCGGCGTGCGCACCTTGACCTCCTCGATGGCCAGCGCCTCGATGAGGTCCACCTTGGCCTCGTCGAGCAGGGTGCCGGCCTCGATCACGGTCTCGCCGGTGTCCGGGTGCACCACGTCCACCGCCGCCACGCGGCCGAGGATGCGGTCGCGCAGCGGCTCGATCACGTCGCCACCCTCGACCAGCGCCCGCATGAGCATGCCGTTGGTGGTGCCGCAGTCGTCCTCGGTGATGACCAGGTCCTGGGTCACGTCCACCAGGCGGCGGGTGAGATAGCCGGAGTTGGCAGTCTTCAGCGCCGTGTCGGCCAAACCCTTGCGCGCGCCGTGCGTGGAGATGAAGTACTGCAGGACGTTCAGACCCTCGCGGAAGTTGGCGGTGATGGGCGTCTCGATGATGGAGCCGTCCGGTTTGGCCATGAGGCCGCGCATGCCGGCCAGCTGCCGGATCTGGGCCGCCGAGCCGCGCGCCCCGGAGTCGGCCATCATGTAGATGGAGTTGAACGACTCCTGCTTGACCTCGCGGCCCTCGCGGTCGACCACCGTCTCCGTGGAGAGCTGCTCCATCATGGCCTTGGCCACGCGGTCGCCGGCCTGGCCCCAGATGTCGACCACCTTGTTGTAGCGCTCGCCCTGGGTGACCAGGCCGGAGGTGTATTGCGCCTCGATCTCTTTGACCTCGCGCTCGGCGGCAGCCAAGATCTCGGCCTTCTGCGGTGGCATCAGCATGTCGGCCATGCAGATGGAGATGCCGCCCTTGGCCGCCATCGAGAAGCCGGTGTACATCAGCTTGTCGGCGAAGATCACCGTCTCTTTGAGCCCGCACTTGCGGAATGCGGCGTTGATGAGCTTGGAGATCTCCTTCTTCTTCAGCACCTTGTTGACGTGGCTGAAGTCCAGCCCCGGCGGCAGGATGTCGGACAGCAGGGCCCGACCGGCCACGGTCTCGTAGCGGTTGAGACGTGTGACCAGTTCTCCCGTCGCGTCATAGACCCGTTCGCGGATGCGCACGGTGACCTTGGCGTTGATGTCCACCACGCCGGTGAGCCAGGCGCGCCGCAGCTCGTCGGTGTCGGCGAAGATCATGCCCTCACCGCGCGCATTGATGCGCTCGCGCGTCATGTAGTAGAGCCCCAGCACGATGTCCTGCGAGGGGACGATGATGGGGTCGCCGTTGGCGGGCGAGAGGATGTTGTTGGAGGACAGCATCAGGGTGCGCGCCTCCAGCTGGGCCTCGAGGCTCAAAGGCACGTGCACCGCCATCTGGTCGCCATCGAAGTCGGCGTTGAAGGCGGTACACACCAGCGGATGCAGCTGGATCGCCTTGCCCTCGATCAGCACCGGCTCGAAGGCCTGGATGCCCAGGCGGTGCAGCGTCGGCGCGCGGTTGAGCAACACGGGGTGCTCGCGGATCACCTCCTCGAGGATGTCCCACACCACCGGCTCCTGCGCCTCTACCATCTTCTTGGCCTGCTTGATGGTGGTGGCCAGGCCCATGACCTCCAGCTTGTGGAAGATGAAGGGCTTGAACAATTCGAGCGCCATCAGCTTGGGCAACCCACACTGGTGCAGCTTCAAGGTCGGCCCCACCACGATCACCGAACGGCCCGAGTAGTCCACCCGCTTGCCCAGCAGGTTCTGCCGGAAGCGGCCACCCTTGCCCTTGATCATGTCGGCGAGCGACTTCAAGGGCCGCTTGTTGGCGCCGGTCATCGCCTTGCCGCGCCGGCCGTTGTCCAGCAGCGAGTCGACCGCCTCTTGCAGCATGCGCTTTTCGTTGCGGACGATGATCTCGGGGGCCTTGAGCTCCAGCAGGCGCTTCAGACGGTTGTTGCGGTTGATGACGCGCCGGTAGAGGTCGTTGAGGTCCGAGGTGGCGAAGCGCCCGCCGTCGAGCGGCACCAAGGGGCGCAGCTCCGGCGGCAGCACCGGCAGCACCTCGAGGATCATCCACTCGGGACGGATGCCGGACTTCTGGAAGGCCTCCAGGACCTTGAGCCGCTTGGCGATCTTCTTGATCTTGGTCTCCGAGGTGGTCTTGGCCAGTTCACGGCGCAGCGCCTCGATCTCGTCGGCCAGATTCATGTTCCGCAGCAGGTCGCGGATGCCCTCGGCCCCCATGCCGGCCTTGAACTCGTCGCCGTACTCCTCGACCTTGGCCAGGTAGTCGTCCTCGGTGAGCAGCTGGCAGCGCTTGAGCGGCGTCATGCCCGGCTCGATCACCACGTAGGCCTCGAAATACAACACCCGCTCGATGTCGCGCAGGGTCATGTCAAGCACCATGCCGAGCCGCGAGGGCAGGCTCTTGAGAAACCAGATGTGGGCGACGGGGCTCGCCAGCTCGATGTGTCCCATACGCTCGCGACGCACCTTGGACAGGGTCACCTCCACCCCGCACTTCTCACAGATCACGCCGCGGTGCTTGAGCCGCTTGTACTTGCCGCACAGACACTCGTAGTCCTTCACCGGGCCGAAGATGCGGGCGCAGAACAGGCCGTCGCGCTCCGGCTTGAAGGTGCGGTAGTTGATGGTCTCCGGCTTCTTCACCTCGCCATAGGACCAGGCGCGGATCTTCTCCGGCGAGGCGAGCCCAATCTTGATGGCGTCGAACTCCTCTTCCTGGGAGACCTGTTTGAATAGATCGAGCAGTGCTTTCATATGACACTCCGTGTCAGAGGACGGGTAACAGACCACAGGTGACAGTCAAATCCTGACTGCCGCCCGTGCCTGCCCATGCCCACATCGAATCAATATACCCGAATAACCCACTGTAACCCGTAACCTGTAACCTGACCCCTAGTACCGTTCCAGATCGATGTCGATGGCCAGCGAGCGGATCTCCTTGACCAGCACGTTGAAGGACTCGGGCATGCCGGCGTCGATCTTGTGCTCGCCCTTGACGATGTTCTCGTAGACCTTGGTGCGGCCCGTGACGTCGTCCGACTTGACGGTGAGCATCTCCTGCAGGGTATAGGCGGCGCCATAGGCCTCCAGCGCCCAGACCTCCATCTCGCCGAAGCGCTGGCCACCGAACTGGGCCTTGCCGCCCAGGGGCTGCTGGGTGACCAGGCTGTAGGGGCCAGTGGAACGGGCGTGCATCTTGTCGTCGACCAGGTGGTGGAGCTTGAGGATGTGCATATAGCCCACCGTCACCGGACGGTCGAACGGCTCCCCGCTGCGGCCGTCGTACAGACGCACCTGGGTCTTGCCCGAGGTGAAGCCCAGGCGCTGTGTGCGCGGGTCGTCGTCGGGATAGGCCAGATCCAGCATGGCGCGGATCTCGTCCTCGTTGGCACCGTCGAACACCGGCGTGGCGAAGGGCACGCCGTCGCGCAGGTTGCCGGCCATCTCCAGGATCTCGTCATCGCTCAGGGCCGCGAGGTCCTCCTTCTTGCCCGAACTGTTGTAGACCTTGTCGAGGAAGGCGCGGATCTCCTCGACGCGGGCATGCCGGTCGAGCATCTCGCCGATGCGTAGGCCCAGGCCCTTGGCCGCCCAGCCCAGGTGGGTCTCCAGGATCTGCCCCACGTTCATGCGCGAGGGCACGCCCAGGGGGTTCAGAACGATGTCTACCGGGGTACCGTCGGCCATGAAGGGCATGTCCTCCACAGGGACGATCTTGGAGACCACGCCCTTGTTGCCGTGCCGGCCGGCCATCTTGTCGCCGGGCTGCAACCGCCGTTTCACCGCCAGATAGACCTTGACCATCTTGATCACGCCGGGCGGCAGCTCGTCGCCGGAGGTGAGCTTCTTCTTCTTGTTCTCCAGCATGGCGTCGAACTGGGCACGCACCCGGTCGAGGCCGTCCTTGATGCCCTCCATCTGGCGCGAGACCTCCTCGTCCTCCACACGGATGTCGAACCAGTCGTGCGGGTTGACCGAGTCCAGGTATTCCTCGGTGATGGCCGCACCCTTGGCGAGCTTCTTGGGGCCGCCCTTGGCGATCTTGCCCACGAGCAGCTTGCGCATGCGGGCGAAGGCGTCGTTCTCGACGATACGCATCTGGTCGGCGAGGTCCTTCTGGTACTTGCGTAGCTGCTCGTCGATGATCTGGTTGGCCCGGCTGTCGCGCTCGATGCCCTCGCGGGTGAAGACCTGCACGTCGATCACCGTGCCGCTCATGCCGGTGGGCACGCGCAGCGAGGTGTCCTTCACGTCGCTCGCCTTCTCGCCGAAGATGGCGCGCAGCAGCTTCTCCTCCGGCGTCAACTGGGTCTCGCCCTTGGGCGTGACCTTGCCGACCAGCACGTCGCCGGCTTGCACCTCGGCGCCGATGTGGACGATGCCGGCCTCGTCCAGGCGCGCGAGCTGGGCCTGGGAGAGGCTGGAGATGTCGCGCGTGATCTCCTCGGGGCCCAGCTTGGTGTCGCGCGCCACCACCGAGAGCTCCTCGATGTGGATGGAGGTGTAGCGGTCCTCGGCCACCACCCGCTCGGAGATGAGGATGGAGTCCTCGAAGTTGTAGCCGTTCCAGGGCATGAAGGCGACCAGCATGTTTTGGCCCAGGGCGAGCTCTCCCTTGTCGGTGGAGGCCCCATCGGCCACCACGTCGCCGCGGGCGATCACGTCGCCGACCTTGACCAGCGGGCGCTGGTTGATGTTGGTGTTCTGGTTGGAGCGCTGAAACTTGGTGAGCGTGTAGATGTCGACGCCGACCTCGCCCGCGGCGGTCTCCTCGTCGTGCACCCGCACGACGATCCGGGTGGCGTCCACATAGTCCACCACGCCGCCGCGCCGCGCCTTGACCACGGTGCCGGAGTCCACCGCCGCGGTGCGCTCGACACCGGTGCCTACCAGGGGCTTGTCCGGGCGCAGGCAGGGCACGGCCTGGCGCTGCATGTTCGAGCCCATCAGCGCCCGGTTGGCGTCGTCGTGCTCCAGGAAGGGGATGAGCGAGGCCGCCACCGAGACGATCTGCGAGGGGGCCACGTCCATGTACTGGATGCGGTCCGGGGTGGACAGGGTGAATTCGTTCTTGTGGCGGCAGGAAACCAGGTCGTCGACGAAGCGGCCCTCGTCGTCCAGCGGCGTGTTCGCCTGGGCGATCACGTACTGGCCCTCCTCGATGGCCGAGAGGTATTCGATCTCGTCGGTCACACGCCCATCCACCACCTTGCGGTAGGGGGTCTCGATGAAGCCATACTCGTTGGTCCGGGCATACAGGGCCAGCGAATTGATCAGACCGATGTTGGGGCCTTCCGGCGTCTCGATCGGACAGACGCGCCCGTAGTGGGTGGGGTGCACGTCGCGCACCTCGAAGCCCGCCCGCTCGCGTGTGAGCCCCCCCGGCCCCAGGGCGGAGATCCGCCGCTTGTGCGTGATCTCGGACAGCGGGTTGGTCTGGTCCATGAACTGGGACAGCTGGCTCGAGCCGAAGAACTCCTTGATCGCCGCTGAAATCGGCTTGGCGTTGATCAGGTCGTGCGGCATCAGGTTCTCGCTCTCGGCCTGGCTCAAACGCTCGCGCACCGCCCGCTCGACGCGCACCAGACCCGCGCGGAACTGGTTCTCGGCAAGCTCACCGACCGCGCGCACGCGCCGGTTGCCCAGGTGGTCGATGTCGTCCACCTCGTTGCGGCCGTTCCTGAGCTCGACTAGGATCTTGATCACGGCGACGATGTCCTCCTTGGACAGCGTGCCGGGGCCGGTGAGCTCGCTGCGGCCGATGCGGCGGTTGAACTTCATGCGGCCGACCTTGGACAGGTCATAGGTCTCCTCGCTGAAGAACAGCCGCTGGAACAACGCCTCGACGGCGTCCTCGGTGGGCGGCTCGCCGGGGCGCATCATGCGGTAGATGGCGACCTTGGCGGTCCACTGGTCCACTGTCTCGTCGACGTTGAGGGTCTGCGAGATGTAGGGGCCGTGGTCGAGTTCGTTGGTGTAGATCGTCTCGAACTTGGCGATCTTGGCCGCCTGCAGCGCCTCCAGCAGCCCCTCCGTGATCTCGTCGTTGGCGCGGGCGATGACCTCGCCGGTCTCCTTGTCGACGATGTTCTTGGCCAGCACGCGCCCGATCAGGAAGTCGGGGTCCACCGTGATCCGCTTGATGCCCGCCTCCTCGAGTTGACGGATGTGGCGGGCGGTGATGCGCTTGTCCTTGGCGACGATCACCGTGCCGTCCTTGGCCGTGATGTTGAAGCGGGCCAGCTCGCCCTTGAGCCGCTCGGGCTTGAGCTCGAACTCGATGCCCTTCTTGGTGAAGTGGAAGGTATCGAACTCGAAGAACTCCGCCAGGATCTGCTCAGGGGTGTAGCCCAGCGCCTTGAGCAGGATGGTCACCGGCATCTTGCGGCGACGGTCCACCCGGAAGAAGACGATGTCCTTGGGGTCGAACTCGAAATCCAGCCAGGAGCCGCGATAGGGGATGATGCGGGCGGAGAACAGCAGCTTGCCCGAGGAGTGGGTCTTGCCGCGGTCGTGCTCGAAGAACACGCCCGGCGAGCGGTGCAATTGGGAGACGATGACCCGCTCGGTGCCGTTGACGATGAAGGAGCCGTTCGGCGTCATGAGCGGGATCTCGCCCATGTAGACCTCCTGCTCCTTCACCTCCTTGATCTTCTCCTTGGCGCTCTCCTTGTCGAGGATGACCAGGCGCACCTTGGCGCGCAGGCTGGCGGCGAAGGTCAGCCCACGCTGCTGGCACTCGACGATGTCGAACACCGGCTGGCCCAGGGTGTAGCTCACGAATTCCAGACGCGCGTTGCCGCTATGGCTGACGATGGGGAAGATGGACTTGAACGCCGCCTGCAGACCCACCTCGCGGCGCTCGGCGGCCGGCACGTCCGCCTGGAGGAATTCCCGATAGGAGTCGATCTGGGTGGTCAGCAGATAAGGGACCGGCAGCACGGCCGCGCGCTTGGCGAAGCTCTTGCGGATGCGCTTCTTTTCGGCGAAGGTGTAGCTCATGAGGGGCTCCGTCACTCGGGGACAGGGATCAGGAATCAGGGATCAGGAATCAGAGGTCGGTATGCAGCGATCCCTCAACGCTGAGGCCTGATACACACAACAAACGCGGACAGGCCGGCGGCCCTGGGGCTGCCGGCCGGTGCTTGGGCGATATGCCGTAACACGCCGTGATTACTTGATCTCGACGGTGGCGCCGGCTTCGGTGAGCTGCTTCTTGATGTCCTCGGCCTCGGCCTTGGGCACGCCTTCCTTGACCGGCTTTGGCGCACCGTCCACCAGGTCCTTGGCCTCCTTGAGGCCCAGGCCGGTGATGGCGCGCACCACCTTGATGACGTTGACCTTGTTGGCGCCGGCATTGGTCAGGATCACGTCGAACTCGGTCTTCTCCTCGGCGGTCGGGGCGGCGGCGCCAGCCGCCGGGGCGGCGGCGACGGCGACGGTGGCAGCGGCGGCCGAGACGCCGAACTTCTCTTCCATGTCCTTGATCAGCTCGGACAGCTCGAGGACGGTCATGCCAGCGATGGCATCGAGGATTTCAGCTTTGGACAAAGCCATGTTGCACTCCTGAATCAAAAAAAGTGATTACACGATCGATACGGTCGGGTCCTGTGACTCACGCCGCCTGCTTCTCGCGCTCGTCGCGCAAGGCCGCCAGGGTGCGGACGAACTTGCCCGGCACCTCGTTCAAGGTCTGCACGAACTTGGCGATGGGCGCCTGTAGGGTGCCCATGAGCTTGGCCAGAAGCTCCTCGCGGCTGGGCATGGTAGCCAACACCGCCACGTCCTTGTCGGACATGAGCTTGTTGGGCATGGCACCGGCCTTGATGACGAACTTCTCGTTGGCCTTGGCGAAATCGTTCAGGACCTTGGCCACTGCCACCGGGTCGGCGGAGATCCCGTAGGCGAGCGGACCGGACATCTGCTCGGCCAGCACGGCAAACGGTGTACCCGCCACGGCCCGACGCGCTAAGGTGTTTTTCAACACCCGCAGATAGACGCCGCTTTCGCGGGCCTTCTTGCGCAAGGCCGTCATGTCGGTGACAGTCACGCCCCGATACTCGGCGACCACCACGGCCTGGGCCGTGGCGAGCCGGTCGCTGATCTCGGCGACGACCGCCTTTTTGTCTTCCAGATTGAGACTCAAGGTCTGACTCCTTTCGTCATGAACGCCCGCCCCGGCTGTTTGACCGGCCGGAGCGGGTCTCACCGGCGGCCTGATTCAGGAGAGGGACTTCCTGTTTCGGGTGACGCCGTCTGCGTAGACAGAGGACTGAGGACGGAAGACCAAGGACTGTCGTCCACGGGCTTCGCCTGCGTCTTCAATTAAGCCTTGCGGCATCTACGGTCTTGGACAACCCGCCTGCCCCGTATTGGCGGCAGGCGGCCCCAATGCTGTCTAGGCCTGGCTCTGCAGGCTGGACTGATCCACCCGCAGCCCAATGCCCATGGTGCTGGAGACCGACACCTTTTTCATGTATACGCCCTTGGCGCTGGCGGGCTTGGCCTTGTTCAGCGCCTCCAGCAGGGCCTGCAGGTTCTCGCGCAGGGCCTCCACCTCGAAGGAGGCGCGGCCGATGGTGGCGTGGATGATCCCCGCCTTGTCGGTCCGGTACTGCACCTGGCCGGCCTTCGCGTTCTTCACTGCGTCGGCGACGTTGGGCGTGACGGTGCCCACCTTGGGGTTGGGCATGAGGCCACGCGGGCCCAGGATCTGGCCCAGCTGACCGACCACCTTCATGGCATCGGGCGTGGCGATCACCACGTCGAAATCCATACGACCGCCCTTGACCTCGGCCGCAAGGTCGTCGAAGCCGACGACATCGGCCCCGGCCGCACGCGCCGCTTCGGCCGCCGCGCCCTGGGCGAACACCGCCACACGCACGCTCTTACCGGTGCCACGCGGCATCACCACCGAGCCGCGCACCACCTGGTCGGACTTGCGCGGGTCCACACCCAGGTTCACGGCCACGTCCACGGATTCGTCGAATTTGGCGGTGGCCGCCTTCTTCACCAGGGCCAGCGCCTCGTCGATGGGGTAGAGCTTGCTGCGATCCACCTGGGCCTTGAGGGCCTTCATGCGCTTGGATGGTTTGGCCATGTCACACCCCCTCCACAACGAGACCCATGCTGCGGGCACTGCCGGCGATGGTACGCACGGCCGCGTCCATGTCCGCCGCGGTCAGGTCTGGCATCTTCACCTTGGCGATCTCTTCGAGCTGAGCCCGCGTGATGGTGCCCACCTTGTCGGTGTGCGGCTTGGACGAGCCCTTCTGCACGCCGGTGGCCTTCTTGAGCAGCACCGTGGCGGGCGGCGTCTTCATGATGAAGGTGAAGCTCTTGTCCGCGTAGGCGGTGATCACCACGGGGATGGGCAGGCCCGGCTCAATGTTCTGCGTCTGGGCGTTGAAGGCCTTGCAGAACTCCATGATGTTCAGGCCGCGCTGACCGAGCGCGGGACCGATGGGCGGCGAGGGGTTCGCCTTGCCCGCCGGTACCTGCAGTTTGATGTAACCGACGATCTTCTTTGCCATGTCATGCTCCTAAAAAAGCGGGTGCCAACGAGACTGGCCGTCTCTCCCCGGATCAGGTGACAGGGGTCAGGGATCAGGAACCAGGCCTGATCCCACCCCTGCCCCCCTCGTTCAGGCCTTCTCCACCTGTGAGAAGTCCAGTTCCACCGGCGTGGCGCGACCGAAGATGGTCACCGACACGCGCAGCTTGCTCTTTTCGTAATTCACCTCTTCCACCGTGCCGTTGAAGTCGCTGAAGGGGCCGTCGACGATGCGGACCAGTTCGCCCACCTCGTAGAGCACCTTGGGCTTGGGCTTCTCCACGCCTTCCTGGATCTGCTGCAGGATGGCGTTGACCTCTTTCTCGCTGATGGGCGCCGGCTTGGTGGCCGTGCCGCCGACGAAGCCGGTGACCTTGGGCGTGCTCTTGACCAGGTGCCAGGTGTCGTCGTTCATCTCCATCTGCACCAGGACATAGCCGGGGAAGAACTTGCGCTCGGTCACGCTCTTCTGCCCGCCCTTCATCTCGACGACCTCCTCCACCGGCACCAGGATCTCGCCGAACTTGTCCTGCATGCCGGCGCGCGCGATGCGCTCCTTCAGCGCCCGCGCCACGCTCTTCTCGAACCCCGAATAGGCATGCACCACATACCACTGCATCGCCATCAGTCCTGCCTCCCCATCAGGGTCTTGACCACCCAGAACAAGATGCCGTCCACCGCCCAGAGAAACAGGGCCATGACGATCACGAACAGGATCACCACGCCGGTGACCTGCATCGTCTCCTTGCGCGTCGGCCAGACCACCTTGCGCGCCTCGTCGCGCGCCTCGCCGGCGAAGACGACGAACTGGCGGCCCGGCGCCGTGAAGTACATGACAGCGGCGGCCGCCGCCAGCCCGGCCAGCACGGACAGGACCCGCAGCACCGTCGGGCTGTCGGAGAGCCAATAGAAGCCCGCCACGCCGGCGGCCGCCAAAAGGGCGGCGATCACCAGCTTGATGTTGTCGGCCATGCTTACCCAGTCATGTATGGATGGCAGGGGCAGAGGGTCTCGAACCCCCAACCTTCGGTTTTGGAGACCGACGCTCTGCCAATTGAGCTATGCCCCTGCGGCAGAGACACGAGGGCGTCCCGCCTGCGGGACGCCCTGCTGAACCACTCTGTTTCTCTCGATGCCTTACTCGATAATCTTGGACACCACGCCGGCGCCGACGGTGCGGCCGCCCTCGCGGATGGCGAAGCGCAGGCCCTCTTCCATGGCGATCGGGGCGATCAGGCTCACCGTGATGGCCACGTTGTCCCCCGGCATCACCATCTCCGTGCCCGCCGGCAGCTCGATCGCGCCCGTGACGTCGGTGGTGCGGAAGTAGAACTGCGGCCGGTAACCGTTGAAAAACGGCGTGTGTCGCCCGCCCTCTTCCTTCGATAGCACATAGATCTCGGCCGTGAACTTGGTGTGCGGGGTGATCGTGCCGGGCTTGGCCAGCACCTGCCCGCGCTCGACCTCTTCGCGCTTGGTGCCGCGCAGCAGCACGCCAATGTTGTCGCCGGCCTGCCCCTGGTCGAGGAGCTTGCGGAACATCTCCACGCCGGTGCAGGTGGTCTTCTGCGTGGGCCGAATGCCGACGATCTCCACTTCGTCGCCGACCTTGATCACGCCGCGCTCAACCCGCCCCGTGACCACGGTGCCACGACCGGAGATAGAGAAGACGTCTTCAATGGGCATCAGGAAGGGCTTGTCCACCGCACGCTCAGGCGTCGGGATGTAGGTGTCAAGCGCCTCGGCAAGCTTCAGAATGGAGCCTTCGCCGATGTCGGAAGTGTCGCCCTCCAGCG
>JBKBRS010000355.1:0-613 GCA_046292095.1 Thiobacillaceae bacterium
GGCCTCGTCCATCAGCAGCACCTGCGGTTGATGCAGGTTCGCGCGCGCGAGTTCGACCTTGCGCCGGTTGCCGCCGGAGAGTTCGCGGACCTTGCGGTCGAGATCGGGCTCGACGCCCAGCCGTGCGCACTCGGCCGCGATGCGCTCGTTCGCCACCGCGCGCGGCAGGCCGTGCAAGTCGGCCTGGAACAGCAGGTTGCGGCGGATGCTGAGGTCGAGGTCGAGCGACATCTGCTGGAACACGACGCCGATGTGACGCAGCGCCGCGACCGGTTCGCGCCGCAGCGAATGCCCGGCGACTTCGACGTCGCCCTCGTCGGCTGCGAACAGGCCCGTGAGCACCTGGAACAGCGTCGACTTGCCCGCCCCGTTGGGGCCGAGCAGCGCCACGAACTGCCCCGCCGGCACGGCGACGGACAGCGCCTGCAGCGCCACGCGCTGGCCGTAGCGTTTGGTGAGGCGGTCGATGCGAAGCATGGGCGAGCGATTCGGCGTGCGGGGGCGGACTTTCGTCGCCCGGCCCGCCTGCCGTCAATGGCTGTGCGGGAAGAACCTAGGGCAGCGCGTCGCATCGTGCCGACGCCCCTTCAGAACGGGAAATTCTCCTGATGGG
>JBKBRS010000356.1:0-610 GCA_046292095.1 Thiobacillaceae bacterium
GGTGTCGTCGTTTGCCGCCCTGGCCGGCCAGGCCATGAACAGCCAAGCGAGGGCCAGAAGCCAGAACAGCGTACTCAGGACGAAAAAGTGGCAATCAGGGTTGTGGTGATCGGTGCGCCGCATGGACTCTCCCCCTTTGCAATGACACGGCCAGTATCCGGGTTTGTACGGCGCCCGGCAATCCGTGCCGGTCGTCAACGACCTCGGGGTCGCATTGCGAACGAAGCTCTGGGCCACACGGCGGGACGATGAAAAGGAAAGGCCCGCTCTGTGGGGGGCCTTGTGGTGTTTGGCTCCCCGACCTGGGCTCGAACCATGGACCTGCGGATTAACAGTGCGAAATCAATGATCACCAAAATGCGCATCAATCCTTGCTTTCCGCCGTTTCATGGGGTATTTTTCAGCTTCGCGGGACACTCGCGGGACAGTTGAGCGAAACAGTCGGTTATTCGGAGAGGGGACGGCATGGCAACGATCGTGGCGCGCAGGACAAAGGACGGCGCAGTTACTTGGCAGGTGAAGATCAGACGCAGGGGCTATCCGCCGGTCAGCCGGACATTCGTCCGGCGGGCCGATGCCGAGCGCTTCGCCCGGCAGGCCGAGGCCGAGA
>JBKBRS010000357.1:0-606 GCA_046292095.1 Thiobacillaceae bacterium
CAGACCGGCGTCCTCGACCCGCGCCACGTCCTTGAGGTAGACCGGCCGGCCTTCGTGCACCCCCACGACGATCTCACCCACCTCGCGCGCCGAGCCGAGGAAGCCGGTCAGGCGCAGCGGATGCGTGCGGTTGTTGTCGACGAGCTCGCCCAGGGGGGCGGCGACGTTCGTGCCTCGCAGCATGCGATCGAGCTGGTCGAGTGTGAGCCGGGCGGAGGCCAAGCGCTCGGAGTCGATCCAGACGTTCACCGTGCGCGGCCGCCCGCCCACCAGCTGGGTGAAGGAGACCCCCTCCACGTTGCGCAGCTGCTCGAGCAGTCGCGTCGCCAGCTCGCGCAGAACGACCTCGTCGTGCACCTGAGAGCTGAGCGTGAGGGTGAGGATCGGCACGTCGTCCACGTTGATCGGCCGCACCACCGGCTGCATCGCCCCCGGCGGGATGCGGTCCATGTTCTGCATGAGCTGGTTGTAGAGCTTGACCAGGCTGTCCTCCTGGTCCTGGCCCACCTCGAACTGCACGGTGACGACACCCACGTCGTTCGCCGCCACCCCGAAGGTGTGGTCCACGCCCGACTGCGCGTTCATGATGGTCTCGAGCGGCTTGAC
>JBKBRS010000358.1:0-603 GCA_046292095.1 Thiobacillaceae bacterium
GCGCTGGCGACTCCCTGGCCGCTGCTGGCCGGCGCCATCTTGACTGCCGGCGCGGGCTTTGCCGGCGGCTACGCGCTGGCTGGCCGGCTGGCCGAAGGGCGCATCGCCAAGGCCGAAGCCCGTCGCATCGAATGCGAGCACGCCCGCGAGGCAGACGCCCGCGCCGCCGCCGAAAAGACCGCTGCGCTCCTGGCCCGCGCGCAGGACGCCGAGGCCGAGGCCGCGCGGCGCCTGGCCCAAGCCCAAGCCGCCACCCGTCAACGTCTGGAGGATGCCCGCCGTGAGGTCTTTGCGCTTGCCACTGGCCGCCCTTGCCTGTCTGATGCTGTCCGCCTGCGCCTCAACGCCGCCATCGCCGCCGCCGACGGCTTGCCCGCGGGTGCCGGCGGCGCTGCTGATGCCGCTGCCGAGCCTGCCGCCGCTGCCGGCCACGGGGACGGCGCACGGATCAGCACCGACGCCGATGTCGCCGGCTGGGCGCTCGATGCCGCCGCCCTCTACGAGCAGTGCCGCGCCCGGCTCGACGCCATCCGGCACTGGGACGCCATGACCTTTGGGGAGGAGTGATGGAAGGCGACGTGCTGGGCGGGCTGATGCGCTGGC
>JBKBRS010000359.1:0-603 GCA_046292095.1 Thiobacillaceae bacterium
CGCGACCAGACGCACGGTGAGCGAGCGGTCCACCAGCCGGTTGGCGTGCGCGGTGAGGGCGTCGCCCTCGACGAAGACGAGCAAGGCCGGTCCGGCCTCGCGGGGCAGCGGTGTGGCCGGCTGGCGCAGCACGGGCGCCGGGGCCAGGGCCGCCCTGAGCCGATCGATCAGGATGCGCAGCAGGCGCTCGCGCACCGAGTTCATGGCAGCCTCGCAAGCTGGGCCCGGCACTCGCGGCCGTCGCCGAGCGCTCGCACCTCGCGCACGCGGTAGGGCTCGCCGGCGATGGTGACCACGTCGCCCGGGGCGAGCGCCAGGCGCGAGGCCGCGTACTCGATCTCGAAGTCGCGCGAGAGCGCCAGGCCGTCGAGCACCGTCTCGTCCGGCGCACGGAACGCACAGTGCACGGTGGCGGCGCCCACCACGACGGGCGTCAAGAGTCCCGCGCGCTCGGCGGCGTCGTACAGATCCTCCACACGGACCATCGGACAGGCACCCTCAGACGGTGAGCTTCACCAGCACGCCGGGCCGGTGGCACATCGTCAGCGGGGTGCTCTGGGTGTGCAGATCGGTGCCGCGGTCGAACTTGCGCGGCTCCTGCTT
>JBKBRS010000360.1:0-597 GCA_046292095.1 Thiobacillaceae bacterium
GCCCAGGCTCACAGCGAGCCCTCCGCCGCCGTGGCGCGCGCGAGCAGCGCGTCCAGGTCCAGGTTGATGCTGGTCACTGCCCAGTCGGGTTCCTGGGTAAAGGGTTTGCGAATGTAGTACGGCCCCTGGTAGTGCTCGCCGTCCACGAGAACGATCGCCAGGATGAACTGGTCCGCCTGGTTGAGGGCATAGAGGATTTCGTTGCGCGTCACGGTGATGGTGGTCTGGCCCTTGGCACGCCCCTTGACCTCGATGTGGCGCGAGGGCAAAAGACGCCCATCGCGGGGCCTTGGGATGCTGGTGATGTCCCAGCCGCATTTCTGCGCTGAGACGTCGATAACCTGATGGCCTAAGGCGCGTTCCGCGTCCATCACCGCTTGCATCGCGATGCGCTCGATGCGGCTGCGTGCCTCGGCATCGGCCGTCCAGCCGGGCTCCCCCTTGCGCTGTAGCAGCAGCCCCTGCGGGATCACCAGTGCGCCACCAAGGATGACGGGCGTGGCGGAGATGACGTGGCGCATCGCCAGCAGCTCCTTTTCGCGCCGCTCACGCCGAGCAGTCAGATCGTCGATGGTGCGACGCACGTTTTCCAGCGTC
>JBKBRS010000361.1:0-278 GCA_046292095.1 Thiobacillaceae bacterium
GTTTCCAGCGTGATGCGGCCGATGGCCCCGGCGCGAAAATCCACCAGTACCGCTTCGCCTGCCTTGTGGGGATCGATGCGCCCCCCGGGCAGCAACGCGCCGCGCTTGCGCCCAATCGCGGCGAGCAGCTCGTGGTCGGGCAGCGCGGCGATGGTTGCCGGCGCCAGCCCCAGGCGGTAGCGGGCCTCCAGCAGCGCCGGGTAATCGGCTTGCAACGCCCGCAGCAGGGCCAGCGCGACGGCTTCCTCGTCGAAGGCATTGCGCCCGACGGCGCCACT
>JBKBRS010000361.1:288-595 GCA_046292095.1 Thiobacillaceae bacterium
GCGTGTCGTACAGATACACGTCGTCGGCCAGCACGACGCGCTGCTCCTGCCGGGTGACGCCGGGCTCATCTGCCGCTTTGGCGGCGCGTTTGCCCAGCAGGGTGTTGAGCAGGGTGGACTTGCCCACGTTGGGAATACCGGCGATCAGCACCCGCAGCGGCTTGACCATGCCGCCGCGGTGCGGTGCCAGCCGACGGCATTCGGCCACCAGGGTTCGTGCCGGCCCCGGTGTGTGGGCATGCAAGGCGATCGCACGGGTGCGGGGTTGCGCGTTGTAGTGGGCCAGCCACTGGGCTGTGCGCGCCGG
>JBKBRS010000362.1:0-592 GCA_046292095.1 Thiobacillaceae bacterium
CCGCTGATGGCCTACACCGAAGCCGACCTCGAGGCCCTGCAAGCCGCGCTCGCCAAGGGCGAGCGGCGCGTGAGCTTCGGCGACAAGACGGTCGAGTACCGCTCGATCGAGCAGTTGCAAGCCGCCATCCGCGCGGTCAAGCGCGATCTGCACGAACAGGCCGTGGCCACCGGGCTGTGGCCCGGTGCGCCGCGGCAGATCCGGATCACGACGACCAAGGGGACGTGATGGGCTGGTGGCATACCCTCAAGCGCCGGCTGCTCGGCACGAGCCCCACCTACGACGGCGTGGGCGGCGGCCGCAGGGCCGTGGCCTGGCAGGTCGGCAACCCCGGGGCGGTCGCGGCACTCGCCTACACCCAGGGCGAGCTGCGCGCCAAGAGCCGCGATCTCGCCCGGCGCAACGCCTGGGCGGCCGCGGGCATCGAGGCGTTCGTCGCCAACGCCATCGGCACCGGCATCAAGCCGCAGAGCATGGTGCAGGAGCCGGCCGTGCGCGAGGCCATCCACGCGCTGTGGTGGGACTGGGTGGAGGAGGCCGACGCGGCGGGCTTGACCGACTTCTACGGCCTGCAGGCGCTCGCCTGCCGCGC
>JBKBRS010000363.1:0-591 GCA_046292095.1 Thiobacillaceae bacterium
AACTTGCGTGCATCAATCTTCTCCATGCCCACAGTCTAGCAGAAAACGCTTCAAAAACCAGTATATTTAAGGGCCGGCTTAATAGCCTGCGCCGAAACGGAAACGAAGACCGCTCACGCGGCCATCGCGTACCGCTCCTTGGCCATCCGCGCCGCACGTGCCTCCTCCGGGCTGTAGGCCTTGCCCGACCACAGCATGCGGTACGCGATTTCTTCGTTTCCGTTTTCACACAGTTCGAGGACCCGCTTGAACAGGGGCTGGAAGGTGTCGGAGCGGTGCGAGCGCTCGTGGTCCTCGAAGCTCTTCCAAAAGGTGACGATCAGGGCCTCGCGGTCTTTGAGAGGGCTTTCCACCGCCTGACCGATGGTCGAGCCCTCATTCGAGACGAGACCCGCGTTCATCGCCACGAAGCCGCCGATGAAGCCGGTGTCGGAGTGATAGGTCTTGACGTTCTCGCACAGCTCGGCCACGCGCATCTCCAGGTCGTCTACCGTGTATTCGGGCCTGAGGATCACACGGTTGATGGTGATGACGCCGTCATCATTGAAGCCATTGATCAGGGCCATTATAACCTCCTACGAAAGTAAATTA
>JBKBRS010000364.1:0-590 GCA_046292095.1 Thiobacillaceae bacterium
GTGGCGGCGCCGCTCGCGGGTCGGCAGTGTATCCTTGGGGTCGCGCCCCGCGGGCGGGGGGGAGGCCGGTATGCTCTGCCCGGAAAAAGGAACGCCCGGGGTCGATCCCCGCGTGCGCGGGGGAGGCCTATCGGGTACCTGATGAAGTACATGAGCAAGAGGTCGATCCCCGCGTGCGCGGGGGAGGCCACCCGGCGGTGTTCCCGATCGGTCTGCCGAAGGGTCGATCCCCGCGTGCGCGGGGGAGGCACAGTGAGCCAATGGGCCGACGCGCATCGCATGGGTCGATCCCCGCGTGCGCGGGGGAGGCGCCCGCGTGCCCAGCTGGCGATCCGCGGAGACGGGTCGATCCCCGCGTGCGCGGGGGAGGCCTTTTCCCCTCTTGTGCCGGCAAATCAACTCGGGGTCGATCCCCGCGTGCGCGGGGGAGGCTCTGGAAGCGGTCGGTCACGGTAATCCAGATAGGGTCGATCCCCGCGTGCGCGGGGGAGGCTACTCGTGGTAACCGCCGACCTTAGACATGTACGGTCGATCCCCGCGTGCGCGGGGGAGGCCTTTTCCCCTCTTGTGCCGGCAAATCAACTCGGGGT
>JBKBRS010000034.1:0-15274 GCA_046292095.1 Thiobacillaceae bacterium
AAGACCCCAAAGCGCCGCGCGATCGATACCTCGTCTTCCTCGATCTCGTCGGGGACCAGCGTCCAGACCGCCATCGCGATGAACGACAAACCCAGCCCCCAACGCAGCACCTGCGGGTTGACGGTGGCGGTAATCCAGGCACCCAGCGCACCAGCCAGACCGTGGTTAGCCACCGTCGCAACGAGAATGCCCAGAATGATCGGCAACGGCTTTTTGAAGCGGGCCGCCAGCAAAAAGGCGAGCAGCTGGGTCTTGTCGCCGATTTCGGCGAGCGCGACGACGCCCGTCGAGACGAAGAGAGATTCCATGGTCAGCTCCCGGCCGGTGCGAAGACGTGCGACCACGGCGAATCCCTGGACAAATCGGACGCACCCTGGTCAAACGTCTTTCCAAGTCCGGGAACCGCCCGCGCCATGGCAACGATGCCAAGCATGTTGACGCAGGCCTCTGACGGTCGCAGAGCGGCTACTCCCCAGTGACGGCACGGATTGTACAAACAAGGAGTACGGCGCCGTCGGCGCAGAAATCATCGACTCGATCTGAGCGGCGACGGAGGAAATCGGCGGCCCGAGCAACCGTGTCTATGAACCGTCCCGGGAATCTGAGAGGCGGTTCACAGTGGGCTTTGCCCAGACAGCGCAGACTCCAGATCGGCCGCGATTTTCTGCCTGTCGCTCATCGTCAGGATTTTCGCGTCAAGGGTCCTGCTTGCCGGTAGCCACCGGAATGGGCCATCCCGTGGGAGATCGTGGCGGAGTTTGAGCCTGGCCGGTGGTCTCGGTTGGCGGAGAACCAAGGCTCGTGCGCTGTTGAGTTTGCCAGATCACGATCTGCGCCTACCCACGGCACGAGCCGCCAGGAGCCCGCGCGGCGCGGGGGCGGCGCCAAAAGGAAAGGGCCCGGAGACTTTCCGGGCCCTGGTGATTGGTGGCGGGTGGTTGACCATGTGCTGACTGGCCTCCCGAGCTTACGAGCACTGGCGCGGGCTGCTGCGGGCACTGGCGAATTCACGCCTCACTCCGAATCTTCACTGCCGATCCGATACCCCATCGCCCGGTAGCCACGCTGGCGCTTATCCCACATCCGCAGCAGCGCCGGGTGGCCGGTGTCCACGAAGTCGATGATCCGCACGTCGGTCTTGCTGGCGTGTTCCCGGTGCAGACGCCCGGCGTACTGCTGAAGCGTGCCCTTCCAGGACACCGGCATGGCGAGCACCAAAGTATCCAGCGGCGGGTGGTCGAAGCCCTCGCCGACCAGCCTGCCGGTGGCCAGGATGACTCGGGGCGCGTCAGGCGGCAGCGCGTCCAACCGGGCGATAAGGTCAGCGCGCTGCTTCTTCGACATCCGGCCATGCAGCACGAAAGGCGCCGGCTTCAGGCTGCCGAGGGCCGCCTCGATGGCGTCGAGATGCTCCGTGCGCTCGGTCAGGACCAGCGGCTTCCGCCGCTGCGTCAAGGCATCGCGCACCTCGGCGGCGATGGCCTCGGTCCTGGCCTGATCGTTGGCTAGATGTCGGAAGACGTCCTGGATCCCGGCATCTGGCGGGAGATCGATCCGCGCATGGCGCGAGCGCGGCACCACCTCCAGGTCGTGCGGTGCCCCGGCCGGGGTAGCCGCCGTGTGGCGGATCGGCCCGCACTGCATGAAGATGATCGGCTGCTGCCCGTCGCGTCGGATCGGAGTCGCCGTCAGGCCCAGCACGTACTTCGCCTTGGTTCGCTTGAGGATCGCGTCGAAGGAGACGGCGCCGACGTGATGGCACTCGTCGACGATCACGTGGCCGTAGTCCTCGACCAGCGGGTTTACCTCGCCCTGGCGGGACAAGGACTGCATCACAGCGATGTCGATCCTGCCGGTGGGCTTGGCCTTGCCGCCGCCAATGGTGCCGACCACACCCCTGCCGACGCCCAGAAACGCCTGCAGCCGCTCCTGCCACTGCTTGAGCAGTTGCGTGCGATGCACCAGCACCAGGGTGTTGACACCCCGGCGCGCGATCATCGCCGCCGCCGTCACGGTCTTGCCGAAGGCGGTCGGTGCACACAGCACCCCGGCATCAAAGGGCAGCATCGCCGCGATGGCAGCCTCCTGGTCGGGACGCAGACTGCCGACGAACGACACGTCCAGCGGCTGGCCGCCAACGCGTTCGTCCCGCAGGTCGCAGGCGATGCCGTTCTCGCGCAGCAGCGACAGGGCAGCATCCAGGCACCCTCGGGGCAACGCGATGTGCTGCGGGTAGTTCTCGGCGCAGCCGATGACACGCGGCTTGTCCCACACCGACATCCGCATCGCCTGCGCCTTGTAGAACTCGGGGTTCTGGAACGCTGCCAGCCGGATCAGGCGGTTGGCCAGCGCCTGCGGCAGTTGGGCCTTCTCGAAATAGATCAAGTTGGCCAGCGTCACGCTCAGTGACTTCGGCATCGGCCCGGGCAGCTTCTTGGTCGAAGTGCTCTCGCGCTTCCACGGCGTTGCCAGGTCTTCGTCGTCGATGAAGGTGACGTCCAGCGGATGGACGCCGCCTGTCGCCCGCAGGATGGTCGGCTCGATGTCGTGCGCGGCCATCGGCTGAATGGAGTCCAGGAATGCCCATTGGTCCGGGTAGGGGCGCAGCTCGGCGTCGACGAACACGCTGAAGCCCCTCTCCCGCGGGCCCTTCTGCAACGGCAAGGCAATCAGGTTGCCGAACCCACCTTTGGGCATCGTGTCCTGGTTCGGGAACAGCCGGTCGTAGGACGTGAGCCGGAGCTGCCGCGTGCGCGCGCAGGTGTGGCTGATGACGGCCGTGCCAAGGCGGCGGGCATCACGTGCCGACACCCGACAGGCGAAGAACACCCAGGCATGGGCGCCCTGACCGGAGCGCGAAATCTCCAGCGCCGCCGGCACGCCCAGCTCCGCGCACGACTGCATGAACGCCCGCGCATCGTCCCGCCATTCGGCCTCGTCGAAGTCGACGGCCAGGAAGTAGCAGCTGTTGTCCTCCATCAGCGGATACACCCCGACCGTGTGATCGCCGGCCAGGTGCTTGTAGATCACGGCGTCCGACAGCGGGATGAGCAGGCGATTGGCGCAGTCGCCGCACTTGATGCGCGGCTTCTCGCACACGCCGGCGCGCCACTCATTCGCGCAGGCCGGCGCGTAGCCCGACTTGCCGGTGGACTTTCTTTCCCATCGAACGGGGAACACGTCGGTGCGGCCGCGGAACAGACGTCGGAAGAGCGCGACCTTCTCGTCGGTAGACAGTCTCGAGGACTCGATGGGTGGTGGGGGCGGCTGTTGGCGCGCACGCCACTCGATACCATGCGATTCGAGCAGCGCGATCAGCCGCGCGTTCTCGGCCAGCAGCGCAGAAACTTCATCGTGATTTGACATCGCCCCCGTACCTGGCGAGCAGATCGTCCATGTCGTCACCGACGCCATAGCCCAGGTTGTGGCCGAGGCGTCGGACGGCATCCAGGCGCCCCCATAACTCGCGCCTCTGACTCTCGGGCAAGGCGCCGATGGTCTTGCAGGCTTGATCGAACATGCGCACCAGGGCGTTGAAGTAGCCTTCGTCCTGCAGGCCGACATCGTTGCTGAAGCCGACCGCGCGTTCGCAGAAGAACACCGCCAGCTCGGCCAGCCCTTCAGGTCGGCCGACCGCCTTCTTGTAGTCGGCGATGGCCTTCTTCGCCTTGGCGACCGAGGTGTCCTGGTGCTTGAACACGTCGGGCCACAGCCAGCGGTCGATGGTGGCCTTGTAGGGTTTCAGCACATCGTCGCCGAGCCCGAATCGGGCGTGCAAGAAGGCCTGGTTGTCCTTGCTGGCAGCGTAGAGATCTTGCACCAGGCCGATGAGGCCAGCGCGGTCGAAATCGGCGAGCCTGGCCTTGACCTCGGACCAGCTGGGCTTGCTACGGACTGTCATCGTCAGATTCCCAGCCCGCCTTGGGTAGGCTGCGCGAACACCCGGTTCAGCAACTCGTCGGTCGATGAGCCACCGTACCGGTCCGCCAGCACAGTGCGCAGCTTCAACAGACGCGCATTGGCGGTGTCCACCAATGAGCCGAAGGTTGCTGCCCTGATGCGTCCGTACGGCGGATTGCCGAGTTGCTTGTCACGCTCGACACCTGCGGCGATCTTCTGTCCGACCACCCACGCACAGATGAACGGGGAGCCTGACAGTGCGCCAGAGGCGGCGATATCCTGCACGTAGCCATCGGCCTGATTGATCTCCCTGCGGGTGAGCTCGAACCCGCCCCTCTTGAGCTCGATGACCAGCACATGCTGCATCCGTGTGAGAGTGGGATCGACCGGGTCGAAAGACTCGATGCCCGTCATCTGCCAAGTCGTCTTATCGGGCAGCACAACGATGTCCGGGCGGTGCTTCTCGTTGATGAACTGGGCCTCAGCGCTTTTGAACAGCTCGCGGGCCACCGTCTTCAGCGTCGCGTTGGAGCAGTACTCCTGGGACTCGAATTCGGGACCGAACAGCCAGCGTGAGCGCAGGATCAAGGGGTGCAGGGTGTGCAGTTCGTCGGTCTGTGGGTCGTCGGCCAGGCGCCGGATGGTTTCGATCACCCCGATCCGGCTGTCGATCTCGTCGAGGACCCGCAGCGCATCCTTGACCGTCCACTCGGCCAGCAGGCGATCCAGGCCGGTGATGTCGTCCGGTGGCAGCGCAGAAAGCTTCTGCAGCAAGGCTGCGCCACTCTTGGTCTTTTCGAGGTGTATGACCGCCTTGACGGCGGTAGCCAGAAAGTCAGGAGAGATGGTTGGGTGCGCCTGGGCCACGACCTTGGTGAACTCGGCCACCTCCAGCCGTGCGCCTTGTCCCAAGCTGGCCAGTTCCGTTCGGTTCTGCACCAGTGCGTCTTCCGACGCGGCCTCGACGATCTCGGTCACCAGATCCTGCGCCACCTTGCCGATGTGCTCGGCGACAGCCTTGTACAGGTCGCGCACCGCGTCCGTTGCGCGAAACGCCGTCCAGTCTTCCGCGACGTCGACGCCCGGTTCGAGGCCTTCCGTGTCGACGATCACCTTGTAGCGCCGGGCGAATCGGGTGCGGCCGTCGAAGCTGGCAATCTGTCCTATCGACCAGGAGGGTGAGCCCACCAGCCGGCGCTGCACCCAAAAGGCGATGCCCTGATGCACGGACGAATGGTTCAGCTGCGTCGAGTCGATCACGATCACCGTGGCCCTACGACCCGCACCGAGGTCCAGCACCTCTTCGCTGACGCGCCCCTCGATTTCGCTGAAGCTGCGTTGCACGCCGTTGACCCGGATCTCGAACTCCGGGTCGTGCACGAAGCGCGCCGCCAGCACGGTCAGGATCTCGTCGGCATCGGGCAGCTTGCGTATGACGCGAACGGACAGCTGCGTCCCGCTGCCCTCGCGCTGGCCCAGAGTCTCGCTGCGCAGCACGAACGGGCTAGGTCCGGACTCGGTGCCGACGACGAAGGTGGCCAGCACCCCGTCGCGCCAGGTCTGCACCTCGTAGGTGTCGGCAAAGCACAGCAGGCCGTGACGGCCCACGCCGTTGCGGCCGTAGGCGCGGCGCGGGCGCGCGTACCGCCCGGCAGGGAACTCGACATTAGGGCCCTGATGCTTCAAGCGGTCGTAACGCAGCGTCATCCAGCGCTTCCTGAACTGTGCCGGCGTCATGCCATGCCCGTTGTCGGTCACCGTCAGCGTGCCGCCGATTTCGCCGGGCAGGATCAGGTCCACACGCGTCGCCCCGGCGTCCCAGGCATTGGCCACCAGCTCCGTCAGCGCCACCTGCGGCACGTGGGCGACCTGCCCGAGTTCGCGCAGCAGGTAGTCGTCTTCGAACAGCGAGTTCTGCAGCGGCGGCTCAGGCATGGGCGGTCACCTCGGAAGAGAAGATGCGTTCCAAAGTCGCAGGGATTAGCGCGGCGTTGGCTTGGCGGATGGCAGCGTGCTTGGCCTTGAGGGCTTGTGTGCGTCTGAATACCTCGCGCAACTTCAGTTGCGTTGCCATCGACGGAACAGGTATTTCGTAGGTCAGGAATGCCGAAGGCTGTAGGCGGCGACGGCGGACGTTGGTGCCGCCGCTAAGTTCAGCCAGATCAGGCCAGACCTCGGACGTGCGGAAGTAGATATCCAGCAGCTCAGGCAGAACTTCGTCAGTGTTGATGGAAAACACCGGGAATTCTGGAGAGACCACCATTCCGTCGCACTCCGGCGGCACGACACCCAAGGCACCTTCCCAAGCCATCAACTTGGGATATGTGAAGTCACCAGCCCGGACAGTCGACAGCCGCTCGTAGGCAAACTCGCTACCTGTCTTAACGACGCTTGGGAATACACCGCGCCCGAACGAATACACGCCAGCAAAACGGTATTGAGCAGTTCGATCA
This sequence comes from Thiobacillaceae bacterium, assembly GCA_046292095.1. Lineage (GTDB taxonomy): Bacteria > Pseudomonadota > Gammaproteobacteria > Burkholderiales > Thiobacillaceae > JANWZL01. The sequence goes on from JBKBRS010000034.1 coordinate 6,354, forward strand.
ACTGTCACATCTGGCTGACGTTGTGATACCAATTCTGACATCGGTCGCTTCGCCGGCTGCTCACCTGGAGGGTGAAAAATGTATGCCCTGAGCAAGCGCTCGGCATCGCGCTCGATGGCCTCCAGATGCACCTCCACCTGCCGGGTTTTCTCGGCCAGCGCGTCGAGACGGGCGACGATGGCTTTCTGTTCGGGCAGCGGCGGAAGGGGGATCGTATAGGCCAAAACATCAGTCGGCCGTATCGCTGCATAGTTCGTCGAACCTTGCGCCTCGACCTGCGCTCTGAATCGCTCGGTGCGACAGTAATGATCGAGGTATCGAGGGTCGAGAACCGTACGATCGATTTCGAACAAGAAGTAGTGACTGCTGACCACCGCCCCGTCGAGCTCGTCGGGGACCAACCCAAAGCCACCCACCTTGGCATCGATCTCGGCAACAAGGAACTCGCTTGCTCGGCAAACCTGTTGCTTCTTCGTCTTGATGTCCGATCCCAAAACCAGATCGCGGAGCACCACGCCTCTGGCGTGCAACTGGACACGACAGCGCTTGTACTGCTGCGTGTCGTCGATGGTGATGAATTCCTTTCGCTGCCTTAAGACATCACCCAGAGCAACGACTGGGAACTGTTTCATTTGCCGTCCACCGCGCTGACCAGCGCCTCGATCTCACCCAGCAGCCGCATCACTTCGGCCTCGTGGCTGCGCATCGAGGCGATGAGTTCCTTCGGGTCGGCGTGTTCCAGCCCGGCCTTGGCATGGGGGTTTTTCAGGTCCAGGTTGTAGATGGGCCAGTAGAGGGCATCGCCCTCGGCCTGGGCCGCCTTGGCGGCCTGTTCGTGCGCCTGTTGTTCGGCTTTCAAGGCACGCAGCTTGTCCTGCCAGGCGGCTTTGTCGCCGTTGGCGGCGTTCTGCACGGCCTGCTCCAGCTCGCGGATGGGCTTGCCGAGCGCAAGTGCCGCGCTGCGCTCGGCCTCCGCCCGCTGCCAGTGCGGCGTGGCGGCTTCGATGGCGGCAGCGCGTTTGGCCACGAAATCCACCTTCCAGGCCTGCGGGCCTTCCTCCCGGTTGTTCCACCAGGCCAGCACCGGGGCGAATTCCTCGAACTGTAGCGGCGCGGTCTTGCTGTACTTCTTGCGCCCTTCGGGCAGGGGTAGTTCGTAGTACCAGATGGTGTCGGTGGGGCCGCCGCGCTCGAAGAACAGCAAGTTGGCGGGGATGTCGGTGTAGGGCGCGAACACGCCTTGAGGCAGGCGCACGATGGTGTGGAGCTTGAACTCTCTGAGCAGTTCTTCCTTGATGACGGCGCACACGCCATCGCCAAACAGCGTGCCATTGGGCACCACCACGGCGGCGCGGCCGCCGCGCTCGGCAGTCTTTCCGCCGCGCACCGGGGCGCCCGCCACGCGAAGCGTGCGCATGATGTATTGCAGGAAGAGCAGCGCGGTTTCCGCCGTTTGCATGTTGGGCGGAAAGTTGGCCTTGATGCCGGCCTCTTCCTCGCCGCCAAACGGCGGGTTGGTGAGGATGACGTCCACCCGCTCGCCATGGCCAATCTCGTTGAGGCGTCGCGCGAGCGTATTGCCGTAGGCGATCTGCGGCGCTTCCAGCCCGTGCAGCAGCAGGTTCATCTGCGCCAGCATGTAGGGCAGCGGCTTGGCTTCCTGGCCGTAGAGCGTCTCGCGTTGCAAGGTGCGGCGCTGCTCCGGCGTGCTGACTTGCGGCACGAGGTGGTCATAGGCCTCGACCAGAAAGCCGCCGGTGCCACAGGCCGGGTCGAGCACGGTTTCGGAGAGACGCGGGTCGGTGACCTGCACCATGAAGCGCACCACCGGGCGCGGGGTGTAGAACTCGCCGGCATCGCCTGCGGCGTCGCGCATCTCGCGCAGCATCGATTCGTACAGGTGCGAGAGGGTGTGGATCTCCTCGCTGCTGCTGAAGTGGATGCCGTTGATCTTGTTCACGATGTCGCGCAGCAGGTAGCCGCTGACCATGCGGTTCTGCACGCCCTTGAACACGTTGGCGATGACCTCGCGCTGGCTGCCTTTCTCGCCGCTGCCGGCCAGGGCGCGCAGGTAGGCAAAAAGGCCGGGGCCACGGCGGCCGTCGGGGCGGTGGGCTTCGTCCTGGTTGATGAAAGCCAGCAGTTCGTCGCCGGTGAGGCCGTCCTCGCGGGCCCAGTCGCGCCAGCGGTACGGCGGCTCGATGATGGGCTGGTAAGGCTGGCCGTCGAGTTCGGCCTCCTGCTCGTGGACGATTTCGAGATCGTCGAGGAACTTGAGGAACATCACCCAGGTGAGCAGCGGCAGGCGGTCCACGTCGCCGTTGAGTCCCTTGTCCTTGCGCAGGATCTGGCGGGCCGAGCCGATCAGGGCCGAAAGGGCCTCGCGGGTGGTGAGCGGCGCTTTGGCCTTGCGCGCGGCGCGGGGCTTGTTTGGGACAGGGGCTTCGGCGGTGGCCGCTGGGCTTTGGGAACGGGGCATCGGTTCGGGTTCTTGTGCGTCTTGGGGTTATTGATAGAGCGCGCTTTGCAGCCGGGAGACGGCCTCCTTCATGCCGCGCACGCTGCCGAAGTAGCGGGTGGCGATTTCGGCCGGGCTGCCGTAGCGGTCGAAGGGCTGAACCTTCATCAGCTCGGAGAGCGCATGAAATTGCAGGATGCCGCGCTCGACGTAGCGCTCGAGCAGCAGCGTAAGGATTTCGCGCGCGGTGTCGCCGTATTGGCCGAACAGGTCTTGCGCCGCTCTTTTCGCCCGCTCGGCGCGTTGGCGGCGCGTGAGCAGCGGCGCGTTCCAGGCCAAATGGCACAAGAGGTCGAAGGGGTCGGCCTCGGGCTGGTCGCTCGCCGCGGCCAGCGCCTCGAAACTGATGCCGCGCTCGGTGAGCTCGCGCAGCACCTCGCTGCGGGTGTCCGGGTGTCCCCAGGCTGATTGCAGGGCTGCGCGGGTCGGATACAGGGTGCGAATGGCGCGGCCGGCGTACTCGCTGTACTTCACCACCTGCAGTTTCTTGCCCTCCGGGTCCAGGTCGTACACCAGGTGGCCGATGACTTCGACTTCGCCGCCGTCGATGTAGTACTTGCGCGGCTCGCGCGGCGGTTCGTTGATGAGCACGCCGCCTGCGCCCGGGCCAATCTGTTCTTCGGGCACTTCGTATTCGAAAGGCGGGGCTTCGGGCGGCGCATCCGGTGCCGCTGGGGGAGCGGTCTCTGTAATGCTGACCTGCTCGCCCGACTCGTCGACCGTCACTTCCTCGATGAGCGCAGGCTCGCCATCGAAATCCGGGTCGGCAAAGTGCCGGGTAGCCGTGCCGGTGAAATCGATGATGTTGAAGTATTCCTTGCCATAGTCGACCTTCAGCCGCGTGCCGCGCCCGACGATCTGCTTGAACTCGGCGCGCGAGCCCACGACACGCGCCAGCACCACGTTCTCCACCATCTCGGCATCGACGCCGGTGGTCAAGAGCTGCGAGGTGGTGAGGATGACGGGCGTGGGTTTGTCCACGTCCTGAAAATGCGCCAGATGGGTAAGCCCCAGGGCGCCTTCGTCGGCGGTCACGCGGCAGACGTAGTCGGGGTACTGCTTGACGAGGTCGCTGTTGAGGTTGATTAACTCCTGGCGCATCTCGGCGGCGTGTTCCTGATCGACGCAGAACACCAGCGTCTTGGCGAAGCGGTCGGTGCCTTTGAGAAAATCCGTCAGGTGCCGCGCGATGGCTCGGGTACGGGCGCGCAGGGCCACCACGCGCTCGAAGTCCTTGGTCTGGTACTCGTCGTCGGGCACTGCGCGGCCATAGCGGTCCAGCTCGTCCTTGCTCGGCCGCCAGCCCGCCGCGTCGACGGTGGTGATCACCCGGTGCACGCGGTAGGGTGCGAGAAAGCCGTCCTCGATGCCCTGGCGCAAGCTGTAGGTGTAGACCGGGTTGCCGAAGTACTCGTAGCTGTCACGCGACTCTTCGCGCAAGGGTGTCGCCGTCATGCCGAACTGCACGGCGGGCGCAAAGTAGTCGAGCACGGCGCGCCAAGCGGAATCAATGCGGCTGGAGCCGCGGTGGCACTCGTCGATGATGATCAAATCGAAAAAGTCAGGCCGGTACTGCCGGAAGACATCGGCACTGGCGGTGGACAGCGCCTGATAGATGCCGAAGTACATGTCCCGGCTCTGGCTCACGTCGCCGCCTACGATCTTGTGCCGGGCATCGCCGAAGGGCGCGAACATCTTGGCCATGGGGTCATCGACCAGGATGTTGCGGTCGGCCAGAAACAGGATCTTGGGCCGGCGGTAAGCGCCTTCGCGGTTCCAGCGGCTATTCCACAGCTTCCAGCACACCTGAAACGCCACGCAGGTCTTGCCGGTGCCGGTGGCCAGGGTGGCGAGGATGCGCTTCTGGCCGCGCAGGATGGCCTCGATCACCCGATGGATGGCGATTTGCTGGTAATAGCGCGGCACCTTGCCCGAGACCAGGTTGAATGGCTCCAGCAGGTGTGACGCAGCTTCCTGGGGGAGATGCGCCGCGGCGGTCAGGCGGGCAAACAACTCGTCGGGCGTGGCATAACGGTCGACCTCGCGCTCGGTGCCGGTGGTGTAGTCGATCTCGATGATGCGGTGGCCGTTGGTGGCATAGGCGAACTTGAGACCGAGCATCTCGGCGTACGCTTTGGCCTGCTGCACGCCGGTTTCGGCGGGCAGGCCGATCTCCTTGGCCTCCACCACGGCAAGAGGAAAGTCTCGACGGTAATAGAGCAGGTAGTCGGCGCGTTTCTGTTTGCCGCGCCGCACCTTGCCGCCCGCGACGATGATGCGGCCATGGGTGAAGCTGTGCTGCTCGCCGATGGCGTGTGGAGCCGTGCCCCATCCTGCCTCGACGAGGCGGGGCGTGACGAACTCGCGGCAGGTATCGGCTTCGGTGATCACGCCATCGCGCATGGCTGCCCCTTCAATGTCAGTTTGAGCCAAACGAGCATCTCAAGATTCGTCTCTGCCATACGGAGCCCGACCTCCGCATGGCCACGGCTCCATGGAGCCAGATCCCGTGCGGCCAGCTTCACTGCGTATCCCCCGGAAGCTCTGCCGCCCCCATCCAGTAGCACAGCAGCGGCGCCGGAATGCGCATGATGCGCGTCGGTACATCGACATCGTCGGCCAGCGGCAGGCCCTGCATCAGCCCGAAGTCGTCCAGCGCTTTGGTCACTACGTAGCCGCGCGCGATGCGCTTGGCCTGACACAGCTCGATCAGGCCCTTCAACTCGCGCGCACCGGTGTGCTGGGCGCGGTACTTCACCTCGAACGGAATGAGCTCGCCGCCCACTTCAGCGACGAGATCGACCTCGTGCTCGCGCTTGCCGCGCCAGTAGGAGAAGCGCACGTTCTGCGCGTAGTAGCGGGCAAACAGGTGCTTGAACACGGCCGTCTCGGTGGCCACGCCCAGCGCCGCCGCATCCTCCAGGATGGCCTTGCCCTTGAGCATCACCGCCGGCGCAATGGCCGCGTCGGCCAAGTAGATCTTGAATCGCGCGCGCAGCACGTCCTTGCCGTAGCCGTAGGGCGCCAGGCGGTAGATCAGGTGGGTGGCCTCCAGCAGCTCGATGAAGTGCTGTGCCGTGGGGCGCTTGACTTCCAGGTTGCTGCACAGGTCCACCATGTCCAGCAGGCCGCCGTCGTGCAGGCACAGGTAGAGGAAGGTGTGTTCCAGGTCCAGCACGCGGCGCACGCCAAAGAGCGCAGTCATGTCGCGCTTCAAGACCTTGTCGATGATGTCCTCGCGCAGCAGGCGCTGCGCCTGCGTGACGCTGTCGACCTGCGCGGTCTGCGGAAAGCCACCGCGCAGCAGATATTCGTGAAAGTGGCCGACGTATTCCTGCCCCAGCTCGGTGGCGCGGTAGAAGTCCGCCGGGGCCCAGTCGAACAGATCGCGCAGGCTGCGCAGCTTGGGCAACTCGGGGAGTTGCAGGCGCTTGATCTGCAGGTACTCGTAGAACGACAGCGTGGTCAGCCGGATCGTGTGCCAGCGGCCGACGCCGGATTCGGGGGCGGCCTCCACCAGCGGCATGGCCGATCCGGTGAAGGCGATGCGCCGGTCCTTGCGGAAATCGACCTGGTGCTTGACCCACGTTCCCCAGTCCCGGATGAACTGGGCTTCGTCGAGCAGCAGGTATTCCGGCCCCTCGGCGCGCGGCTCGCGCTCGCGCCAGGCGTCGAGCACGGCGTCGATGCCGGCGAGCTTGAGGATGGGGTGGTCGAAGGTGGCATAAAGGATGTTGGCAGCGGGCACGCCGGCGGCCAGCAGCGCCTCCGCGGCCTGCAGCATCAGCGTGGTCTTGCCGATCTGCCGCGCGCCGGAGAGCATCACCGCTCGGGGCGCGGGCGGCGCGGCCAGCCAGGTGTGTAGCTCGCGGAAGGCCGCACGCCGCCATTTGGGCAGATCCGCAATGGACTCACCGCGCCACCAGGGGTTGAACTGGGCGAGGACGGCGACGAGCTCTTCTCTTGAGACTCTCATAGTAGAGATTCTACTTGAGCCATGCGTTTAGTTAAAGTTTAGTTTACTTATTTTTATTTCTCAAGCAGAATGCCCCACCTCCCGGGCGCTTGGCCTCCTGCACTCACAGCGCGCCGATCGCATCGTCGCGATCATCCGGAGATGCCGATGGAAATTTGCCCCAAGCTCACCCCGACCCAGGCCCTGCTGCTGCGCGCCGCCGCCCGCCGCACCGACGGACGCGTGATCCCGCCATCATCCAGGCCCCCGTTCATCAATCCGCTTCAATGGCTGGATGCGGGCAGCCACTTGATGCCCGCCACCCCCAGGTTTTTCTGGCTGATATGGTCACTGAGGATGGGCACGAGGATCTGCACATTGACGTCAAAGCTGTGCCGCCACATGGCCCGCAGCTTTTTCAACGCGTTTTCATTCCGGTAGATGCTGCCGTCCCACTCGATGACCAACATCGCCACGTCACCGTCGTCGGCCAGCATGCACAGCAAGGCGTCATCGGCGTCCTTGTCAAGCGACGCCTTGAGCTCGTCCTCGAAATCGGCCAGGACTTCCACGTACAGATCGATGCTCAGTGGGCTTTGCCCAGACAGCGCAGACTGCAGATCGGCAGCGATTTTCTTCTTGTGACTCATCGTCGAGATCTTCGCGTCAAGGGTCCCGCTTGCCGGTCGTCACCCGAATGGGCCATCCCGTGGGAGATCGGGGCGGGGTTTGATGTCCTGCCTGGCCGGTGGCCTGGTTGGCGGTGGACAAGGGCGTATACGCTGTTGAGTTTGCCAGATCACGATTTGCGCCTGCCCACGGCACGGGCCGCCGGGAGCCCGCGTGGCGCGGGCCGGCGCCAAAAGAAAAGGGCCCGGGGACTTTCCGGGCCCTGGTGATTGGTGGCGGAACACGGAACCGAACCCGCGTCCGTTTCCCGAGCCAGATAGTAACGCCTAGCAGGCCGTTGAAAAACCCCCATCGAAGCGGCCATGTACCCGTTTGCGCGGATCCGAAGCCAGCGCAAGCCGCTTTTCCGGGCTCCGACGGCCGCCTGGGCTCCCCCTCTGGGGGCCGTTTGCCCATTTTGGGCGCACTGACCCCCGCGATCACACATGATGCGCATCCCACCACCCACCGATGGAGCCCATGCGCACGAGGTTGTACGCGGCAAAGCACATCAGCGCCTGCCCGGCCAGCTTGGCATGCCCAATCAGCTTGGTCTTGGCCAGGCCGCCCACGGTCTTGATCCAGCCGAAGGCCTCCTCGATGCGTTTGCGCACCTTGAGGCTGACCTGGTAGCCTTCGTGGCGCTGGGTGCGCCCGTCAATGGCCGAGTGCTTGGCCTTGGCCGCCACGTGCGGGGTGATGCCCAGCTGGCGGCAGCCTTGGACAAAGGCGCGGCAGTCATAGCCCTTGTCCGCCCCCACGGTGAGTCGGGCTTTGCGCTTTTGGCGCTCGAGCATCTTGAGGGCGGCGTGCCGCTCGGCTGTGCCGCTGGCATGGGTGATTTCGACGTCCACCACCAGCCCGTGGCGGTTGTCCATGAGGATGTGTCCCATGTGGCACAGGCGGGACTTGTCGCCTTGGGCCTTCTTGAACAGCCGCGCATCGGGATCTGTCGTGCTGGCGTGGGTGTCGTTGCAGCGCTTGTCGCCCTTGAAATCCACCTCGGGGTTGCGACCCTGGGGCGGTGCGCCGTCGTCACCGCCGCTTGCGTCCTTGCGTTTGAAGCTCTTTTGCGAGGCCCAGGCCTCAATCAGTGTGCCGTCGACGCTGAAGTGCTCGTCGCCGATCAACTTCGCCCACTCCGCGGTGTATTTGACCCGCTCGAAGAACACGCGGGCCAGATCTTCGTTGAAGAGGCGCTCGCGGTTGGCGCTGAAGGTGGAGTGGTCCCAGACCTTGTCCTCGATGTTCAGACCGACGAACCAGCGGTACAGCAGGTTGTAGTCGATGGCCTCCACCAGCAGCCGCTCGCTGCGGATGGAAAACAGAATTTGCAGCAGCAGCGCCTTGAGCAGCATCTCCGGCGGCACCGAAGGGCGGCCGCGGCGGGCATAGACCGCCTCGAACTCCGCGCTCATGCTGGCCAGCAAGGCATCGACCAGCGCGCGCAGCTTGCGCAGCGGGTGCTTGGCCGGTACCCGCTCTTCGAGGCTGATGTAGCTGAACATCGCCCCCTGGAAGTTCTGTGTGCCTCTCATCTTCGGTGTCTGCTGTCTCGTCGTCGCCGCCGCTCACATGGTACCGGCCGCATGGGCGGCTGCGCGGGAGTTTTTCAACGGCCGGTTAGGGAGGGTCTGATCAACCCCCGCCGCAGATGCTGTGGCGGGGGTTGATCAGACCCACCCGAGGTCGTGCTGCCGATGCGCAACCTCGCCAACCTGTGGCAGCACTTGTTACCCGCCGAGCAGTGCCGCCTGGCGCAGTTGCTGATCGAACGGG
>JBKBRS010000365.1:0-587 GCA_046292095.1 Thiobacillaceae bacterium
CGACGCCGACGCGCGTCAGGTGGCCGCCACCCTCACGCGCGACCTCATCGCGCCCTTTGCCACGCTGAACTTTGGCATCCCGCCAGACCGCTGCCCGCGCCTGGTGTTCGACACCAGCGAGCCGGACGACATCGCCGTCTATGCCCAGGCCATCCCGGCGCTGGCGGCCGCCGGCGTGCGCATCCCCGAGCGCTGGGTGCGGCAGAGGCTGGGCATCCCCGACCCGGCCGATGACGAGCCCGTGCTTGGCGGCGCCGCCCCGCCTCCTGCGCCCGACACCGAAGCCAATGCCGCGCAGCTTGTCGCATGCAATGCGAGCAAACATGACGGCTGGCGCGACGCAGCCGACGACCCCACGCCCGTCACCGCCATGGTCGAGCGCATGGACATCGAGGCCGCGCCCGCCTGGGGTGTGATCCTCGACGCCGTGCGCCGCCTGGTCGACGAGGCCGAAAGCCTCGAGGCCCTGCGCGATGCGCTCCTTGCCGCCTACGGCGACCTGCCCAGCGACCAGCTCGCCGAGGTCATGGCGCTCGGCTTTGCCGCCGCGCATCTGGCCGGGCGCTATGACGTGGAGACGGAAAGTG
>JBKBRS010000366.1:0-583 GCA_046292095.1 Thiobacillaceae bacterium
TCTTCCAAACCCATGCGCAACGTTGATGAACGCAGGGCGCGCTGACAGACAGTTTCGGACTGGATGCAAATCCGGGGTCGTTCAGGGGTGCAACAAAGCAGGCCGATCAGGGGTAGTATTTCCGCTAACCTCTGGACAGCAGTGACGATCCGGCGAGCGGCCCCGGGCAAAAAGGGTCCTTCCTGGCCAATAGCCCATGCGGGGGGCGCGAGCGCGGCATTTCGCTAGCGTTCAATCCCGAAACGAGGTTACCAGGGTTACCAGTTACCACCCCGGTTACCACCCGAACCGAGTGACCACCCTTTGATGACCCGCCCCTCGTGGCGGGTTTTTGCATTGGTTCCGGCATCACGCGCTTCGCGCATGAGCCTTCACCGAAACTTCGTTTTCCAATGACCGAACCACTGCGCGTCGAGTATCGCAAGATCGAGACGCTGATCCCCTACGCCAGGAATCCGAGAACGCACAGCGATGAACAGGTGGCGAAGATCGCCGCCAGCATCGTCGAGTTCGGCTGGACACAGCCCATCCTCGTCGACGGCAAGAACGGTATCATCGCTGGTCACGGCCGCCTGGCGGCAGC
>JBKBRS010000367.1:0-583 GCA_046292095.1 Thiobacillaceae bacterium
GTGAGCCGGTCTTTGACTGGGTGCAGACGCGCTTCATCCGTCAGGCCGATGGCTCGCGCAAGCAGGTGGAGCTGGCCGACTACGCCTGGCTCGTCTACCGCACGCTGGGCGGCAACACCGATGCGCTGCCCGACTACTTCGAGTCGGCGCAGGAGCTTTCGGTGGATGCCCATCTGCGCATGCTGGAAACGCTCGCACCCCTGGTGGATGCGGCGATCTCCAAGACGGTCAACGTCCCGGCCGACTACCCGTTCGACGACTTCAAGGCGGTCTACATGCGCGCATGGGAATCGGGCCTCAAGGGCATCACGACCTATCGCCCCAACAACGAAATCGGTGCCGTTCTGGTGTCGTCCAAGGACGCCAAGAAGGCCGAGCAGTTGGATGAGAGCGATCCGGATCGGCGCCTGCGCCTGCAGGCCCTGCCGGAAAAGGTCGACAAAGCCCTGCGCTGGCTCGACCGCCCCTACATGGCTGACGGCAACCCGGCCTACAGCTACATGATCGAGTCGCCTTTCGGGGACTTCTCGGTCGTGGTGGGGCACTACGGCGAGGGCAGCAGCACGCACCCGTTTGAGGTGTG
>JBKBRS010000368.1:0-582 GCA_046292095.1 Thiobacillaceae bacterium
CCTCCTACCATCGGTGGTAGGGTTTCGAGGGTCGGCCCCCGAGCGGGCCGCCGGCCCTGGCGGGTTGGGTGGGGGGGTTGTGCGGGCGGGAGTCTCAACCCACAGGGGCTTTTACGGTAATGGTCCAAGCGTACGCCCGGCTTTGCGCGCCGCCCGGCAAGAGGGGCGTCCCGGAGCGTCGGCCGAGGGGCCTGATGTGAGCGGGGGTCGGCCAGCGCAGAGGATGCCGGCGGCAGCAAAAAGCGCGCCTGCATCCCGCCACTAGGGCGCATCCCCTAAAGGGGCCTTGGCTGCGCCCGTCGCGCTCACCCTGCCGCGTCTGTCAGGCGACACCGTAAATTGACCCCCTAGCGACACGAGGAATTAACCCCCCTCGTTCGCAAGGAGGCCATCGTTGGAAACGAAGCACATTGAGGTAGATCCTGTACGCCGTGTAGGTTGCGGAGGACAGGAGATGTTGGAGCCGGAAGCGGTCACGACGATCGTTCGGTTGAAGCAGTCAGGTTGGGGAGCGAAGCGAATCTCCAGGGTTCTGGGCATCGCGCGCAACACGGTGCGGCGGTACCTGAGCGCGGGCGGGCC
>JBKBRS010000369.1:0-582 GCA_046292095.1 Thiobacillaceae bacterium
CCTGGTCCACCACCAGGCCGTAGCGGAAATCGCCGGTCTGCAGCACCACGATGACCTCGCCGTTGCCGCAGGCCTCGAGGCCCAGCCAGGCGCGCAGCCAGACCAGGGGCAGGGTGGTGGAGCGCAGGTCGAGCACCGGCTGGCCGTCGACGTAGTCGGGCTTCTGCTGCGGCATCGGCAGCACCTCGACCACGCGCGAGAGCGGCAGGGCGTAGGTGGTGCCGTCCACCCGCACCAGCAGGGTGGGCAGGATGGCCAGGGTGAGCGGCACGCGGATGACGAAGCGCGAGCCCTGCCCCAGCTCGGACTGGATCTGGATCTGGCCGGACAGCTCGCGGATCTTCGACTGCACCACGTCCATGCCGACGCCGCGGCCGGAGATGTCGGTGACCTCGGCCTTGGTGGAGAAGCCGGGCAGGAAGATCAGCTGGAAGCACTCCTCGGCGCCCAGCCGCGCCGCCGCCTCGGGGCTGAGCAGGCCCTTCTCCACCGCCTTGGCGCGCAGCTTCTCCGGGTCCATGCCGCCGCCGTCGTCGCGGATCTCGATGGCGACGTTGTCGCCCTCCTGCCGCGCCGAGAGGA
>JBKBRS010000370.1:0-580 GCA_046292095.1 Thiobacillaceae bacterium
AGTTGCACAAATTCCGGGGTTTGCCAAAGGGAAGCCAACGCTTGCCCTAGGGCCAACTCGTCCGCCGGCATGCCCCAACGGGCGGCAAGCACCGCATCCACCACCGGGCTGGGGAGCCCCTTTGCTTCCAGGAAAAAGCGCTCCCGTTCCCGCAAAAAGCCCGCAAGCTCTGTAACGCCGGCCCCGCCGAAGGGTGCCGCCGCCCAGGAAGCTGCCTCGGGAAGTGAAAGGCTCAAGGGAAACTCCCCGCAAATCCGCACCACGCTTAGGGCGTGGCGGCGTAAGGCAAAGGGGTCCTTGCTGCCGGTGGGGATTTCCCCTACGGAAAAAAGCGCTGCCAAGGTGTCCAAGCGGTCCGCCACGCCCAGGAGGGCGCCGGTGAGGGTTTTGGGAATGGGCCCTTCTTGCCCTGCTGGCAGGTACTGCTCGGCAATGGCCTGCCAAACCTCCAGAGCGTGACCTTGCTTTCGGGCATAAATGCCGCCCATGACCCCCTGCAGCTCGGGGAACTCCCCCACCATGTGGCTTACCAGGTCGGCCTTGGCCAGGCGGGCCGCGGTTTGCAAGGGGCCACAAAGGT
>JBKBRS010000371.1:0-578 GCA_046292095.1 Thiobacillaceae bacterium
CTGGCACCTCCTCGGCACCAGTCAAACCGGACAATCCTCGTGCTACAAGTCCGGACAGTTTATTTGCTCTCTACAGACCAAGGCCGCGCTGTAGCAGTACGAGCGCGTCTATGGCATCATATTCGGCAATTCAATTCGCATCATAGCCGCACGCAGACCTCACCTGACTCGCAGACCCGATGGCCGCGCACTTCATGGGGAAGTCGCGCCCAACACAAGGAGAGAGTCATGTCTGCGAGAACCTTCATCTACACCGTCCACACCCGTTCCGGCATTCGCTTCCTCATCGAAGCTGACAACCTCACCCAGGCCGAAATCCGCGCCCGTGATCCGGTCATCGCGCGAACACTGACCGCCATGCTGCGCCAGGCGCTGTCTGAAATCGAGCGCATCGAGCCCTATCGTGGGCCGCAACACCTGGCAGAGCGCAAGCTGCTTTTCAAAACAGACGCCTTCAGCAGAAGAGCGCAACCGCCGTCGCACACGGCCAAACATTCGGGTTAATCAGCAAGCAAAACGGAGGGCCGGCGAAGCCGGGGCCAGGGCGTTCAGCCCGCAGCCCCCGAACCCCTCTCAGG
>JBKBRS010000372.1:0-577 GCA_046292095.1 Thiobacillaceae bacterium
GGTCGATCCCCGCGTGCGCGGGGGAGGCAGCAAGATGGAGTACGCCAGCCCCATGAGGAAGGGTCGATCCCCGCGTGCGCGGGGGAGGCGCCCCCCAGAGGGGGGAATGCAGGCCCCCACAGGGTCGATCCCCGCGTGCGCGGGGGAGGCCGAGCCCGCCGTCTGACCGCTCGCGAACCCCCGGGTCGATCCCCGCGTGCGCGGGGGAGGCCGGGAAGGGCGGCCGTTTTAGGGCTCTAGGGCGGGTCGATCCCCGCGTGCGCGGGGGAGGCTCGTATCAATGGGAACGCCCGCCGGATCTTTGGGGTCGATCCCCGCGTGCGCGGGGGAGGCGTGTTTCGTTGACCCGCACCCGGCTCTTATCGGGGTCGATCCCCGCGTGCGCGGGGGAGGCTACTCGAGGCACTCTTGGCCGTGGCGCTCATGAGGTCGATCCCCGCGTGCGCGGGGGAGGCTCGTGTGCTGCGTGAGACCGGCGAGATAATCGCGGTCGATCCCCGCGTGCGCGGGGGAGGCACGCGAATCAGGCGGGGGCCGAGGGCTTTGCCGGGTCGATCCCCGCGTGCGCGGGGGAGGC
>JBKBRS010000373.1:0-576 GCA_046292095.1 Thiobacillaceae bacterium
TGCGTTCTGCTCAAGACGCGGCTGTCGAACGGGGACCTCTTGGTGCAGGGCAGAACCTGGACCGGGTTTGCCAACAGCGAGGAAGCCTTTGCCGACAGTTTCGTGGGCAAGCGCATCCAGCCCTTCTGGATCGAGGAGGAGGCGCGGAGGATCGAGGGGACGAACTTCATCGTCTCGGGTATGTTCAAGCCCTTCGCCGTCAGGGACGGGAACCTGATCACCGGGCAGCAACAGAACTCGGGTGCGGCGGCGGCCGAGCTGGTGGTGGCAACCCTAGGGCGCTGACATGAATACGCCCGGGCAGCAGGACTGCCCGGGCGCTGGCGACGGTCAGGCCGGGATCAGAAGCCCGACTTGATCAGCTCGAATTCCTCGATCATCCGGTCGCGCAGTTCGGTCGTCGGCGGGCTTTGCACGAACAGCGGCGTGGTGACCGGGTCGACGTAGGCGGCCTGAAGGGCCTCGGCCGGGATCTCGGCCATCGCCGCGTCGTTGGCCGAAGCATAGCCGATCGCATCCAGCAGCGGCTGGGCGGACGAATGCGCCAGAAGCGAGTTGATGTGATCGTAGACCTTG
>JBKBRS010000374.1:0-576 GCA_046292095.1 Thiobacillaceae bacterium
TCTGAGACGGGCGGGCGATTTCGGTCTTGAGGTCTTGCGGCTTTACCATCCAGCCCACTCCTGGGCGCGGCTGCGCCCATCGATGTCATCCCAGCGCGGCGCGAACGCCCGCCGCGCCACGGATTCATACCCATACACCGGCACGCCTTCGCCCGCCGCCGCGACTGCCAGCGCCAGCGCCCAGAAGCGGTCGGCGTGTCCCCGCCCGTCGCGCTCGGCCAGAAGGCGCGGCACGCCACCCGCCCCCGGCTCCATCTTCACCGCGCGCAAGTCGTCGATCAGCTCGGGCCGCAGCGGCTCGGCCACGTTGCCCAGCAGCAGCCGCCGCGCTTGCAGCCGGTCCTTCAGCGCCACGGCCATCTCAAGCTTGGCCGCCGGGGTGAAGATCACGCCCGCCACGCGATACTGCCCATGCCGGCGCTGGGCTTCTTGCACCGGCATCTCGCCCATGCCGGTCTGGTCGATGGCCACGCGCGCCACGCGGTAGGCGCGCATCACGGCATCCAGGCGCGCCAGCTGCACGGCGAAGGATTCGCCCCGCATCACTTGCATCTCACGCAATGCGAGCGCGCCCGC
>JBKBRS010000035.1:0-15268 GCA_046292095.1 Thiobacillaceae bacterium
GGCGGATCGTGGCGCCCTCGGGGCGGCGCAGCATCGCGATCACCTGGGCCTGCTTGCTGTGGGCGCGGGTGCGGCGCGGCGCATCGTCTCCCGCCTGTGTCCACGCGGCCTCCGCCGCGGCGACGGCGGCCTCCAGCTCGGGATCGCTCGCGGCGGCTGTCGCGGCTTCCGCCTTCGCGATGATCTGATCGAGACGGGCTTCGAACGAACCCGCGTTCGGCGTCTTCGCGCCCGGGCGCGGCAGACCCAAAGCGTCATAGCCCTCGGCGGTGACGAACCAGTGGCTGCCCCTGGTCGCGATCAGGGCGCGGTTGGCGAGGCCGGCCAGCACCTTCTGGCGCGCGCCGCCCTTGATGTGCTCGGGGAACCAGTCGATCTTGCCGCCGCTGTGCGCGATGGCGTAGGCCAGGATGGCGTGCTGGGTCGGGGTCAGGGCGATGGTGGTCATGGGCTTGCTCCTTCGCAGGGGTGGATCGGGTGACGGGATGAACGCGCTGTTCGGGGCCCAAGCCAAGCGTTTCGTGCTTGGCTTCGCCGCCTTCCGGTCAGTCCTGGGCGACGTCCGGTCCCGAGGCTTTGTGGCGAGACGTCCCGGCTTCGACTCCTGCCTGGAAGGCCGCTTCCAGTGCGTCCTTGAGGCACCACACCGCCAGGTCGTGGAAATCCAGGCTGTCCGAGTGGCGGGTTTGCAAGGTCTCGATGCCGAGATGCTGCTGGGCGATCTGGGTCAGGAGGGTGTCGATGGGGTGCATGGCGGGTTCCTCTCGGTGTGGTTGGCGTGACGTGATGAACGCGCTGTTCGGCAGTGAAGCCAAGCGCTTTCTGCTTGGCTTCACGCGATGAGTCAGGCCTTGCGCAGCACCGCGATGCCGGCTTGCGCGAGTTCCAAGGCCGCGGCATGGAACGCCATCTCGCCGATCCAGGGGGCGGCGCGGGCGTCGTCGAGCAACTGGTCGATGACCGGCCTGGCCTTGGCGCGCATCGCCGCGCAGGCGGCCTCCAGGTCGTCGCGGCTGGCGGCCGCCACCTCGGTGCGGCAGCTGCGCACCAGGATGGTCAGCGCCGCTTCGGCCAGCTTCGTGGCCAGGGTATCGAGGGTGTTGGCGTTCATCGGGGATCCTTTCGATGGTGGGTTGGCGTGACGTGATGAACGCGCTGTTCCCGATGGAAGCCAAGCTCGATCTGCAGGAATGACGAACAAATGATCGAAGAAGGCAACGATGGGACTTTCCATTCGCGCCTACGCGCGCCACCGGGGCGTGTCGCACGTGGCCGTGAAAAAGGCCATCGACACCGGCCGGATCACGCCGCTGCCCGACGGCACGATCGACCCCGAGACGGCCGACGCGCAGTGGGCGCGCAACACCGTGCAGCCGCGGCGAGCGCCTGAAGCGCAGAAGTTCGATACCAGGAAGCCGCAGGCCCGGCCGGAACGCCAGATCCCCGACCCCGTCCCACCGCCGTTGCCCAGCGGCGGCACGTCGCTGCTGCAGGCGCGCACCGTCAACGAGGTGCTCAAGGCCCAGCTCCACAAGGTCGAGCTGGCGCAGCGCAAGGGCGAGCTCGTCGACCGCGCGCAGGCGGTGGCGCATGTGTTCAAGCTCGCGCGCAGCGAGCGCGACGCGTGGCTCAACTGGCCGGCGCGCATCTCGGCGCAGATGGCGGCGCGGCTTGGCGTCGATCCCCACGCGCTGCACGTGGCACTCGATACGGCCGTGCGCGAGCACCTGCAGGAACTGGGCGAACTGCGGCCACGCGTGGACTGACGATGATCGACTACGACGGCGCCGACGCGATCGAGCGCGCCTGGCGCGAAGGGCTCACGCCCGATCCGCCGCTGACGGTCTCCGAGTGGGCCGACCGCCACCGGGTGCTGTCCAGCAAGGCCTCGAGCGAGCCGGGGCGCTGGCGCACGAGCCGCACGCCTTACTTGCGCGAGATCATGGATTGCCTGTCGCCCACTTCGCCCATCGAGCGGGTGGTGTTCATGAAGGCCGCCCAACTCGGCGCCACGGAGATGGGTTCGAACTGGATCGGCTACGTGATCCACCACGCACCCGGGCCGATGATGGCGGTCTGGCCCACGGTGGAGATGGCCAAGCGCGCCTCCAAACAGCGCATCGACCCGCTGATCGAGGAGTCACCGGTGCTCTCCGAACTCATCGCCCCGGCGAGGAGCCGGGATTCGGGCAACACGATCCTCGCCAAGGAATTCCGCGGCGGCGTGCTGGTGATGACCGGCGCCAACAGCGCGGTGGGCCTGCGCTCGATGCCGGTGCGGTATCTGTTCCTCGACGAGGTGGACGGCTATCCGCTCGATGTCGAGGGTGAAGGCGATGCGATCTCGCTGGCGGAAGCCCGCACCCGCACCTTTGCCCGACGCAAGATCTTCATCGTCTCGACGCCCACCATCGCGGGGTCCTCGGCCATCGAACGCGAGTACGAGGCCAGCGACCAGCGCCGCTACTTCGTGCCCTGTCCGCACTGCGGCCACCGGCAATGGCTGCGTTTCGATCGGCTGCGCTGGGAGAAGGGCCGTCCGGAGACGGCGGCCTACGTCTGCGAATCCTGCGAGGCGCCCATTGCCGAGCACCACAAGACCTGGATGCTCGAGCACGGCCAGTGGCGCGCGACGGCGCAGGGCAAGACGGCGGGCTTTCACCTGTCGTCGCTGTACAGCCCGCTGGGCTGGCGCGCCTGGCGCGACATCGCCGCAGCCTGGGAGGCGGCGGTCAGCAAGGCATCCGGCTCGGCCGCCGCGATCAAGACCTTCAAGAACACCGAGCTGGGTGAGACCTGGGTCGAGGAAGGCGAGGCCCCCGACTGGCAGCGCCTGCTCGAGCGCCGGGAGGACTACCCTCTGGGCCGGGTGCCGACGGGCGGCCTGCTGCTGGTCGGCGGCGCTGACGTGCAGAAGGACCGCATCGAGGCCTCGATCTGGGCCTTCGGGCGCGGCAAGGAATGCTGGCTCGTCGAGCACCGGGTGCTGATGGGCGATACGGCCCGCGATGCGGTGTGGCAGCGCCTGGCCGAGCTGGTCGCCGAGACCTGGACCCACGCCTCGGGCGCGGCGATGCCGCTGGCCCGCTTCGCGCTGGATACCGGCTTTGCGACCCAGGAGGCCTACGCCTTCGTGCGCGCCTGCCGCGACGCACGCGTGATGGCGGTCAAAGGCGTGTCGCGCGGAGCAGCCTTGATCGGCACGCCCACCGCGGTGGACGTCTCGCTCGCCGGCAAAAAGCTGCGCCGGGGCATCAAGGTGTATTCGGTGGCGGTAGGGCTGGCCAAGCTGGAGCTCTACAACAACCTGCGCAAAAGCGCGGACATCGATGAGGACGGCGTGACGGTCACGTACCCGGCCGGATACGTCCACCTGCCCAAGATCGACGCCGAGTTCATCCAGCAGCTCTGCGCCGAGCAACTCGTCACCCGCCGCGACCGCAACGGCTACCCGGTGCGCGAGTGGCAGAAGATGCGCGAGCGCAACGAAGCCCTGGACTGCTACGTGTATGCCCGCGCCGCGGCCAGTGCCGCCGGGCTGGACCGCTTCGAGGAGCGCCACTGGCGCGAGTTGGAGCGGCAACTGGGGCTGGACAGTCTGCCAGCCCTTGAAACAACCACCGAATCCATCAACGAGGCTACCCATCGGGGTGGCCTCGCTGTTTCTGCAACCCGAAACACCGGCCGGCGCGTGATCCGCAGCCCCTGGCTGCGCTGATTCCCGCTGGCCGATCTGACGCCGCAAGGAGAACCCATGAGTCTGGCCACCCGCATCGAGAGCCTGGTCATCCGCGTCGCGCAGGAGTTCAACGACGTCCGCGCGAAGACCGGGAATCTCGCCAACCTCACCACCACCGACAAATCCAGCCTGGTGGCGGCCATCAACGAGCTCAAGGCCGCGGTGCTGGCATCGGGCGCGATCGACGACAGCCAGGTCGCCACCACCAGCACCTATTCGTCCAGCAAGATCGTCACGCTGCTCGATGCGCTCAAGGCCGAGATCCTGGGCGGGGCGGACGCCGCCTATGACACCCTGCTGGAAATCCAGCAGCTGCTGCAAAACGGCACCAGCGGCCTGGATGCCTTGCTGGCGGCGGTCAACAACCGGGTGCGCTTCGACGCGGCGCAGACGCTGACCGCGGCCGAAGCCGCGCAGGCGCGCAGCAACATCGGCGCGGTGGCCGCCAGCGATGTGGGCGACACCGACGCCGACTTCGTCGCCGTGTTCGAAGGGGCGCTGCTCTGATGAGCCTGGCCGCGCGCATCGCCGCCTTGGCCAGCCGTATTGGGATCGAGGTTCGTACCAAGATCGATGCCGGCCATCCGGGGCTGGCCCGTGCCTGGGTGTGCTTTGGCCATGTCGGCAACCAGATCGTCGTGCGCGCCGCGCACAACGTCGCCGCGGTGACCCGCACCGCAGCCGGCCGCTACCGCGTGAGCTTTGCCAGCCCGCTGCCGGATGCGAACTACTGCTGGGTGGGTGTGGCCCGCAGCAACACCAACACGGGCACGCAGCGGCTGTTGATCGTGCGCTCGACCTTGGATGAGAAGACGCCGACGCACGTCGATGTGGGCTGCGCGACCACCGCGGCGTCCTTCGCCGACTCCCCCGAGATCAACCTCGTGGTCTACCGCTGATGGCCTACACCCAAGCCCACCTCGAAGCCTTGGAAGCGGCGCTGGCCAAAGGCGAAAAACGCGTGACCTTCGGCGACAAGACCGTCGAGTACCGCAGCGTCGAGGAACTGCAGGCTGCGATCGCGGCGGTCAAGCGCGACCTGTTCGAGCAGGCGGCTGCCACGGGACTGTGGCCCGGCGCGCCGCGGCAGATCCGCATCACCACGAGCAAGGGGTTCTGATGGCCTGGTACGCGAAGATCCGCAGTCTGTTCGGCGGGCCGCCGGTGCACGAGGCCGCTGGGCGTGGCCGTCGATCCCTGGCATGGATGCCCGGCAACCCCGGCGCGGTGGCGGCGATGCTGGCCACGAGCGCCGAACTGCGCACCAAGAGCCGCGACCTGGTGCGGCGCAACGCCTGGGCCAATGCCGGTATCGAGGCGTTCGTCGCCAACGCGGTGGGCACTGGCATCAAACCGCAGTCGATGGCCGAGGATGAAGCCTTCCGCGCCGACGTGCAGGCGCTGTGGCGCGACTGGACGGAGGTGGCCGACACCACCGGGCAGACCGACTTCTACGGCCTGCAGGCGCTCGCCTGCCGGGCCATGCTCGAGGGGGGCGAGTGCCTGATTCGCCTGCGCTGGCGGCGTCCGGAGGACGGCCTGATCGTGCCGCTGCAATTGCAGATTCTCGAAGCCGAGCATCTGCCGCTGCATCTCAACACGGAACTGCCCTCGGGCAACGTCGTGCGCGCCGGCATCGAGTTCGACAGCCTGGGGCGGCGCGTGGCCTACCACCTGTATCGCTCCCACCCCGAAGATGGGCGGCTTGCGCCCATGTCGGGCCAGGGCGGGCAGGAGACGGTGCGAGTTCCGGCATCCGAGATCATGCACCTCTACCGGGTGCTGCGCCCTGGCCAGATCCGCGGCGAGCCGTGGCTCGCGCGCGCGCTGGTCAAGCTCAACGAGCTGGACCAGTACGACGACGCCGAGCTCGTGCGCAAGAAAACCGCGGCGATGTTCGCCGGCTTCATCACGCGGCTTGCTCCCGAGGACAACCTGATGGGCGAAGGCGTGGCCAACGATGCCGGCATCGCGCTGGCGGGGATGGAGCCCGGAACCTTGCAGATTTTGGAGCCGGGCGAGGACGTGAAGTTCTCCGATCCGGCCGATGTGGGCGGCAGCTACGGCGAGTTCCTGCGCGCGCAGTTTCGCGCGGTCGCCGCGGCCATCGGCGTGACCTACGAGCAATTGACCGGAGACCTCTCCGGCGTGAACTACTCCTCCATCCGCGCGGGGCTCTTGGAATTCCGCCGCCGCACCGAGGCGATCCAGCACGGCGTGCTGGTGCACCAGCTGTGCCGCCCGGTGTGGAACGCCTGGCTCGATCAGGCCGTGCTGGCCGGCGGCCTCACGGCGCCCGGCTATGCCCGCCGCCGGCGGGAGTATCTGGCCTGCAAATGGATTCCCCAGGGCTGGCAGTGGGTCGACCCCGAGAAAGAGTTCAAGGCGATGCTGCTGGCGATTCGTGCCGGCCTGATGTCCCGGTCGGAGGCGATCTCGGCCTTTGGCTACGACGCCGAGGATGTCGACCGCGAGATCGCCGCCGACAACCAGCGTGCCGATGACCTCGGCCTGATCTTCGACTCCGATCCGCGCCGCACGACCAAGGGCGGCGGCAGCGCCGAGCCCAACGCACAGGCCGCCGATAGCCCTGCGCCGGCCGCCTGAAGGAACCCGCATGATCCCGTTGCCGCATCTGGCGGCGCGTCTGTTTGGCGCGCCGCTGCTGATCCATCGCCCGAAACTTGAGGTCATCCTGGCCGTGCTGGGGCCGCGCATCGGTTTGGCGGATAGAGGAGCGCCGCTACCGCCACCCGCTCTGCGCAGCCCGCCTGCCGCCAAGGCGGGCATCGCCGTCTTGCCGATCCACGGCACGTTGGTGCGGCGCACTGGCGGGCTGGAAGCCGCCTCAGGGCTGACCAGCTACCAGGACATCGCCGCGCAGCTGGATGCGGCGATCGCCGACCCAGCGGTCGCGGCCATCGTGCTGGACATCGACTCACCCGGCGGCGAGTCCGGTGGCGTGTTCGACCTGGCCGACCGCGTGCGTGCGGCCGCACAGATCAAGCCAGTCTGGGCGCTGGCCAACGACATGGCCTACTCGGCGGCCTACGCCATCGGCTCGGCTGCCAGCCGCCTCGTGGTTACCCGGACCGCAGGCGTTGGCTCGATTGGCGTCATCGCCATGCACGCGGATCAGTCGGTGCGCGATGCCCAGGATGGCATCCGGTACACGACCGTGTTCGCCGGCGCACGCAAGAACGACCTCAACCCGCACGAGCCGATCTCGGACGAAGCCCACGCCTTGCTCAAGCGCGAGGTGGATCGGATCTACGGCCTGTTCGTCGACACCGTGGCCCGCCATCGCGGCTTGAGCGCGGACGCGGTGCGTGCCACCGAAGCCGGCGTGTTCTTCGGACAGGACGCCGTCGCGGCAGGGCTGGCCGATGCCATCGGCACCTTCGACGACCTGCTGGCCGATTTGACCGCGGCACTTTCACCGCCGGCGACGCGTGCCTTCGCGCCGCCGGGACACCTTCACTCACCACGACTGGAGCATGTCATGAATGAACCCGGAACCCCTGCTGACCCTGGGCTTGGTGCTGATCCTGATCGCGCTGTTGGCGCGCATCCGCCGATGAGCATCGATGACGCACAGGAGATCGCCGAACTGTGCGCGCTGGCGGGCTGCCCCGAGCGCATCGCCGCTTACCTCGCCGCACGCACGCCACCCGCCCAGGTGCGCAGCCAGCTGCTGGCTGTCCGCGCCAGCGGGCAGGAGATCCACAGCCACATCGCGCCGGATGCGGCCAAGCCGAATCCCCCATCCCTCCACGACAACCCCCTGGTGCAGGCGGCCCGCGCCCGCGCCGGCAAGGAGAAGTGACATGCCCGCCATCACCGAAGGACTGAACCTGGGCGATCTTCTGAAGTACGAAGCGCCCAATCTCTATTCCCGCGACCAGGTCACGGTCGGCGCGGGCCAGAACTTGCCCCTGGGCGCGGTCGTCGGCTTGGTCACCGCCACCGGCAAGGTCAAGAGACTCGACCCATCGGCCACCGATGGCAGCCAGGTGGCCGCCGGCGTGCTGATGCAAGCCGTGGACGCCACGCTCATCGACCGCGAGGACGGGCTGATGCTGGCCCGCCACGCCATCGTCGCCGATCACGCCCTGGCGTGGCCCGCCGCCATCACCGCCTCGGAAAAACAGGCGGCCATCGCGCAGCTCAAGAGCCTGGGCATCCTCGTGCGCAAAGGAGTCTGACGATGAACAACCCCTTCGAGAATCCCGCCTTCTCGATGTCGGCGCTGACCGCCGCCATCAACATCCTGCCCAACAACTACGGCCGCCTGGACGAGATGGGCCTGTTCCCGGCCAAGCCGGTGCGCTTTCGCTCGGTCGCCGTGGAGGAGAAGAACGGCGTGCTCACCCTGCTGCCGACGATGCCGGTGGGCTCGCCCGGCACGGTGGCCAAGCGCGGCAAGCGCAAGCTGCGCTCGTTCGGCATCCCGCACATCCCGCACGACGACGTGGTGCTGCCCGAGGAAGTGCAGGGCATCCGCGCCTTCGGTTCGGAGACCGAGGTGCAGACCGTGGCGGCGGTGATGGCCGAGCACCTGCAGGCAATGCGCAACAAGCACGCCATCACCCTGGAGCATCTGCGCATGGGTGCCTTGAAAGGCAGCATCCTCGATGCCGACGGCACCGAGCTCTACAACCTGTTCGACTTGTTCGAGATCTCGCCCAAGGTCATCAACTTTCAGCTCGGCAACCCGGGCACCGACGTCAAGAAGAAGTGTCTCGAGCTCAAGCGCTACATGGAAAAGAACCTCATGGGCGAGCGCATGACCGGCATCCACTGCCTGGTGTCCGAGGAGTTCTTCGATGCGCTGACCAGCCATGAGAAGGTCGTCGCCGCCTACGACCGCTGGCAGGACAGCCTGGCCCTGCGCTCGGACATGCGCGCGGGCTTTACCTTCGCTGGCATCACCTTCGAGGAATATTCGGGCGAGGCCAGCGACGGCGACACCACGCGCCGCTTCATCGCCGCCGGCGAGGGCCACGCCTTCCCGCTGGGCACGGTGGACACCTTCGCCACCTACTTCGCGCCGGCCGACTTCAACGAGACGGCCAACACGCTGGGCCAGCCGCTGTACGCCAAGCAGGAGCCGCGCAAGTTCGACCGCGGCACCGACATCCACACCCAGTCCAACCCACTGCCGATGTGCCATCGCCCGGCCGTGTTGGTGAAGGTGCTGGCGTCCTGATGGACGTTGAAACGCTGTACGAAGCGGCACGCAATGCCGGACTGCTGACCGTCGTCACGGTCGCGGGCACCACGGTGCATTGCGCCTTCCGCGCCCCGGACGAGACGGTGCTCGACGGGCTGGCACTGTCGCGGGACTATCAGATCGACTACCCGGCGTCTTGGATGACGCTGGCCGTCGGGGACACGGTCGAGGTGGCGGGCAGCAGCTATCAGGTGCGCGACGTGCGCGCCATCGGCGACGGCGCCGAGCATCGCGCCTTTCTCTCCCAGCTCTGAGGAATGCCCCATGAACTCCATCCGCGAGCGCCTCTTGCGGGAGGTCGTCGCACGCTTGTCATCGGCGATTGCACCGATCCCGGTGCTGCGCATGCCGGCCGTGCCGGTTACCCGCGAGGCCAGTCCGGCGCTGCTGCTGTTCGTCGAGGGCGACAGCATCACGGCCCACGCCAACCATCTCGTCGACCGGCAGCTGTCTGTCCGGCTTGCCGTGGTGGCGCGCGGCGCGGATGCCTTCGACGTGGCCGACCGGCTGCTCACCGCGGCGCACGCGGCCATGCTCGCCGACCCGAATTTGGGCGGTTTGGCCATCGCCGTGCGCGAGATCGACTGCGAATGGGAGTTCGACGAAGCCGACGCCGGGGCCGTCGCGCTGCCCGCCCGTTACGAAATCCGCTACCGCACCCATGCCCTCGACCTCACCCAGACAGGATGACCCCCTTATGCCCAATCTCTCCATCGAACTGCTCCAACCCCACACCCACGCAGGCCAACGCCTGCCCGCTGGCGCGCGGCTGGACCTGCCCGAGACCAGCGCCCGCTGGCTGATCGCCCAGGGCGTGGCCCGGCTCGTCACGCCGGAGTCCTCGATCCCATCCCTCAAATCCTCGCGCCGTGACGGTCCTGCCGCCGCGGCAAGCTCCACGGGAGACTGACCATGGCCTACTTCTCTGGACAGGGACGCGTCTACATCGGCGCGCGCGATGCGGCCGGCAATCCGGCCGGCCTCACCTTCGTCGGCAACGTGCCGGAACTGAAGGTGTCGCTGTCGGTGGACACCATCGAGCACCAGGAGGCGCAGTCCGGCCAGCGCCTGACCGACCTGCAACTGATCAAGACCAAGAAGGGCGAGTTCGCCTGCACGCTGGAGGAACTCATCCCGGTCAACCTGGCGCTGGCGCTCTACGGGCACAGCACCCCGATCACGCCGGGCACGGTTACCGGCGAAGCCTTGCCCAACCCGGTCACGCCGGGGCATCTCTATCCGCTGGCGATGCAAAACGTCTCGGCGGTGCAGGTCCAGGACTCGGACCCGACCACCCCGAAGACGCTGCCGGCAGCGCAGTACTCGGTGAACGCCAAGCACGGGTCGCTGGTGATTCTGGATGCCACCACCGGCGGCCCCTATGTCGAGCCCTTCACCGTCGATTACGCCTATGGCGCCGTGCAGAGCACGGCGATGTTCACTCAGCCCTTGCCCGAGCGTTGGATTCGCTTCGAGGGCCTGAACACCGCCGATGGCAACCGCGAGGTGGTGATCGATCTGTACCGCGTGGCCATCAATCCGGCCAAGGAACTCTCGATCATCACGGACGAGCTGCTCAAGTTCGAACTCTCCGGCCAGGTGCTGGCGGACCTCACCAAGCCGGCCGGCGGCGATCTCGGACAGTTCGGCCGCCTGGTGCTCCTGTAAGGGGAAGGCGATGACCCACACGAGCACCGACTTCCAGACTTTCCCGCCCGCGCCCAGGGTGGTGACCGTGGCCGGCACCGCGCTCGAACTCACGCCGATCCGGCTGGGCGAGTTGCCGCGCCTCCTCGCGGCGTTGCGGCCCATCGCAGCCGATCTCTCGGCCGAGCCGGATTGGCTCGCGCTGCTGGCCCGGCACGGCGAGGCGGTGCTGGAGCTGCTCACGCTCGCCACCCGGCGCGACCGCGCCTGGATCGAGGGGCTGGCGCTCGACGAGGCCGTCACCTTGGCCACTGCCGTGTTCGAGGTGAACGCGGATTTTTTCGTGCGGCGGGTGGCGCCGAGCATCGCGCGCTCGGGCGAGCGGCTGGCGCCGATCCTCTCGGCTGGGACGATGCCGTCGCCCGGCTCGTCGCCGCCGGCCACCGCCACGCCGAGGTGATGGGCTACACGCTCACGCAAGTGCGCGGCTTGCTGGCCGCCCACGAGCGACAGGAGCGCCGGCAGCACGCCTTGCGGCTAGCCTTGCACGCGGTGGCGGCCCAGGGCGACCGCTCGGCCATCGAGCGGCTGCAGCGCGAGTTGTGGGAGGACGTGCGGCCATGAAACTGACGCTGGCCACCTCCGGACTGCTCGATCCAAGGCAACTCTCGGCCTGGAGCACGCAGCGGCGGCGGGCGATCCACGCGGCGGTGGCCAAGGGGATGGCTATAGGCGGCCGCGAGGTGCGCGAGGCCGCCCGCGTCCAGATGAGGAGCGCCTTTGCGGTGCGGCGCGCGAGCTTCGTCTCGTCGATGCAGACCAAGGTGTTCGATCAGAAGCCCGAACGTCTGCCCGCGCTGTGGGTGGGCAGCCGCATCCCGTGGCTGGGCATCCACGCCCAGGGCGGCGCGCTTGCCGGGCGGATGTTGATCCCGCTGCTGCCCAATCGCATCGGCCGCAAGCGCTTCAAGGCGGTGATCGACGGCCTGATGCGCTCGGGCAATGCCTTCTTCGTCGAGAAGAACGGCCGCGTGCTGCTGATGGCCGAAAACCTCCAGGAAAACGCCGCACAACTCGCCCGCTTCAAGCGCGCCGAGCGGCAGCGATCCGGCGTCAAGCGCCTGCAGCGCGGCCAGGAGATTCCGATCGCCGTGCTGGTGCGGCGGGTGGATCTGAAGCGGCGCTTGGACCTTGCCGCCGGGGTGCAACGGGCCTTGCCGGCGCTCGCGCGGGCGATTCAACGAGAACTGGACCAGGCTTGATGGCAAACAACCGCGCCCAAATCCTCATCCGCGCCGTCGACGAGACGCGCGGTGCCTTCGACTCGGTCAAGCGGGGCCTGGGTGGCCTGACCGATGCAGCCAGGAGCGTCAACGGCGTGCTCGCCGGGCTCGGGGTGGCGGTTTCGGCCGCGGGTCTCGGGACCATGGTCAAGTCGGCGTTGGAGTCGGCCGATGCGCTCAACAAGCTCTCGCAGCGCGTGGGCATCACGGTGGAGGCGCTCTCCACTCTGGTGCCGGCGGCCGAACTCTCCGGTGTCTCGGCGCAGACCTTCGAGACCGGGCTCAAGAAGCTCGCCACCGCGATGCTCGAGGCGGCCACGGGCTCGGAAGATGCAGCCCGGCGCTTTGCGGCACTCGGCGTGGCGTTCCAGGACCAGGACGGCACGTTGCGCGCGACCGACGCGGTGCTGCTGGATCTGGCCGATCGCTTCAAGGCCATGCCCGACGGGGCGCAGAAGTCGGCGCTGGCGGTCGAACTCTTCGGCAAGAGCGGCGCCGAACTCATCCCCTTCTTGAACCAGGGGCGCGAGGGCATCGCGGCATTGACCGGAGAGATGCAAGCGCTGGGCGTGCAGATCGGCGGTCAAACGGCTGCGCAGGCCGAGGCGTTCAACGACGCGCTGGCCAAGGTGAGGCTTGCCGCCACCAGCATCGCCAACCGGGTGATCGAGGCCTTCCTGCCGGCGATGAACGAGATGGCGGGCGGCATGGTCGAGTCGGCCAAGCAGGGCGGCGCCTTGCGCGCGGTGCTCGACGGCGTGGTGCTCGTGCTCAAGACCCTGGCGCTGGGTGCGGCCACGGTCGGCAAGGCCTTCGTCGCCCTGGGTGAGGCGATCGGTGCTGGCATGGCCGCCGCAGTCGAGGCCCTGCGCGGCAACACCGCCGGGGCCAAGGCCATCATCGCCGACCTCAAAGGCAGCCTGATCAAACGACTCGATGAGCTGGCCGAGTTCCGGGACAGCCTGTTCGACCCCAAGCCCATCGAGGTCCAGGCGCCCAAGGTGCAGGCCGACCCGGCGCTGTTGCAGCGGCTCACGGCTCCGGGCAAGACCCGCGACACCGCGAGCGCTCAGGCTGCGTGGATGCAGGCCCGGCTCGACGCCGAGTTCACCCTGCTCAAAGACGGCTTGCGCCGCCAACAAACCGCGCTCGACGCCGCGCTCGAAGACCGGCTCGTTTCCCTGCGCGACTACTACGCACGCAAGACCGCGCTCGAGCAGCAGGAGATCGACGCCGAGATCGCCCGCACGCAGCAGGCGCTGGCACGCAGCCGGCAGCTGGCATCCGGCGGCAAGAGCGAGGAGGAGCGCCTGCGCGGCAAGGCCGAGGTCGCCAGGCTCGAGGCCGAGCTGATCGCGCTCAACAACAAGCGCGCCGACGTCGAGCAGAGCAACGCCCGCGCCGCGGCCAAGGCCGAGCGCGAGCTGGCCGATGCGCTGGCCGCCGTGCGCGAGGAACTGGCGCGTCTCACCGGCACGGCGACGGATGCCGACCGCAGAGCCGCCATCGAGCGCGGCTACCGCGACCTGCGCGCGCGCCTGCTGGCCGAGAGTGATGCGGATGGCGTCTCCCTCATCGACCGCCTGATCGACGTCAAGGCCGCGCAGGCCAATCTCGAGGCGATCGAAGCGCAGTGGCGGCAGGTCACCGAGCGCTTGCGCAATGCGCAGGACGCGATCGGCATCCAGCAGCAGGCGGGGCTGCTCACCGAAGCCCAGGCGCGGCAGCGGATCGTGGCCTTGCAGCGCGAATCCGCCGCCGAGATGCAGCGGCTGCTGCCCGCGATGGAGCAGGCCGCGCAGGCCATCGGGCCGGAAGCGGTCCACCGGGTCGCCGCCTGGCGCAACGAACTGGAGCGCACGCGGCTGGTCGCCGACGAGCTCGCGCCGCTGTGGAACCGCATCGGCGAGGGCTTCGGCAACGCCCTGCAGGGCATGGTCACCGGCGCGCAAAGCTTCCGCGAGGCGCTGTCCAACCTGTTCCGCCAGGTGGCCGACGCCTTCCTGCAGCAGATGGTGATCCAGCCCTTCCAGCAATGGGTGGCGATGCAGGCGCGGATGCTCGCGATGAAGCTGGGATTCACACAGCAAGAAGCGGCCATCGAGCAGGCGGCCGCCGCCCAGTCGGTGGCCACCAAGCAGGCCGAGACGGCCGCCAAGGTCAGCGCCAATGCCGCCGAGGCAGGCGCCGGGGCAGCGGCCTCGCAGGCGTCGATTCCGGTCGTGGGCCCGGGGCTGGCGATTGCCGCGATGGCCGCGATGGTGGCCGCGGTCATGGCCTTGATGGGCCGGGTCAAGAAGTTCGCCGCGGGCGGCTACGTCACCGGCCCCGGCACCGCGACCAGCGATTCCATCCCCGCGCGGCTGTCCGCCGGCGAGTACGTGGTGCGCGCGGCCGCCGTGCGGCGCGTCGGCGTGGCCTTCCTGGACGCGATCAACGGCCTGAAAGCCCCGCCCGTCTGGGACGGTCATCGGCTGGCCCTGGCCGCCGGCGGCCTCGTGCCCCAGGTCCAGGTGCAGCCGGCCGCACCGCCGGTCAGCCAGGCCGTGCGCATCGTCAACGCCATCGACCCGGGCGTCACCCACGACCACCTGCAGACCCCCGCGGGCGAGCGGGTGATCCTCAACATCATCGGGCGCAACGCGCGCGCGGTGCGCGCGGCGCTCCAGGGGTAAGCCATGGCCTTGATCTTCATCGACGGCTTCGACCACTACGACCCGCAGGCACTCGACCCCTTCGGCGATCCGTGGCTCGCGCGCGGCAAGGCGGCGTACCTGTCGCCTCAGGCCACGCGCATCCCCGGTCGGCGACCCTCGTCCTACGCCTTGCGCCTGCCCGCAGGCGCCGGCGGCGGGTATGTGAAGAACCTGGAGGCCGGGCGCACCAGCCTCATCGTGGGCGCGGCACTGCGCGTGGCGCCGTTCGATAACACCGGCGAGGAGCCGGTGCTGCTGGGCGTGCGCGACGCATCCGCGCAGGTGGCGCACCTCGTCAAACTGGGCGAGGACGGGCGGCTCAAGCTCTACCGGCGGACGGGATCGGGGATGAGCGGCTGGGACCAGTGGATCTCGACCTCGGTCACGACGGCGGCCGTGCGGGGGTGGCACTACGTCGAACTGCAGGTCGTGCAGGGCACGAGCAACGGCACGTTGACCGTGCGCCTCAACGGCGTGCTCGCGATCACCCTGTCGGCGCAGAACACGACCCAGGGCGGCGGGCCGCTGCTCACCGCCTTCGCAGGCAGCGTGCCGGGTCAGCCCTGCCCGGTCACCGTCGACGTGGACGACCTCTATCTCGCGGACACCTCGGGCACGATCAACAACACCTTCCTCGGCGACGTGCGGGTGGATGCCCTGAAGCCGCAAG
>JBKBRS010000375.1:0-574 GCA_046292095.1 Thiobacillaceae bacterium
GGCCAGCCACTGCGGCCCGACGCCTTCGCGCGCCCTGCGAAGCTCGACGTAGAGCACGGCCGCGCCCGTGGAGGTGATGACGGCGCTGAAGGTATTGATCAGGACGTTGCTCGCGATGGTCAGGGGGCTGGTGGCGGCGGCGAAGGGGTCCTCCGCCGTCATGGCGCCTATGCCCACGATCGCCCCGATCACCGCGGAGATCACCATGGCGATGACCCACACCAGCACGAGCAGGGCGAAGATCCGCCAGCGATTGCCGCGCGTCAGGTCGGCGCTGCGGCTGAACGCGCCGAACACGCCGGTCCGCTCGGCGACCAGCGACGGCACGGCGACGCACCAGGCGCAGGCGATCATCAGGCCCGGCACGACCAGCAGCACGAGGCCGAAGCCCACCGCGAGCGCGAACAGGATGCTGACGCCCAGCAGGGGCAGGAAGGCGCGCAGGCCCGTCGCAAGACAGTCGCCGACTGACGCCTTGGCCCCGTTCATGTCCTGCACCGTGCCGTAGATGAGGGCGCCCTGCAGGATCGCGGCGGTGATGACGCCCGCAAGTCCCGTCACGGCGCGCGAGCCG
>JBKBRS010000376.1:0-573 GCA_046292095.1 Thiobacillaceae bacterium
AGGACTGGGTCCCTGCCAGCAGGCCCGTGTAGAAGGGGCCATCATGGGTGTCGCCGGTCCAGTTCGATCCCAGCGAGCCCGTGAGACCCAGGCCCATGGTGAAGGTCACCATGTGCTGCCAGGTGGCGGGGTCGTTCTTGGGGTTCCAGTATTGCTGATTGGCATTGCCGGTCCGGTCCGGCATGTAGGGCACGAGGTTGTTGTCGAGGTCGCCTCGCAGATCGTTGGCCCAGTAGTGATAGGCGATGTCGGCCAGGCTGTTGCTGTTGTTGTCCCGGTAGGGGGCGGCGGGGCTGTAAGTCCTGCCGTCCGGGAGGGTCAGGCTGGTGTTGTCTGCGTTGCCGTAGCTGGTCAGGTTATCGTGGTTCCAGATCCCGTCGGTCATGACGATGCTGAAGTTGGGGCGGCAGCTGTACTCGGGGCTGGACGTGACCTGCGGGTCGAAGGCGTAAGGGCTGTTCTGGCCCGAGGTGCGGAAGTATTCACCCGCACGCTCCAGGGCACTGCGAAGGGGGGTCCATCCATCAGCGGGCAGACGGAACAGCCAGTTGTAGAAGTTGCTGCGATGGGTGC
>JBKBRS010000377.1:0-570 GCA_046292095.1 Thiobacillaceae bacterium
CACGTCGGAGAGTTGATTAACCCTGGGGGTCAATTCCAGATGTCGTCAGGGGGTTAAATCTGCGTGTCGCTTGACAGTACCTGGTAGGAGGCCCGCTTGCGGGCCGAATCCGGAGCTGGATAAGTCACGGCGCGGCTGCGTGGCCTCTGACGTGGTCTTGGCTCCCGTCGGCGGGCGGGTTGCTGCGTCGGCTCGAGTTTTTATAGGCGCGACGGCAGGCGCGACCCTGGAGCGCGGCCAGCAGCCCATGTCGCGGCTTACGCCGCCCCTTGCACGTTAGCGCCTTGGGTTTTGCTGTGACTGCCTGGGTTGTGTTAACATGCGTTTTTTGCATAACGGGTAATTCAGGAGCCGAAACCATGGCCCGAGTCTGTCAAGTCACCGGCAAAAAGCCGATGGTGGGGAACAATTTCGCCCACGCCAAAAACAAGACCAAACGCCGCTTCCTGCCCAACCTGCAATATCGGCGCTTCTGGGTCGAGAGTGAAAACCGCTGGGTGCGTCTGCGTCTGACCCACGCGGGTCAGCGTCTGATCGACAAGAAGGGCAACGACGCCGTACTCGCCGAAC
>JBKBRS010000378.1:0-569 GCA_046292095.1 Thiobacillaceae bacterium
GGCAGCACCACATCGTTGTGCGGGATGTGCGGCACGGCAAACGAGCGTACCGAGCGCTTGTCGGTGGTGCCCACCGTCGCAGGCGCGCCTGGGGCGACGGCCGGCAACAGACGCAGCTCACCCTCGATGGACTCGATGGTGACGTTGCGCTGGGAAATCGGCTCGGGTGCAAACAACCCCAGCTGACCCACCCGGCCGTAGGGGTTGGGCAGCATCTGGATGGCGGCCGACATCTCGGCCAGCGTGAAGCCGCCGGCGTCGAAAGGATTAACGATCACGGTCATGGGGGGAACTCCTGGTCAGGCAGAGGTGCGCACGACGATGCCGTGGGCAGCCAGTTGCTGGTGTTTGAGGGATCGGGTGGCGGCATCCGTGACCGAGGCGTCGAAGGCCAGCGCACGGTCGGCGACGATCACTTGGCCGCGCGCGAGCACGACGGCCTGGGTATCGGTGTTGCTGGCAGCGACCGGGTGCAGCAGCACGGCCGAAGCAATCTCAGCGCCTTCCAGCCCTGTGGTGGATGCCGCCGGCGAAAACGTATAGACACCCGTGGCGGTGATGCGACCGAG
>JBKBRS010000379.1:0-562 GCA_046292095.1 Thiobacillaceae bacterium
CCTTCACGGAAACAATCCACCGGGCAGACATCGACGCAATCGGTATATTTGCATTTGATGCAGGCTTCAGTGACGACATAGGTCATGGCACGCTCCTTGTTTGAACACGGTGTGCACATGATGCCACATCCCACCCCTTCGTTCTATGCTTCTGAGGGCATACAACCATTGACAAAGCGCGCACGCTGACGTACTGTTCGGGCACGTCTTTTTATTCCTCCTCAACCCCATTGGATTCGAGTGTCTCATGAGCGAACACATCCATCACGTGAGCGACGCCACGTTCGAACAGGAAGTGGTCAAATCCGAAATGCCGGTGCTGCTCGATTTCTGGGCAGAATGGTGTGGTCCCTGTAAAATGATCGCGCCGATCCTGGACGAAATCGCTGAAGCGTATGCAGGCAAACTCAAAGTCTGCAAGCTCAACATCGACGACAATCCGGAAACGCCCAGTAAGTTCGGCGTGCGCGGCATCCCCACGCTCATGCTCTTCAAAAACGGCAACGTGGAAGCAACCCGCGTGGGCGCGCTTTCCAAGTCGCAACTGACCGCGTTCATCGAT
>JBKBRS010000380.1:0-562 GCA_046292095.1 Thiobacillaceae bacterium
CGAACGCGCCGCCGCCGCGCTTGGGAAAAGGCTGGTGCTGAGCCTGAAGTAAGACCCGGCCGCACCGGTGCGGGTCGCCGCTCTAGCCGCCGCCCGAGTAGGCTCGCGCCATCGCCGCCACTTCCTCGGCCACACGCCGGGCGCATTGAGCCAGTCATGCAGATAACCCAGGTCTCGCCTGAAGGTGGCGCGGGAGACGGCGAGTCCCTCCCAAGACGCCACCGGCGGCACGACGCGCCGCTCATGCACCAGCTGATCGATCTATTTAGAGCGTTCCGTGCGGTTCATGGTGATCAGGACGGGATGAGGGTTGTCAGGCTCGGTTTTTGAGCCAGTCATCCTCTATCATCCTCCGGCTAGATCGCCATGACCACCGCCATAGGTGGCGTGGGGCATGTAGTGAACGGAGCGGATCGACAAACAAGGAGGATGGGCCCATGAGCGTGACCGAGGCCGCGACACGGCGTCCCTGGGGCAAGCGCGATGCGCTCGGTGCCGAACATCCGCTTGCCGATCACTGCCTGGATGTGGCGGTGGTCTTCCGTCAATTGCTGGAACTGCC
>JBKBRS010000381.1:0-561 GCA_046292095.1 Thiobacillaceae bacterium
TTCTTCGCGGCGCATCGCCGCCACGTTCACACTGAAGCCGTGGTCTGCCGCATAGGCCACCCGCCACCATTGCCTGAGCTGCGCCTTGATCGGCGGCGTGCGCCACTGACCGCTCTGCTCGGCATTGCCGAGAAAGGCGGGGGTGTCGAAACGGATCATGTAGTTGATTTCTTTCATCATCATGACTTCTACCGAACATTTTTCTCGCCTGTCCATTCAGCTTCCCAAGCTAATGTTTTAATTTCCGCAGTTGACCGCGCCGCGAGAGTTGGAACCTTCTGATTTGCAAATGGAATCTCTGCAAAACCTGCCTCGACAGCGGGCAGATGTGAGACGGTATCGGCATGAAACAGAAGACCAAGAAGACGCGCAAGCGCGACTTCCTTGACGAGCTGAATCTGGTGGTGCCCTGGGCTGAACTGGTTGCGCTCATCGAGCCGCACGCACCGGCGCGCAGCGCCAAGGTACCTAGCAAGAGGCGCGCCATGGACAAGAGCACGCCCATGGGCGCCCTCATGGGGCGGCCCGAGCAGATCAGGGCGAACATCCGCTCCAAGATGG
>JBKBRS010000382.1:0-561 GCA_046292095.1 Thiobacillaceae bacterium
TTCGGCGATGAACTGGTCGTAGTTGGCTTCGAGTTGTGGGGTGGTGGAGATGGCGGCCACGTTGTGCTCCTCACACCGCCAGGGACTCTTCGACGATCTCGCAGTGGATCACGAAGCCCGTCAGGTAGGGAAGGCCCTTGGGGATGCCGTACTGTTTGCTGGTGCGGCGGCCAATCGTCCAGCCCATCCAACGCTGCGTGGCGGCGTTGATCGCGTCGGCCAGGGTGGCGCCGGCGTAGAGGCCGTTTTGCACATCGTCGGCAAAGTGGCGACCGTGGCGGCTGTCGAGGAAGGTGCGGACCGACTCGAGAGGCTGGCAGGTGGCATCGGAGATCGCGGTCATCGCGATCGGCCAGGCGGTCCGGGCGTGCTCGCCCATCATGCCGTGAAAGCCCAACGACTCGTTGCGGGTGGCGGGGATCGATGTGATGGTCTTGGGGGTGGTGCTCATCTCGGGTTCCTTCGGGTGGATCGTGGCGACACCCGTATGAACGCGCTGTTCGATGGAAAAGCCAAGCGCCGCTCGGCCTCTTTCTCGATCTTTTTGATCAGGCGATGCGG
>JBKBRS010000383.1:0-561 GCA_046292095.1 Thiobacillaceae bacterium
GCCGATGATCAGCAGCACGGCGATCGAATGGCGGTACCACTTCCGGTCCGTCGTTTTCAAATAGCGGTAGTACGCAAGGAACCGCGTGCGAAAATCCATTTATGACATGAACTCACGGGTAAATCACACCGCTTCGAATTGTACGGGTTTCCCTGTCTTCAGTTACGCTTAGGGGGGTCAGGAAGATCGCCACGTAAACTTCAAGCGCCCATCTTTTGGGATGGGCGTTTGGTGTTTGGGTTTGATTGGTTTGGGTTGTTGGGTTGAGTCTGACGATGACCTACTTTCCCGAGGAGTGTTCCTCAGTATCATCGGCGCTGCCTTGTTTCACGGTCCTGTTCGGGATGGGAAGGCGTGGTGCCAAGGCGCTATGGTCGTCAGACTCGAAGCTGGTGTGACGCTTTGGAACGGCGTGTGGGTTTTAGGTAGGGGGTGCGTTTTGGGTGATGTGTGTGTGGGTTTATGTGGCGTTACGGCCATAGGATCAAGCCGGTCGGGCAATTAGTACGGCTCAGCTCAACGCCTTGCAGCGCTTACACATGCCGCCTATCAACGTGGTGG
>JBKBRS010000384.1:0-561 GCA_046292095.1 Thiobacillaceae bacterium
GTCTGTCCACAGGTAGGTAATATCCGAGGTCCACACCCGATTCGGCGCCGTATTCCGGCTATGGGAGCTTCATCTTCTTCCTTTCCCTGTGTTCGTCCATCTTAAATCACCCTCGGAAGACGAAATTTCGGGAGAAGCTCACGGGGGACAGTTCGTCGTGGTGGGTCGGCAACACAGGTCGAGACTTTCGTAGCGCCTACAGCAGGGAGGTTAGCATGAAAGTTGGCACAGCCAACTCACGACGCTCCCCTCTCCCAGGGGGAGAGGGGCTGGGGGAGAGGGAACGGCCATGTCCGCTTTCATCTTCTGGGGTGGCAGGGGCCATGGCCGTTAGCGCCAATTGAACTATCCGGGCTGAATTCGGGGGGCAGGTCAACCTACCCTGGGGACAGCGGCGGGTAGTTTGTGGCAGTGGGGTTGGTCGAGTTGGTAAGATAGTTTGCCGCTTTTATCGCGCCTAGGGCTGACAGGAAAGCGCCGATTGAACGCTCTGGGATTGTGTAGTCCGTTCGTGTCCTCCTGCCTTCCGGTTAATCCTCTGGCCACACGACCTGCCCTCTC
>JBKBRS010000036.1:0-11468 GCA_046292095.1 Thiobacillaceae bacterium
CGGACGGTCGGATAAGCCGCCGCGGGGCGAGGTCGATCTGACAGGCGCGGCAGCGCTCGGCCAAGGCGGGCGAAAGCAGGATGTGGTCGATCCTCAACCCCATATTGCGGCGGAAGGCGGCCATGCGATAGTCCCACCAGGTGAAGCTGCCATCGGGCTGGTCGAACAGCCGGAAGGCGTCCTTGAGGCCCAAATCGAGCAGGGCGCGAAAGCGCGCGCGCTCCTCATCGGACACCAGGACCTGGCCCGCCCACAGGACCGGGTCGTGCACGTCCCGGTCCTCTGGGGCGATGTTGAAGTCGCCCAGGACCGCCAGGCGCGGATACCGGGCGAGCTCGGCGCGCAGCCAGGCGACCAGGGCGTCCAGCCAGTCGAGTTTGTAGTAGTACTTGTCCGAGCCGACGCGCTGACCATTGGGCACGTACAGACAGACCACCCGTGTGTCACCCAGGGTCGCAGCCAGGACCCGCTTCTGCTCGTCCTCGAAACCGGGGATGCGGGTCAGGGCATCGGTCGCTGCCGCGCGGGTGAGCAGGGCCACGCCGTTGTAGATCTTCTGTCCGGCGTAGAGGGCTTGATAGCCGGCGGCGGCGATCTCGTCCAGCGGGAAGTTGGCGTCCTCGGTCTTGGTCTCTTGCAGGCACACCACATCAGGCTGCTGGACCGCCAGCCAGTCCTTGAGATGCGGCAGGCGCACCTTGAGCGAGTTGACGTTCCAGGTGGCAAGCTTCATGCGCGCAGCAAGAAATGCCGCCCGATGCACCCCTCGGGCGGCGCAGGCGGGCGCTGAGCGCCCGAAGTGTCAGTCGAGGGTTACTTCTTCTTTTTCGCCTTGTTGGCGGCGGCCGCGAGCGCGGCGCCAGGCCGGAAACGCACCACCTTCTTGGCCGGGATCTTCATCTCCTTGCCGGTCTGCGGGTTACGCCCCGTGCGGGCCTTGCGCTCCTGCACGCTGAAGGCGCCAAAGCCGACGAACTGCACGTTCTCGCCCCGCGCCAGGGCCTCGGTGATGGCCTCCAGGGCGACGTCGATGATGGTGCTGGTGGCGGCCTTGGTGGCATTGGCCTTGGCGGCAACAGCGGCGATGAGCTCGGATTTGTTCATGGTGGTGTTCCTCCTGTCAGACACGGCGAGTGGGCTGATATTTGCAGGCCTCCCGAGGGATGGCTTGCGCACTGTAAAGGCCCAGCGGGCGATTTGCAATGCCTTTGCGCACAGGCTGCGGCTTTGCCGGCCGATGCCGTGCGGATTGCTTGCCCGCAGGCGGGTTCGTTGCGCATAATGACAGGATTCCACCCGCCCGGGTGGCGGAATTGGTAGACGCACGGGACTCAAAATCCCGCGCCAGGGATGGCGTGCCGGTTCGACCCCGGCCCCGGGCACCAGTGTCCATGTCAAGCTCAAGCCGCGTGGCGGCGCCCAAGCCAAAATCCTGCGCCAGCGAGGCCGTGCCGGTTCGGCACCCTGTGGTCAGCGCTGCCTGAAAAAAAACCGCCCCAGCGGGGCGGTTTTCCAAACCTAGAGGGTAAGCCGGAATGGACTACTTGTTCACCGGTGAGTCGGGCGACACCAGATAGGCGACGATGTCCGCGATCTGCTCCGGGCGCAGGATGCCGTTGTGACCGATGCGCGGCATTTGCGAGCAGGCGGTGAAGGCTTGCGGGTTGTAGATCTTCTCGTAGGTGTATTTGACGATGTCCTCGCTCGTGCCCCGTAGTTTGCCGTAGTGCATCAGGCTGGGACCTACGGTGCCGAAGGCGACCTCTTTGGGATCGGCGCCGTGGCAGGCATAGCAGTTGCCGCCGTTGCCGCCCTTTTGCCGCTCGGGCTTGTCAGGTTCGATGCGGCCGATGCGCATGCCGAAGCCGCCGGCAAAGAGCTTCTCACCCTTCTTCCAGTCCCCCATCAGTTTGCCGTCGGCCGGGTATTTGATGGCGGCGCGCTCGCGGGCGTTGATCTCTGCGGCGATCTTTTCGGGCGGATTGTCCCGATAAAGGTTACAGGTCTTCAGGGTCTCGTCCTGGCTGAGTCGGGACAGGTCCTGTCCTTCACCCGGCAGGAAGCTCGCCGCGATGGCTTTCGCCACCAGGCTCTGCAGTTTGGGACTTATTACGGGGTTATGGCCATGGTGTTCGGCCTGGGCGGTAAACGCCGCCAGCAATGCTGCGGACAGTGTCAGAAGTTTGCGCATGTCGGTCCCCTCCTCAACGCTTGATTCCGGGAATGTTGAGCACGGCACCCCGCCCCTGGTCAGCGAGATAGCTGATCAGGGCCACGGTCACCGGCGAGGCGTAATCGACGTCCGGCAGCCGCATCTGCCATATGCAGTCCCACATGCGGTGCTGCATGTTGCGGACCACGCCATGGGAGACGCGGTAGGTCGGCCAGGTGCTCATGGTCTTTCGCGCGTGTTCCTTGTTGTGATAGTTGCCCAGTTCCTGCAGACGAATGCGCTTGCCGTCCTGCCCGTGGCAGGTGGCGCAGGAGAAGTCCATCGGCCCATGCCGGGTATGGAACAAGGCCTCGCCCAGGTCACGCATCTCTTTTTCCTTGGGATGCTTCATCGGCGGATTGAGCTTCATGCCATCCGACTGGATGGCAACATAGGCAGCAATGGCCTCGAGGTCGGTGTTCTGCTCGTTGGCACGTTGGTCGGCGAAGAGCTTCTGCTTGATCTCCTCCGGCTTGAAGCCCTGCAGCTTGGCCATGCAGGTGAGCAGGCGCGACTCCAGGTCCTCGACCTTGTCCGTGTCCTTGAAATAGCGGGGCAGCTCGGCGAAGGCGCCTTTGAGCACACCAGGTCCCTTGCCGAAGTCGCATTTCTCGAGCGAAGCGTTCTTCGGCCCGCGTTTTTCCTTGAACAACTGCTCGCCGCGATCCACGACCAGATTGCCCGGGTTGGCGAACTTGTCCTGCAGGGCCGCGCGGTATTCGTCGGCGGTCTTCAGTTCCTGGGTCAAGGCCAGGGTTGGAGTTAGGAGCAGCAAGGCTGCCACTAGAGTCCTCATTCTACTCATTACGTCTCCTTTCCTTCGCTGGGGCACCATGCGTTACTGCACGGATCGTGGCGAGTATAATAGAAAACCACGCCCATCGGCTGACCCGATCACCGGGTTAACATGAAACAACGTGATTGACGGGCGCATAAAAGCCTCGCCGACGATGATGTCGCGAAACGAACGAAACGAACTACTCGCGATCGAACGGCCAACTCATCGACCTCGGTCAAGCGCCACCCCTGGCGCCTCTAACTTTGGTAGGCAAGCAAGCCGTTCAGTTGTTTCATTCTACAGGGGTGGCACGCTGCCGTGGCATGTCCGTTAGTATGAATGAACCTAACGTCTGAGTCAGGCACAACGGCGCGGTAGCCGGGAGGCGCACCTGCATTGTGACTGTTCATCTCACTGCAAGCGCCAAGGGACCGGACGTTCGACCCCAGCCCCTTGAAAGCCCCTAGGCCCGCCCCTATCATTAGCACTCGCCGCACACGAGTGCTAACAGCGTGCTGCGTTTTTCGTTTTCAGCCCAACGAGTTTTCAAGGAGGAACCATGAAGATCCGCCCCCTGCATGACCGTGTGATCGTCAAGCGCATGGAGGAAGAGCGCAAGACGGCCTCGGGCATCGTCATTCCCGACACGGCCGCCGAGAAGCCCGATCAGGGCGAGGTGATCGCTGTCGGTCCTGGCAAGCGCAATGACAAGGGTGACCTCATCGCCATGGATGTCAAGGTCGGCGATCGCGTGCTGTTCGGCAAGTACGCCGGGCAGACCGTGAAGGTCGAGGGCGAGGAACTCCTCGTCATGCGCGAAGAAGACATCATGGGTGTCATCGAGAAATAGATGGACCGTCCTGTCACAACGGTCTGAACCGCTCAAGGGCCTGGCCAACACAGGCAAACCCGAAAACCCACGTGTTCCGGCATTGGCCGGCAGCACATACGTAATCAGGAGTAAGCAAACATGGCAGCTAAAGACGTACGTTTCGGCGATGCCGCCCGGCACCGCATGGTCGCGGGTGTGAACATCTTGGCGGATGCCGTCAAGGTGACCCTCGGTCCCAAGGGCCGCAACGTGGTCCTGGATCGCTCCTTCGGCGCCCCCACCGTCACCAAGGACGGGGTGTCCGTGGCCAAGGAGATCGAACTCAAAGATAAGTTCGAGAACATGGGCGCGCAGATGGTCAAGGAGGTCGCCTCCAAGACCTCGGACGTGGCCGGTGACGGCACCACCACCGCCACCGTGCTGGCCCAGGCCATCGTCAACGAGGGCATGAAGTTCGTGGCCGCCGGCATGAACCCGATGGACCTCAAACGCGGCATCGACAAGGCGGTGCACGCGGTGGTGGAAGAGCTCAAGAAGCTGTCCAAGCCCTGCACCACCAGCAAGGAGATCGCCCAGGTGGGCGCCATCTCTGCCAATGCCGATCAGTCCATCGGCCAGATCATCGCCGATGCCATGGATAAGGTCGGCAAGGAGGGCGTGATCACCGTCGAGGATGGCTCTGGTCTGGAAAACGAGCTCGACGTGGTCGAAGGCATGCAGTTCGACCGCGGCTATCTCTCGCCCTACTTCATCAACAACGCCGACAAGCAGATGGCGGTGCTGGAAGACCCGTACATCCTGCTGCACGACAAGAAGATCTCCTCCATCCGCGACCTGCTGCCCATCCTCGAGCAGGTGGCCAAGGCCGGCAAACCGCTGCTCATCGTCGCTGAGGATGTCGAGGGCGAGGCCCTGGCCACCCTGGTGGTCAACAACATCCGCGGCATCCTCAAGACCTGCGCCGTCAAGGCCCCAGGCTTCGGTGACCGCCGCAAGGCGATGCTCGAGGACATGGCCATCCTGACCGGCGGCACCGTCATTGCCGAGGAAGTGGGCCTGACCCTGGAGAAGGCGACGCTGAACGACCTGGGCCGCGCCAAGCGCGTCGAGGTGGCCAAGGAGAACACCACCATCATCGATGGCGCCGGCAGCCAGGACGCCATCAAGGCCCGCATCGCCCAGATCAACAAGCAGATCGAGGAGGCCACCTCCGACTATGACAAGGAGAAGCTGCAGGAGCGCAAGGCCAAGCTGGCCGGCGGGGTGGCGGTGATCAAGGTCGGTGCGGCCACCGAGGTCGAGATGAAGGAGAAGAAGGCCCGCGTCGAGGACGCCCTGCATGCCACCCGCGCCGCGGTGGAAGAGGGCATCGTCGCCGGTGGTGGTGTGGCCCTGCTGCGCGCGCGCGCCGCGGTGGGCAACCTCAAGGGTGACAACCACGACCAGGACGCCGGCATCAAGATCGTCATGCGCGCGCTGGAGCAGCCGTTGCGTGAGATCGTCGCCAACGCCGGCGTCGAGGCCAGCGTGGTGGTGAACAAGGTGGTCGAGGGCAGTGGCAACTTCGGCTACAACGCCCAGACCGGCGAGTACGGCGACATGATGGAGATGGGCGTGCTCGACCCGACCAAGGTCACCCGCACGGCGCTGCAGAACGCCGCCTCGGTCGCCGGCCTGATCCTCACCACCGAGGCCATGGTCTCCGAACTGCCCGAGGACAAGAAGCCGGCGGGCGGCGCCGGCGGCGGCATGGGCGGCATGGGCGACATGGACTTCTGAGCCACTCGCTCTGTTGCGTCCACGCCAACACGCCACGGCCGAGGCCGTGGCTTTTTTTTCGCCGGGTCGGCCTCCGTTCAGCGACGGCGCCGCGGCCTCGGCGCGGCCACGGGGGTGGACCGGGTCTCCAGGTGTCGGAAGGTGATGCGCCCCTTGCTCAGATCGTAGGGTGAGAGCTCCAGCGTCACCCGGTCGCCGGCCAGGATGCGGATGTGGTGCTTGCGCACCCGGCCAGCACAATAGGCCCCCAGGTGATGACCGTTCTCGAGCGTGACGCGGTAGCGTGAATCGGGCATGACCTCGTCCACCACGCCTTGCATTTCCAGGATTTCTTCTTTGGCCATGGCCTTCTCAGAATGAAAAGATTGCACAAAAAAGCCCGGCTGAGCCGGGCTTCACGTGGGGACGGGTACTGACCGCCCGTCTGCCGTCAGTCCGCGGCTCGGATGTTGGCGGCCTGCAGCCCTTTGGGTCCGCGGGTCACGTCGAAGCTGACGCGCTGGCCTTCCTTGAGGGTCTTGAAGCCGCTGCCCTGGATCGCGGAGAAATGGGCGAAGAGATCGTCGCCGCCGCCTTCCGGAGAGATGAAGCCGAAGCCCTTGGAATCGTTGAACCACTTCACGGTGCCTGTTGCCATAATGATGATTTCCTAACAAAAACAAACAAAAAGGGGTTGACCCCCGGTTGGGGCGATGGTCAAGCAGGCAGGATGATGGGGAACGAACACCGCGGGACTGCGGCGGCAGGACCGGACAACAACAGCACGACTTGATATCGCAACCCGCACAGTACACGCAAACCGCCAGGCAGGCAAACATTATTTTGCGGCGGCCATCTTTGCCTTGGCTCATCGCCGTGTGGACGGCCATTCACGGTGGTATCTTAAGCCTCGTGATGCACCCCTCGTACTTGTTGCGATCCGTCTTTCGGCGCCTGCCTTGCCGACAGCGGCCCAACCTCTCACATTCGCCATGATCCACGGCATCGGCACGGATATCGTCGCGGTGGCGCGCGTGCGCGGTGTGTACGCCCGGCATGGCGAGCGTCTGGCCGCACGCCTGCTGAGCCGCACGGAGTGGGAGGGTTATCTTCAGGCTGCGGACAAGCCGCGCCTGCTGGCCAAGCGCTTCGCCGCCAAGGAGGCCCTGGCCAAGGCACTGGGCACGGGGCTGCGCGCGCCGGTGAGCCTGGCCAACATGGGGGTGACGCACGACGACCTTGGCCGACCCGGCTTCGCCTTCGTCCCCGAGCTCGAGCGCTGGCTTGCCGCGCGCGGGATCGCGCGGGTGCACTTGAGCCTCGCCGATGAGATGGACTATGCCGTCGGCTTCGTCGTGGTGGAGGGCGGGCCGTGACCGCGGAGCGTCTGCCCCTGGGCCCCCTGATGCTGGACGTGGCGGGCACGGCGCTGACGGCGGACGATCGCCAGCGGCTGTTGCATCCGTTGGTGGGCGGGGTCATCCTCTTCGCCCGCAACTACGAGAGCCCGGCGCAGGTCGCCGAGCTCACTCGCGCCATCCACGCCTTGCGCTCACCGCCGCTGTTGATCGCGGTGGACCACGAGGGTGGCCGGGTGCAACGCTTCCGCGCCGGCTTCACGGCGCTGCCGCCCATGCGGGCCATCGGCGCGCTGTGGGACACGCAGCCGCAGACGGCCAGGCGGCTGGCGCGCGACGCCGGCTACGTGCTGGCCGCCGAGCTGCGCACCGTGGGCGTGGACTTCAGCTTCGCCCCGGTCCTCGACCTGGACTACGGCACGAGCGGGGTGATCGGCGACCGCGCCTTGCATCGCCACCCCCAGGCCGTGGCCGAGCTGGCGCACGCCTTGATGCTGGGCATGGCCGAGGCGGGCATGAGTGCGGTGGGCAAGCACTTCCCCGGCCACGGCTTCGTCGCCGCCGATTCGCACACCGATGTGCCGGTCGATGCGCGCGACCTCGCCGACCTGGAGTTCGCCGACCTCATCCCCTTCCGCCAGTTGATCGACCTGGGGCTTGCCGGCATCATGCCCGCACACGTCATCTATCCGCGCGTGGACGACCAACCAGCCGGTTTCTCCCGG
This sequence comes from Thiobacillaceae bacterium, assembly GCA_046292095.1. Classification (GTDB taxonomy): domain Bacteria; phylum Pseudomonadota; class Gammaproteobacteria; order Burkholderiales; family Thiobacillaceae; genus JANWZL01. The sequence goes on from JBKBRS010000036.1 coordinate 7,664, forward strand.
CGCTGGCTCCACAATCTGCTGCGCGGCCGCTATGGTTTCGAGGGCGCCATCTTCAGCGACGACCTCGCCATGGAGGGGGCCAGCGTCGCCGGCGACGTGGTCACACGCGCGCAGGCGGCGCTGGCAGCCGGCTGCGACATGGCGCTGCTGTGCAACCGGCCCGACCTGGCCGACACGCTGCTTACGCGGCTTGCCTGGCAGCCGCACGCGGTGTCGCTCATTCGGCTGGCGCGCATGCACGGGCGCCCACATCCGCCCGACCGCACGACCCTGCATGAGAGTGGCCGCTATGTCCAAGCGGTGCACCGCCTGGCCGGCCTGGGCCAGGCGGATGCCGACCTGGCCCTGGACGACCCCACCGACTATCTTGGCAAGCGTGGCACGACCTGAGCTTTCCCTCGACCGGGATACCGATCACATCCACCACCACCTGGGCCATGCCGGCGAGCACCGGCACCTGACTGGGGCGCTCGCGCTGACCCTCGGCTTCGCCCTCATCGAGGCGGTGGCGGGCTGGTGGTCGGGGTCGCTGGCCCTGATCGCCGATGCCGGGCATATGCTCACCGACTCCACGGCGCTCGCCCTGGCGGCGCTGGCGGCCTGGCTCGCGCGGCGGCCGCCCTCGGACCGGCACACCTATGGGCTGGTGCGCGCCGAGGTGCTGGCCGCATTCGCCAACGGCCTCATCATGTTGGGCCTGATCGGCTTCATCGCCTACGAGGCCGTGCAACGCTTCCAACAACCACGCGACATCCGTGGCGAGGCGATGCTGGTGGTCGCCGCCATCGGCCTGCTGGTCAACCTGCTGGTGGCCTGGCGGCTTTCGCGCGGCGGTCAGGACCTCAACACGCGGGCGGCGCTGCTGCACGTCATGGGCGATCTGCTCGGCTCGGTGGCGGCCATCACCGCTGGCGTGGTCATCCTCGCCACCGGCTGGACGCCCATCGACCCGCTGCTGTCGCTGGTGGTGGCGGGGCTGATCCTGCTGTCCGCCTGGCGGCTGCTGTCCGAGGCGCTACAGGTGCTGCTCGAAGGGGTGCCGCCGCACATCGATCTTCAGGCGGTTGGGCGCGATCTCGCGGCGCTCAGGGGGGTGCGCTCGGTGCACGACCTGCACATCTGGACGCTGTCCTCGGGCAAGATCGCGCTCTCCGCCCACCTCGACCTCGAACGCCTGGACGATTGGCCGCGCATCCTGCTGCAGGCGCGCGCCCTGCTGGCCCGAGAGCACGGCATCGGCCACGTGACCCTGCAGCCGGAAACGGGCGATAATCCCGTCTTGCAACACATGCCGTCCGAGACTCGCACATCATGAAACGACGCCGTATCCACTCCCAACACCGCATGAGCCGCGACGCCGAGCGCCTGGTCTGGCTGGCGCAGGGGCTGGCGGAATCCGGCAGCCGCGTCGAGGATGCCTACTGGGAAGGCGAACTGCAGCAGCACCTCGGCCGCCTGTTGGAGACGGGCCAGGAGGAGGCCATCAACCTGGCCTTGGACCGCCTGCACGAGACCGGCGGCCGCGGCTACGACGAATTGGCCGACCTGGTGGAATCCATCGCCGAGGCCGACCTCATCACCACCCGCGACGGCCCGCGCCATTGCCTGCTCATCGCCCTGCCGGTGCTGGCCTGGTCGCGCTACAGCATCCCGGCGCGGCGGCTGCCGGACGAGGTGCTGACCGCCTTGTCCAACCATCTGGGCGCCCACGTCCTGGCGGCGGACGTGCGCTTCACCCTGGCCGACTTCCTCTACAGCCCCGATCAGCTCCCCTACGGCTATGCGCAGACCCGGCGCTACGTCGAGAGGCTGTGGGAGGCCCTGCGCGAATGTCGCGCCTACCATGAGGATCCCGCGCGGCTGCCGGAGGTGGTGCCTTACATCTCCGACGTGCGCTATATCCTCGGCGCCGTCATGGTCCCGCCCGGACGCCCCGTCTTCCGCTGGAACGAGGCCGATGGCAACCGCGAGCAGGCCCTCGCCCAATGGCGCACACAGGCCACGCCCAATCTACAGGTCGTGCTGCCCGGCTGCGGCGTGGAACTGCTGCTGCCCGACGCCTATTTCGCCGCCTGGCGGCGGGCCGACCGCGAGGGTCGCCCGTATTCCCTGCGCGCGGCGGTCGCCTATCTCCAGGCCATGCTCGGCCTCAAGCCCGCCGAGCTGCGTGCCGTCGCCGCCCCATTCTACGACCGACGGCTGGAGGAGTGGCGCGTGAGCTTTGCCCCCAGGCGCGGTGGCGAGGTGGTACACGGCGTGGTCTGGCCCCTGCTCGGCGCCGAGGACGAGACCACCGATACCGGCGGCGAGATCGAACAGGTCCTGCGCGCCGCCGGCGTGGGCGAGGTGGTCGTGCTGGACCAGCGCTTCCCCCTCGAATACTGCGAAGACTGCGGCGCGCCGCTCTACGCCAACGCCGAGGGCGAGGTGGTGCACGCCGAGATGCCCGAACAGGACACCCAGGCGGTCCCCACGCACCTGCACTGATGAGCGCCGCCACGCACGGCGAGGCGCCGCCGGATTGCCGGCTGTGCCCCCGCCTCGCCGACTACCGGGCGGACAACCGCCAGCGCCACCCCGCCTACCACAACGCCCCCGTGCCCGCCTTCGGCGAGGATCAGGCGCGCCTGCTCGTGGTCGGCCTGGCCCCAGGGCTGCACGGCGCCAACCGCACCGGCCGGCCCTTCACCGGCGACCACGCCGGCCTGCTGCTCTACCAGACCCTGTATGCACATGGGTTTGCCGAGCGGCCGGTCTCGCTCGGACGCGACGACGGCCTGCGGCTCGTGGGCTGCCGCATCACCAACGCCGTGCGTTGTGTCCCCCCGCAAAACCGGCCGGAGACCGCCGAGGTCCGCCGCTGCAACCCCTATCTGGCCGCGGAGATCACCGCCCTGCCCCCGGGGGCCGCCATCCTCGCCCTGGGTCAGACCGCCCACGCCGCCGTCCTCAAGGCGCTGCGGCTCAAGCCCGCGCACCACCGCTTCGCGCACGGCGCCCGTCACCCCTTGCCCGACGGTCGCGCCCTGTTCGATAGCTACCACTGCTCCCGCTACAATACCCAGACCGGCCGACTCACGCCGGCCATGTTCCACGCCGTATTCGCCGACATCCGTCGCCATCTGGAGGTCTGAAGCATGCCCGTGGTCACCATCAAGCTCGCCGGCAGCCTCAACCGCGAGCAGAAGAAGCGTATCGCCGAGGAGATCACCGACACCCTGGAGCGCATCGCGCACAAACCCCGGCGCTACACCTACATCGCCTTCGAGGAGCTGCCTGACGAGAACTGGGCCATCGCCGGGCAGTTATTGGACGAAGAGGGCTAGGGGAAGCTCTGCAAAACGCCGCGAGCGGAAGGCAATGCAGGCGCCCGGCGCTTGCGGCAAGACACAGCAAGCCGTTGCCGCAAAAGCGCCTGAGGGTTGAGACGAGAAGAGTTTGTCGTCCGCTCGCGAGCGGCGCGCCGAGCGCACAATCTTGGCTTCGTCGGCAAGGGATAGCCGAGCCATGGTGCCTCGCGTTTGATGGATGTCGGCAAGGGATTGCCGACCTACGGTGTCTGGTAGGAGGCCCGCTTGCGGGCCGAACCTGGGGGTGAACACGAACGGCACACCGCATGTGGCTGTGGTTCGCGCCGCAAGCGGCGCACCTACCGCTCGCGTATTGGGTTCGTCGGCAAGGATTGCCGAGCTGCGGTGCCTCGTATTCGGGGGTGTGGCAATGGATTGCCGACTTACGGCTCAGCCCTGTTTTGTCTCAAGGCTCGCGCACCCATCGCCTTGCGGTCACACCGCTCGCAATGAAC
>JBKBRS010000036.1:11567-15217 GCA_046292095.1 Thiobacillaceae bacterium
ATTTTCACAAGGACTGCGATGAAACACGGCTTAAGCCTTCCCGAGCCGGCGCGCGTTGCGGCGCGAGCCGTGGATCACGGCGTGGTCAGCGCCCCCTCGTGCATCGTCCCGGTCGCCGGGCCTGCCTTCTCCCCCGCCCTCAACGGGGGTGAGGGGCTTTTGCTCCGTCGCCTCGGTCTGACCGAATACGAGCCGACCTGGCGGGCCATGCAGGCCTTCACCGCCGGACGCAGGCCGGATACGCCGGACGAGCTTTGGCTGGTCGAGCATCCGCCGGTGTTCACCCTGGGCCAGGCCGGGCGCCGCGAGCATTTGCTCAGGGACATCGGCGTGCCGGTGGTGGCCATCGACCGCGGTGGGCAGGTGACCTATCACGGGCCGGGGCAGGCCGTGGTCTACGTCCTGCTCGACCTGCGCCGACGCGGCTACGGGGTGAAAGAATTGGTCCGGCGCCTGGAGCAGGCCGTCATCGACCTACTGTCGGGGCATGGGATCGCTGGGACGCGGCTCGAAGGGGCGCCGGGGGTGTATGTGGCGCAGGCGGATGGCCGGTTGGCGAAGCTCGCCGCACTGGGCCTGCGGGTGCGCAATGGCTGTACCTACCACGGTCTGGCGCTGAATGTGGACCTGGACCTTGCGCCCTTTGCGGCGATCAACCCCTGCGGGCATGCCGGCATGCCGGTGACGCGGCTCAAGGACTTGGGCGTGGGGCTCGACGTGCAGGCAGCCGGAACGGCGCTGGCGCACCATCTGGCAAACCGCCTTTGATGTGAAAGTCGCGCTTCCGACGCTTGAAGCGCCCCGACCCCGCGCGGGGAGGGCGTGGGGGGATGAGCGGACATGGCCGGTTGCATCCTCCGAGGCGGCTCTGGCCATGCCTGTGGGTGCCGCTCTCCGGCAAGCTAGCGGCAGCGCGCGATGGCGAGCACTTACTCACCCGTATAAATGCAGCCCGAGTGCGCCGTCTCCTGGACGATGACCTGGGACAGGGCGGGCAGGTCTGGCTTGAGGTGTTCCCAGATCCAGATGGCGAGGTGTTCGCTGGTGGGGTTGGCCAGCCCAGGGATGTCGTTGAGATAGCGGTGGTCGAGCTTCTCGCGCAGACGCTGCACCGCGGCCTCGACCTCGGCGAAGTCCTGCACCCAGCCGAGCTGCGAGTTGAGGGGGCCGCGCAGCCGCACCTCCACACGGAAGGAGTGGCCATGCACGCGGGCGCAGGGGTGCTCGGCGGGCAGGTGGGGCAGCCGGCGCGCGGCCTCGATGTGAAAGACGTGGAATATCTCCATGCGTGCTCCAGAGGGGACCAATCAGCCTAAACACCGCAGTTGAACGCGCCCGAAAGCGGGCTTGTACGACCGGCTGGCAAGGCGCGACGACGCCGCAGGGTGGCTCCCTGCAAGGAGCAGCAACGCAGCCAGACGGGCGTCCAAGACCGAAGGCGGGCGCGGAGCGTTTTCACCCTCTGGGAGAGGATGACCGGAGGCAAAAATCTCTCGCATCATCGATCTGTTACGAAACGGTCAGAGCGGTCAACTGCGGTTTTTAGGATCAGTCAAAGCGGCATTATGCGCTAGACTGTCCCCCCGCGCCGTGATGCATCGCGGCTGAACTCCGCGCGTGAATGTCTGTCCACACCAACGATGCGACTGCCCGCTCTGGTCCTTTGTGCCTTGACCCTGCTGCCCATGGCCGGCTGTGCCTCCGAGGCGGCCCCCCAGATCGAGGCCTGTGGACGGGCGGGGTCGTGGCTGAGCCATGACGGACAACAGCTCCGTCCGGCCGACGCTCGAGCGCTGCTTGCCCGCCTGGCCGACCAACAGGTGGTGCTGCTGGGTGAAAACCACGACAGCGCCGAGGATCACCGCTGGCAACTGCACACCCTGGCGCAGATCCACGCCTTCAAACCCAGTCTCGCCATCGGCTTCGAGATGTTCCCGCGCCGGCTGCAGCCGGTCCTGGACCGCTGGGTGGCGGGCGAGCTCTCCGAGGCCGAATTCCTGCGTCTGACCGACTGGGACCGCGTCTGGGGCTATGACGCGCGCATGTATCTGCCGCTGTTTCACTATGCGCGCATGCATCGCATCCCCATGCTGGCCCTCAACGTCGAGCGGGAACTGGTCGCGGCGGTCGATGCCAAGGGTTGGGACGCCGTGCCCGCCGCCCAGCGCGAGGGGCTTACACGACCGGCCGCGCCGGCGCCGGCCTACATCGAGCAATTGCGTCGTGTCTTTGCCCAGCACCCCGAGAAGCGGCAGGACGAGGCCGCCTTTGCCCGCTTCGTCGAGGCCCAGGTCACCTGGGATCGCGCCATGGCGCAGGCGATCGCAGCTCATCTTACGCGCCAGCCGGACGCCCTGGTGGTGGGCATCCTCGGCGCGGGTCACGTGCGCCACGGCCACGGGGTGGCTCACCAGCTCGAAGACCTCGGCATCAAGCGTGTGGCGAACCTGCTCACCTGGGAGGCCGATGGCCGCTGCGAGGGCCTCACGGCAGGCCTGGCCGATGCCATCTATCTGGTGCGCGCGCCGCAATCCGACCCGCCACGTCTGGGCATCGCCATGGAAAGCGTGGCCGGCGGCATCCGCATCGCCCAGGTCACGGCGGGCAGCGTGGCGGAGCGGGCGGGTCTCAAGGTCGGTGACGTGGTCGCCGAGGCCGCCGGCGTGGCAATCCGCACGCCCCTGGCGTTGCGCCAGACGGTCGAACGGCAGGCGCCCGGGACCTGGCTGCCGCTCAAGGTGCGCCGCGACGGTCAGGAGTTGGAAATCGTGGCGCGCTTCCCGCCAGCCCGGTGACAACGCCGCGCTACACCCGCACCGTGAGCAGGGGTCTGGCCGCCGGCCTGCTGGTTTTTGCGCTCGCCGCCGCTGCCGAGCCCCCGCGGCTGGCGCTCGACGTGTGGCTCGAACCCGCGACGCGCGAACTGGCCGCGCGCGCCCAGTTGAGTGGGGTGGAGGGGCCGCTACGCTTCCGGCTCGACCCCGGCCTGCGCATCACCCGTCTTGTTGTGGACGGCCGGTCGCAGCCGCTGCCGCCCGTCGGGGCGCCGGTGGACCTGCCCGCAGGCCGGCGCATCTCGGTCGAATACCGCGGACGCCTCGCCCCCCTGCCTGAGGCGGATCACCGTCAGGTGTTGGGCCGACTGCCGCCCAGCGCGAGCCCGGCAGGCAGCTTCCTCCCCGCCGGTACGGGCTGGTACCCGGACCCCGGCGTGCCCTTCGCCTACCGGGTGCGCCTGACCCTGCCCAAGGGGCAGAAGGGGCTGGTGCCCGGCAACCGGCTGCGTGAGTTAGAGGACGCCAGGGGCTATAGTGCGGAATTCGACTTCCCCCACCCGGCCGAGGGGATAGACCTGATGGCAGGGCCTTATACAGTGAGTGAGCGCTTACTCACATTGGAAGACGGCAGACGGGTCCGCATCCGCACCTGGTTCCACCCCGAGCTGGCCGACCTTGCCCCCGATTACCTGGCCGACTCGGCCCGCTACATCGAACGCTACAGCCGTCTGATCGGGCCTTATCCCTTCGACGACTTCGGCGTGGTCGCAAGCCCCCTGCCCACCGGCTTCGGCATGGCGAGCCTCACCTATCTGGGGCGAGAGGTGCTGCGCCTGCCCTTCATTCGCCAAAGCTCGCTCGGGCACGAAGTGC
>JBKBRS010000385.1:0-560 GCA_046292095.1 Thiobacillaceae bacterium
GAGCTTTCATGGTTAACCCCTATCACTACAGTTCTTTAACCAACCACGCAGAACCTCGCAGACGGATCAAGGCACCGGGCAAAGCCGTGTCTATGCCAGCGCAAAACTGGTCGCTTGACCCACGCGAGGCATCCACCCGAGAAGCAATCTCGGTACTCATCATCATAGCATGGCGGGGTCTAAACTGACTACCCGCGTCAACTTTTGGTGGCTTCGTCGTGGCGTGAGCCTTGGCACAATCAAGCGCGCAGCGCATGTGTCGGAACCCCCTAGATTACATACCTGTAAGGCGTGATCATACGTTCACTGACCGCAAGGCTCTGCTGAACGTGCCGGCGGTATCGCGACAACCGGATAGGTGAAAAATCCCCTGTTTGTGCGTCTGCACAACACGCGTCACAAAACGCAGACCCCCGGTAGGCGCGCCGCTTGCGGCGCGAACCAAAGGCCGCATGCATCGCGAATGACGGATCGCAGCCCCAGCACCGCATGGATACGACGCACGATTCGGCCCGCCAGCGGGCCTCCTACCGCGGCGGTCTGGGTGGTTGGGTTCGGTC
>JBKBRS010000386.1:0-285 GCA_046292095.1 Thiobacillaceae bacterium
GTTCTCCACCCGCGGCGGGCCCAGGATCGGTTCGAGGTTGGTCGGGCCGATGCGGACCGGCTCAGTGTGGCCTTCCGCGAATCGAACCGCCACGTGGCGCAACAGCCGCCCGATCTCCCGCTCCAGGGACCGCACGCCGGCCTCGCGCGTATAGCGCGCGATCAGGGTCTCCAGCGCCGCGGGCTCGATCTGGACCTGTTCGGCGGTCAGGCCGTTGGCCTCCAGCTGACGGCGGACGAGGTAGCGCTCGGCGATCTGCCGCTTCTCACCGGCCGTGTAGCCCGA
>JBKBRS010000386.1:295-559 GCA_046292095.1 Thiobacillaceae bacterium
CGATGAAGACGACGCGGCTGAGGTCGAACGGAACGGCCAGGTAGTTGTCGCGAAAGGCGACGTTCTGCTCCGGATCGAGCACCTCGAGCAGGGCCGCCGACGGATCACCGTGGATGCCGGCGCTCATCTTGTCGATCTCGTCCAGCATCATGACGCAGTCGCGCCGGCCGGCTTTCCGGATCGCCTGGATGATGTTGCCCGGCAAGGCGCCGACGTAGGTGCGCCGATGGCCGCGGATCTCGGACTCGTCGTGCACCCCGCCAA
>JBKBRS010000387.1:0-558 GCA_046292095.1 Thiobacillaceae bacterium
GTTGGAGATGCTCTTGGAGCCGGGCAGCCGCACGCTGCCGGCGGCGCGCGTCAGCGGGGGGAGGTCGAGGTAGGCGGTGCGGTACATGGGGGATCGGATGACGGGGGCACCGCGGCGTAGGCGCCGGCGGCCCATTGGGTGCGGATGCGGCTGGCCTCGGCAATCAGCTCGCGCAGGGTGTGCGCGTCGCCCGCGTCGAGGGCGGCTTCGAACGTGTCCAGCGCCGCGCGGAAGTGCCGGGCCTGTGCCCGCACCTGGGCGGCGTTGGCGAGCAGAATGTCGCGCCAGATGTCCGGGTCACTCGCGGCGATGCGGGTGAAGTCGCGAAAGCCCGGCCCGGCCAGTCCCAGGAAATCCGCCGCGTGGGGTTGTCCCGCCAGTGCCCGCACGGCGGCAAAGGCCAGCAGGTGCGGCAGGTGGCTGACGGCGGCATAGGCGGCATCGTGCGCCGCGGGCGTCATGGTGCGCACGCGCGCCCCCAGCGCCTGCCACAGCGCCTGGGCGCGCGCGGCCAGGGTGGGGCTGGTCTCGGCCAGCGGGGTCAGGATGACTTGGCAG
>JBKBRS010000388.1:0-553 GCA_046292095.1 Thiobacillaceae bacterium
GACCAGCGCCGGCGCAAAGCGCGACACGCCCCGCAGCTGCCCGGCATCGACCGGATCGACGACGTGGATGACGTCCTCAGCCGGCACGCGGGTGGTCTCGCCCGCCAGTCCCGGCTCGGTCACATCCCCCGGGTGGCGGCGCAGGAAGTGGTAAGCCACGCGCCGGCCGATGCGGTCAAACTCGATGCCCTGGCGCAGGATGTTGCCGTTGGGAAGCTGGCGATTGTCCATCGGCAGCATCTCGGCGGGCAGCAACTGCAGCTGCAGCGGCACCGCAAGGCCATCTTCGGGGTAGCGGCTGCGGATGCGGATGAAGACCTCGCCGGCGATGAAGAGCTCGCGCGCGGCGCGCCGCTGCAGCCCGTACAAGTCGGTGAGCCACTCGCTGTCGGCTTCATCGACCCAGCGCCGCCAGAGCTGATGCACTTGCGCTTTCAGCGCGGCGTCGGCGATCTGGCTTGAAGGCTTCAGCCCTGAGCCCACCGCGTTGCCGGCGAAGCACTCCACGGCGTTGGCCGCATACCCGTTGTTGCGGATCAGATACCGCGCGCGG
>JBKBRS010000389.1:0-548 GCA_046292095.1 Thiobacillaceae bacterium
ACGGATCAGCAAGGCGCGAGCCACTACCTGCTTGCACGCTAAGGAGCCGTTCGAACAGAGCTTACGACGCGACGCTGTACGAATCAGTCCATCCCGCAGAAGGCGCTTGGGGCTATCACCCCGAATGCAGCGCTCACAAACGGGTACGATAGGCGGCCCGATCTGTTCAATAAACGTGTTTACAATCAGGCGGGACTTGAAACCTAGAAGCCAAGCCCCTCCCGATACGGCGGCTCATAACGCCTCAGGATGTCGTAATACACCCGCACGTTCTCGACGAAGGCTCGTGCCTCACCGCCGCGCACGGCAGCGTAGCGCAGCGCTTCTCCCTGACGTGACCGCCCCAAGCGAGGCAACACCTCCTTCACATCGCGCCAGGAATCCGGGTTGCGATCCCGGCGATGGGCCAGCCGCAACGCGGCGGCAAAACCACCGGGCCCGATGTTGTAGGCCGCTAGCGCCATCCAGGTGCGGTCCGGCTCCGGCACCGTCTCTGGGATCATGTCGCGCAGGATACGCAGGTAGCGCGCTCCGCCGAGGATGCTCTC
>JBKBRS010000390.1:0-548 GCA_046292095.1 Thiobacillaceae bacterium
GTGCTCGAAGCCGATCAGGCCCTCGACCAGTCGCGACTCCTGGAAGGAATAGTTGATGCGACCCAGCCCGTACCACTTTGGTTTCAGGGGCCATTGCCAGGACACGTCGAGCTGGTCCAGCCCGGCGGCGTAGCGGTCGTTGATGAAGCGGTAGTCCAGGTTGAGGATGCGGCCTGGCCCGGCACGGTAGTTTCCGCCCAGATTGGCCTTGACCGTTTCGCCGGCGTCGGTGTTGACCTGCAGCCCGGCACTGAGCCGCCAGCGATCGGTGACCTGGCCGGCGGCCTGGAGCAGGAGATCGGAGGAGTCGCCGCCGCGTTGCGGCTGGCCGGGCAGATAGACGCGCTGGTCGCTGAAGTAGAAGCGCTGCCCCACGGTGGCCTGCAGCCGCTCGATGCCGGTGGCGCCTTCCAGCCACCGGGTGGTGACCGCCAGGGTGAGCTGGCGCGCGTCGTTGACCCGGTCCACGCCGCTGTATTGGTTTTCCGCGAAGAGCTGGTCCAGGCTCAGGTCGCGTAACGCCGTGTCGAACACCGGCAGACGCGACT
>JBKBRS010000391.1:0-545 GCA_046292095.1 Thiobacillaceae bacterium
TAGGGCTGGCATTCGTTGTCGCGATGGACGAGGCCGAGATTGACCAGCATCTGTCCGGCCCGATCCATGAACGACATCGCCGCGGCAAACACCCCTTGCATGAGCGCATCCCAGTCCGCAATGCCGCCCGTGGTGTAGTCGCGCTGGTTGGCATACGGCGGGCTGGTAAAGAGCAGCGCCGCACGCTCGCCCGCCATCAGCGCGGCGACCACGGCCGGGTCGGTCGAGTCGCCGCAGATCAAACGGTGCGCACCCAGTTGCCAGATGTCACCCGGCTGGCTGACCGGAGTCACCGGCGCATCCGGGATATCCTCATCCTCGGGTTCGCCATTAGGCGAATCCTCATCGGCACGCTCGGTCTCTTCAATATTGCCAAGCAGGTCGGCCAGTTCCTCATCGCTGAATCCGGTCAATGCCAGATCGAAGCCCGCTGCTGACAGGTCAGCCAACTCGACTGCGAGCAGTTCCTGATCCCATCCGGCCTGCAGCGCCAGTTGATTGTCGGCCAGGATATAGGCGCGGCGCTGGATGGGTGTGAGGTGATC
>JBKBRS010000392.1:0-541 GCA_046292095.1 Thiobacillaceae bacterium
GTTGATGATCTGGCTTACCAGATGCTCGGGCAGGTCGAACAGATCCTCATAGCGGGCAGTCGTGGCTTGCGGCAATCTCATGGAACACTCCGAGTCGGGCACACAATGATAGCCTAGCCAGCTGGCGGGGCGCATTCGCCCTGCGGTTCTTTGCCATTTCTGAATGCAGTTCAGAAAAAGCCGGCGACAAACAAAGGCCACGGTCGGTAGGAGCGACAAGAGTCGCGCCCCCTTCTTGCCTGAGCCTGCGCCCTCAACACTCCTGTAAAGTCGCGGCTCTTGCCCTCCCAAAGCCAATGACACAGAGCCCCCCTGAAATCGTTGGTCGGCAATCCTTTGCCGACGCCGGGCAGCCCTTCATTCCGAGCCTACGGGCCCGTCTTGCCTGGGCTACGCCATCGTGGCATACATGCCAATGCCGTTTAGTTTAGGCCACAGGCTTGTCAGTAGAGGAGAAGCCTCGATGCATCCTGGGCTTGTTGCGTGGATAGGTGCGTCCTGGTCGGATGGCCTCTTAAGCGCTGGCGAGTCTGTGCAAGAT
>JBKBRS010000393.1:0-511 GCA_046292095.1 Thiobacillaceae bacterium
ATCCGAGTAATCCGAAGGTCGATCCCCGCGTGCGCGGGGGAGGCGGAAATTAATTGGGCGTTTACACTACCGTCTGGGGTCGATCCCCGCGTGCGCGGGGGAGGCGCTCATCGTCACCCACCGCTCACCGGCTGGCCGGGTCGATCCCCGCGTGCGCGGGGGAGGCGGAAAACACGTTTTCCAATCGTTCTTTAAACAAGGTCGATCCCCGCGTGCGCGGGGGAGGCTCTATTACGCGATCGAGAAAATATGCAATTCGAGGTCGATCCCCGCGTGCGCGGGGGAGGCCCATTGTCTTTGAGACCGTGGCGGCCCTTGGCGGGTCGATCCCCGCGTGCGCGGGGGAGGCCGCCACCAACGCCTCCGCGTCCGCCCGCAACTGGGTCGATCCCCGCGTGCGCGGGGGAGGCGATTTAATTTCGCGCGCAACAACGTCAATCACAGGTCGATCCCCGCGTGCGCGGGGGAGGCGATTTAATTTCGCGCGCAACAACGTCAATCACAGGTCGAT
>JBKBRS010000394.1:0-539 GCA_046292095.1 Thiobacillaceae bacterium
CGGCGCGAACCGCAGACGGCGTGCGGTGCGCTGTTCGGATTCGGTCCTGGATTCGGCCCGCAAGCGGGCCTCCTACCTCAATGGTTGGAATAGGCAGGAGCGCCGCTTGCGGCGCGAACAAAAGGCTGCAATGCCACAGGTTCGCCCCGAAATTTGCTTGCCGCAGGCTCGACAGTAGATCATGCCGCCGCTCCTTGCGCCTTCCCAAGGCGGGATTCGATCCCATCGAGCCATTCGGAATAGGCGCGCGCCGCTTGCTTGAGGAGCAGTTCGGCTTCCCGGCACATTGCCGTAACCAGCGCCTCGCGCAGCTTGAGCAATTCCGCTTTCAGGCGCTTGGCATCCCGGCGCATGTCCTTTTCCAGCGATTCCATTTGTTGTTCCGGATCGTCGAGAAGATCGTCGAGCAGTGAACCCAGCGCGCGCCCCAGACCCGGCCGGGTACGGGCGATCGCCGCTTCGATCGCTTGCGCCGCATGTCGGCCCAGCTTGATCCCCTTGCGCAGCGCGGTCAGTTCGATCATGAAGCCATCGAAGCC